>JANQEC010000108.1 GCA_028278585.1 Cyclobacteriaceae bacterium | reverse complement strand
TCTGGATTCTGTTCCTTTCAATTCGACGATCAACTTCCGCTATGTAGGTTTCAGAGCAAAGCAGATCTTAGTTAATGAATCCTCCATGTTCAACTGTTTTACCACACAAATGAATGAGTCGGTCGAGGTGCTACGAGAAGTTGTTGTCAGAGATTATTTGGCTACAGGGATTATAAAGCGAAAAAAGGACATTGAGATTTACCCGCAACAGCTAAAAAGTCTTACTGGGTTGATAGAACCTGACATCCTTCAAAGCATCCAGCAAAGCCCGGGTGTCAACAGTCCATTTGAGACCGCTGCAGGCTTATTCGTTCGTGGAGGTTCTCCTGATCAAAACCTTGTTTTATGGAATGGTATAAAAACATACAACCAGGGTCATTTTTTCGGAATGATTTCTGCATTCAATCCTTATATCGCTGAAGAAGTGACATTCATTAAGAATGGCACAGGCTCCGAATACGGTGATCGAGTTTCATCTGTTGTGGATATCCAAAGCAATCAATCGGTTAAAAACCAGTTTTCAGGAGGTGTAGGGTCCAATATGCTATATGGCGATGCATTTGTAAATCTTCCAATAATCAAAGACAAGCTGTCATTCCAGCTTTCAGGAAGAAGATCCTTTACAGACATCCTGGAAACATTTACCTACAATCAAATGGCTGACCGGGTCTTTCAAAATACGAAGATCGTTGAGAGTACTTCAAGTACTCAGCAAGCGAACAACCAATTCTACTTTAATGACTTCACCTCAAACCTTGTCTGGCAACCCAACGAAAAAAACAAGTTGGCCTTAAATGCCATCTATAACAAGAATGACCTGGACTTCTCTTCACAAGATGAAGTAAGGTCACAATCGTTCAATGATTTGCTATTCAATGCGAATGAAGGTCTCAATGTACGATGGGATCGGAAATTCAATGAGCAGTTTTCCTTCAACATCGATGTTAACTATGCCAAGTATCTCTTAAAGTACGAGTTTGTAAGCACTGCGATGGATACCTCAGAAATAGCTTCTAAGAAAAACCTGGTCCGGGATATTGGTTATCGCGTCAATTCGGAATACAAATTCAATAGTCAGCATAGCTTAAAAGGAGGATATCATTATTCAAACAACAGGATTCAATATGCATACGAGACATCAACCCCATTGTACCAATTGACTTTGGATGCTGATAATTCTAAGGTTAACACACACTCCATATTTTCAGAATATCAATTCGACAATGACAACATTTTTATCCAGTCAGGAATACGAGTCAATCATTACACAGAGCTGGATGCTACGTTTTTTGAACCACGCTTTTACGGGGAAAAGCGGCTGTCGAATTTCATCAAGGTCAATGCTTCCGCAGAATACCGTACCCAGGTAGCCAGCCAAATCAAAGAATCTGTAGTTAGTGATCTATCACTTGAAAACAAAGTTTGGGCTCTTTCTTCAAAAGATCGGTTTCCAGTTGTAAAGAGCTATCAATTAACCCTTGGATCAAATTTTAACAATGGAGGTTGGTTCATTGACCTGGAAGGATATCTGAAACAGATCAATGACGTAACTACCCTGACTTTTGGATTTCTTAATCCTATTGATAATGAATTCAGACGAGGTGACAGCGATATCATAGGAACTGACCTGTTCATAAAGAAGCAATTTTCAGGTTACGAATCCTGGCTGGGCTATTCCTACATTCGTACTGAAAACCAGTTCAGGGGGCTCAACAATGATGATCCATTTCCAGGTAACTGGAACATCGAACATACGTTAAAATGGTCTCACATTGTATCTTTCAAAGACTGGGAATTCTCTCTTGGATGGATCTGGCATACTGGCAAATCATTTACCGATGTTACCGAGGCTGTCACAGCAGGCGGGCCTGTTGCCATTACATTCTCGGACCTGAATGGAAACAACCTTCCCGTCTACCACAGGCTGGATTTCTCAGTGATGTATGATTTTGAGTCAAAAAGTCAGAAACTGAGGTATCGTGCAGGATTATCTGTTCTCAATGTCTATGATCGTCGCAATACGCTGAACCGCGAATTTCGAACTACACCTTCATTGGAAAATGAACTAATAGATACAAGTGTTTTTTCGCTAGGGATCACTCCTAATTTAGTTTTCAGGGTGTTTTGGTGACGTTGGATATTTTTGAAATCCCTACAAAAGGGAGCGATTTTGTGGTCCATGCCTAACATATTACGCTGATTTCCTACTCATTTAGTTGAATGAATTTCGGGTTTTTACAATACCTTAATTTTATTGTTTTCTCTCTTTGTCTCTCAAATACAGTAATCATTTGTTCCAAAAAACTTGAACTGATGTTAAAAAACTCCATTTCAAATTTTAATATTCCAGTGATTGACTTTGACAGAGCAGTCAATTTCTATTCATACTTGCTTGGCTATGATTTACAGATTATGGAATTTCATAATAGCAGGTTAGGCGTTTTCCAATTCGATCCTGAAAGTGGTGGTGTTGGGGGAGCTCTGATAAAAGACGAAAATGCGAAACCTTCGAAGGAAGGCACAATCGTTTTCCTCCACGCTGGAGAAGACTTGCAGAAAAGTCTTGACAGAATAAGAAAAAACACTGTTATCGTTTCAGAAAAATCGTCATTAGGCCCTGATATGGGATATTTTGCAATTATTGAGGATACGGAAGGAAATAGAGTAGGCCTATATTCCAGGAATTAAATTCAATAGAGAAATTCTTAAATATGAAAATTTAATCAAAATTTAAAGTATTATTTCCCATTTGATATGTCCAAAAGAAATCAAAGAAGTAACATCGGGAAAATTTGCGTCTTCCTTAAACTAAAAAAACAATTCTCTGAACGTAACAACTCACATACCAGAAGATAAACTGAATTATGCTGTTCGTTTGATCAGGGTAGTTGAAGGTGCCTCAGCATTTGATGTGGTTTTCTTTCCGACTGGGTATCCTTTTATAACTTCCTCAACGGATAGCAAAACATTTGTTACTAAACAAAATCACTCTGATTCCGCTTACACCTATTTACACGGGCTAACAAGCGAATCATTCAAAATGTCGCTTTTGAAGGCCAATAAGATTTTAATTATCCAACTACAGCCCTGGATATTATGTAAGCTGTTCTCTTTCTCTGCCACAAATTTCTCAAATCAAGAGCTATCACTTGCTGATGTAGACAAAGACTTCACAAACACGCTTGAAGAACTTCTGGAAAGTCTAGATTCGGCATCTGAAATTATCACCAAAGTGAAACAACTGATTACGGCCAAGCTTAACTTCAATGACTTTGATGAAAGATTCTTTGCAGCGTGGAAGATGATGATTATGAACAAAGGAAATTTAAGAATCGATAACATTGCAGAAGACATAAACATTAGCACAAGGAGGCTAGAGCAACTGTATAAGGATGCTATCGGATTTTCGCCAAAACTGTATGGACAAGTAGTTCGATTTCAAAAATCACTGTTTGACCATGTGGTCAAGAATGAAAGCCTTCTAAGAACGCCCTTGAGTTATTTTGACCAGGCACATTTTATCAGAAACGTAAAGAGATTTACAGGGATGACACCAACTCAATTATCCAGGTCCCTTAGCCATCCCGTACAAAGGTCAACTTGCTTGAATTCTAATCTATATGTTTTTGAATGACCGGAATCAAGAAGTTTTCGTTCCAGTTATAACAACTCAAATCAATCATTCCTCAAATTATCTACCGGATTGACCTTTGCTACTTTGAACGAATGGAAACCGGTTATGACAAAGGTTATAGAAAGCGTGACCAGTCCAGCGAACAAGAATAATAAAAAATTGATCTCTACAGAGAATTCGAAATTGTTAAGCCAATTGGACATGAGGTAATACGTAATTGGCCAGGCGGTTATGTTCGAAACAACAACTAGAATGAGAAACTTGCGGGACAATAATACGAGCAGGCTGTTGATGGTACTTCCCAATACACGTCTAATGCTGGCTTCTTTGATTCTTCCCTGAATGATGTAAGAGCTCAAGCCGAAAATTCCTATACAGGCAATTAACAAGGCCAGATAAAGCGCAATATCCATAAGCCTCGACAGGTCTTCCTCTTTTTGATAAAGTGCCTCCATTCGCTCATCCAACAATTGATACTCCATGGGCCACAGCTGGCCAAAACCCTCCCACACCGCGTTGATACTGGAAATAAGTTGTTTATAGTCGTTTGTTTTGAATTTCACGAGATAGTAACGCCGACCGTCAAACACATTAAAGACAATAGGTTTTACAGAAGTATGTAATGACTCATGATGATAATCTTTCATCACACCGATTACTTTTCCCTCCATGGCGATCTCGTCGGTTCCGCCTCCAAACATGTCCAGCTTTTTACCTATCGGATCACCCTCCCAGCCGAGTTCTTTCACGGCAGCTTCATTAAGAACAAAGGCATCGTCATAGTCGCTTTGAAATTCCTCGCTAAAGAATCTTCCTTCTAACATATCGATATTTAAAGTCTTTAGAAAATCATGTCCGACTGTAGAAATAAGTAGTGAAACAGGGTTTGATTTACTGCCCCCTTCAGGGATAAAACGAATAGAATTGATATCCTCTCCCGGAGCATCATAAACCCCGCATACGCTTACCACATCTGAAATTCGTAGCAACTCACTTTTGAAAGCATTAAAATTTTTGTTCTGATCTTTTTGAGCCCTGATCACAAGTACACTTTCCTTATCGAACCCTAAATCTTTATTAGCCAGAAACGCTCGTTGATCATGGATAATGATCACACTTATTATCAAGATTACAGAGAACAGGAACTGAACACCAACCAGGATCTCTCTAATGCCATTTTTCCTTTCGTAGGCCGATTGAGTTCCTTTCTGAACGGAGGTATGTCCAAACCGTGAAAAATGAATAGCCGGATATAAACCGGCAAGAACACCAAGAGTTAGAATAGCTGCAATAAACAAAAGGAGGTTTAATGGTGTGAGATAATCTTCAAAGTCAATTGTTTTGTTAACCAATGTATTTAGATCTGACACCGTCAAGTAGGTGACGAGTAAAGCTAGAATGCCTGAAACAAAGCATATGATGATGGCTTCAAACAATACTTGCCCAATGATGTGAAAATTGGAAGCTCCCAGCACCCTCTTGATGCCCATCTTCCGTGCCCGCAGTAATCCCTGGGCAGTCATAAGATTGACAAAATTGAAACAGGAGATAAACAATAGAAGTATGGCCAGCAGAGAGAAAATACTAACGTTTTGCAGGCTTCCATTGGGTTTTATCTCTCGAATCAGATCCGATGTGAGATGGATTCTGTCGATTCTTTGCAAATGAAGGGAGGCTTGATTTTTCCAGGCCTCTGGAAAGTAGGTTTTTACGAATGATGGTAGTTGCTCTTCAATCAGCTCTTTTTGAAGATCATTTTCAAATCTGGCATACGTCCAGGCTCCTGTCCAATACCACTTGGTTGAGGGGCCATTTGGACCTCTGCTCTCCCGCCAAAGCCCAAACAGAAAATCCAATGAAGCAACAAAATCAAAATCGATATGAGATTGCCTGAAATCACGGGCAATTCCAGTCACCTTCAACAATTGTTCGTTGTTGTACTTAATTGACCTACCTATTGGATCATCATTTCCAAAGTACTTCTTAGCAGTTGATTCCGTAAGTACAACACTATTGGGATGTTTTAGCACTTCATCCGCTTGCCCTTTAACAAGCTCAAATCCAAATAGCTCAAAAAATGATGCATCAGCAAATAAGAACTTGTTCTCCAAAAATTTATTTTCTTCATAAACAATCAATGGACTCTTTACCTTATGCATCCTGACAGTTTCAACTACTCCGGGAAAGGTGGATTTGAATGCCCTGGCCAGTGGAAATTGACACCTGGCCTCATCATAAATGCTTCCACCAGAAATGATTTTTGCCGTGATCCTATGGATGTCTCGATAATCAGGATGAAACTTATCGTGTTTTAGCTCGTCATCCACAAAAAGCCCAATATTGAAACATGCAATTAGCCCGAGGGAAAGGCAGAAAATGCTTATGATGGAATAGGTTTTGTTCTTAAGCAGATTTCTGGCAGAAGTTTTAATTAAGTTTTTGAACATCTTTCATTCGTTGTCTTATGGTTGAGATTTTTTTAGATAGAGGTTCCTGCTACTAGCATTGGATAACCAGAATATTAAACCATACGTCATCTCACGATCTAGGCTTCTGTTATTCTATGAGGCGTTGTATAAAAAAGTCGATCCGAAGGGTTTTGTTGGGTGACTCGTTAATCGTTGTTCGTTATCAGAGCAGCAAACTCATCTAAATCAAAGCTTGGCATAGGTTAACCCTGGATAAACTTTTTAATCCTTTCATTACATTCAGCTTAAACCTCAAATGTGTGCATGTATATTTTCGAATATCTCCGAAATTTTTCGAACTAACTTTTATATTTGCGTTCCATTTTCAGGGACAATCCACGGAGAGGTGGGTGAGTGGCTGAAACCACATGTTTGCTAAACATGCGTGCGAGAAATCGTACCGGGGGTTCGAATCCCCCTCTCTCCGCTAAAGCCTTGGCGTAAGCGATGGCTTTTTTAATTATCCGGTTCGCTAGCTCAACTGGATAGAGCGCCTGCCTTCTAAGCAGGGGGTTCCAGGTTCGAGTCCTGGGCGAATCACAATAAACCCGCTTTTGGCGGGTTTTTTTATACAAAAAAGTTAATTGTAAACACGGCAAAGTAAAGCACAAAAAAAGATCCCTCCTGGAGGGACCTTATAAGCCACCAATGCTTACTAGGCGATATATTTTTTTACAACCTAGCTATTTAGCAAGACTGGTGAGTCTCCGATTATTCCCGAATAAATTGTATTATTGATCGTGTATGGCTGATACCGCTAAAATAGACCTGGTATGGTCCAATTATATTCGGGACAAGAACAAGGGATTCGATGCGCTCTATGCCATGTATCATGAGACCCTTCTCTCATACTGTTTGGGGAAACTTCGCCATCTTGATCTCGCCGAAAATGCAGTTGCCGATATATTCATGAAGGTCTTGAAATACAATAATATCAGTAAAATAGAAAATCCGGATGGATGGATCTTTACATTGGCGAAAAACCACTGCCTCTCCTACTGGAACAAAGAAAATCGACGATCACAGATATTAAGTGAAGTTTTGACTCCTTCACAATCCTTCGAGCCTCATCGAGTCGATGGAAAAATTGATTTTCAGACAATGAAAAGCCTCATAGAAGAAACGCTCTCAAAACAAGAGCTGAAGATATGGCAGCTTCACCTCGAAGGGTTTGTGAACCATGAAATTGCCGAGAAAATAGACCTGAACTTGAAAACGGTCGCAAACAAAAAAACGATGATCAGGAATGCCATCAAAGATGCAATTGAGAAAAAACTAGGTTATAAAAAGGAATAATTAAGGAGTTATGAGTCTATGATTATGAATCCAACCAAAAATGTCATGCATCCATCTCTCGCCGAACTAAAGGATTTTAAGCAATCCGGAGAGCCACCAGTGATTGCAGAACATATAACATCTTGTGAAAGGTGTCAATCCATCCTGGAAGGCATGGAACACCTCGATACGATTGCAAATGCATCAAATCTTAGCACCGATCAACTTATTGACCAATCAAATACCAGGGTCAAGCAACGGTTTGTTGATAGGCCAAAGAGAAAATTTACCTTCATCAAATTCGCAGCTTCACTGTTGATCATAGCAGGCATTGGCTGGGTGGTCATGAATCGAAGCGGGGAAGAAAGGAATCTATTAGAAAGTGAGATCACCACCATGTACAAAGCACCTCCTCTCTTGAGAAGCAACGGAAAGGAAGATTGGGCCAGATTTTCCATCCTTTACCAGGAGTCAAATTTTACCGAAGCTTTTGACCTCCTTGAAAGCATGGAAGGCAAATCAGGACAAACGGAATTTTACAAGGGCTTATGCAAGATCTACCAATCGAACCCTGACTATCATCAAGCCATCATCTTCCTAAGCGATCCCCAGGTTAAGAAGAGCAGATACGTTCAACAAGCCACCTACATATCTGCTTTGTGTTACCTCAAGATCAATGACTTCCAAAATGCTAAAAAAACACTGACCCAAATACTACAAAGACCTAACCATTACAAAATCAATGAATCCGCAGAGCTCTTTGAAACACTGCCATGAAAAAGTTTTCCTTCATATTGGGATTTAGCTTCTGTTGCTCTCTTGGTTTTAGCAACGATCCCAATGAATTGTTTCAGAAAGGAATGGAAGCTGATAAGAATGCCAAATACGATAGTGTTGTATTCTACCTTAAAAACTTTGTGAAAGCTACATCTCTTTCTCAAGATTCACTTCACATCGTAGGACTAAATGAGCTTGGGAGAGCCCTGATGAACAATTCAGAACTAAAAGCCTCAGACAGTGTTTTCCTCTACTCAATTGAGCTTTCCAAATCAAAATTCGGACTTAATCATGTGCTCACGGCACAGGCATATGACCACCTTAGTAGAACGAGGGCTTCACAGATGAATTTCAACGAGGCGCTAGACCCTGCAAAAGAAGGCTTACGAATCCGACAGAAATTATTTGGTGAGACAGACACGCTGGTAGCCCAATCCTACAATTCATTGAATCTGATCCTTCGATCCATTGGTCAATATCGATCCGCACTAGATCACGCACAAAAGGCGTTGAAAATATGGGAAGCATATCCGGGTGTCGAAAACCTGGAAACAGCCCGAACTTACAACAGCCTCGGGTGGTTGTACATTGCCTACGGTGAGCTCATTCTTTCCCTTGACTTCAATCTTAAGTCCTATGAAATAAGGAAAAAGCTTTTGTCGGACAATCACCCACTTCTGGCACGGTCACTCAAGCTTATTGGCAGGTGTTACGAAGATTTTGGACAATATGGACAGGCTAAGAATTATTATGAAGAAGCACTGCAAATTTATATAAGCACGTTAGGACCTGATCATGGAAATGTTTCAAACTCGTATCAAAGCCTTGCAAGTATCTATTCCCGATTGGGAAATTACAGCAAGGCCATCCTTTATACCAAGGAAGCAATACGAATCTGGTCAGAGACCATCGGAGATAAAAGTTCTCAAATTGTAAACCTCTATGGCAATTTAGCATCTGCTTATTTTCACAAGAAAGATGATCAAAATTTCCTGACCAACATCAATAAAGCACTTGAGTTGGCCAAGGCAAATCTCCCTGAAGATCATCACGAATTCATTGCTATTCATTCGTCTTATGCCAAGTATCATTTGAGGCTAAAAGATTATGGGAATCAATACCTGAGTCTCCGAAAGGCGATAGATGTTGCAATCAACAAATACGGAAAGTCACATTCCTTCTATGCCACCCTGATCAATGAATTATCTGATTATTATTTCAACATATCTGATTACAATGAAAGCCTTAGACTAGCGAAAGAAGCACTTGATATTTATCGGGTAAATCACGGAGAATTTCACAATGGTGTAGCTTCAGGTTTAACCAATATGGCTAATAACTATATGAAGCTTGAAGATTTTAAAAGGGCAGCCGAGCTCTATCACCAATCTCTTCTTATCCTGGCTGGAGAGAACTTCTCAAAAGAAACCATCGATTTTAATCCACCAATAGAAGGTATTTCTGCCAAACTCAATGCGATAAAGGTTATTCGCAAAAAGGGTCTGGCCTTACAAAAAATTCGGTTGCAAGATCCGAACAACAAGGAAGCCATTGAATTGGCCAACCAAACTTTTTTAAAAGGGATTGAGTACATTGAGAGCCTTCGGAATTCATACTCCACTGAAGACGATAAGATCCAGCTTTTCGAAACAGGCAGTCTTATGTATGCCGGTGCCATTGATGGGTTGGTATTTCAATATGGTTTATCAGGCGACAAACAATATGCAGAGAAGGCTTTTGAAATTTCAGAGAAAAGTAAGGCATTTGTATTGTTACAAGCAGTTCATACGTATAAAGCAATCAAGTTTGGGAATGTGCCGGATACATTATTGGATAAGAACAATTCGCTAGAAGCAGAACGAGCATTCTTTAAGAAGAAACTTGAAAGAGCGAGAAAGAGAAATTCAACTGACCAAATCACCCTATATGAGAAAGCGCTTTTCGACAATCAAATTAAAATCGACAGCCTTGTTACCTACATAGAAAAGAACTACAACAAATACTATCAACTAAAGTATCAACTACAGCCCTCCTCCATCGCCTCTGTACAAGAGCGTATGGCAGATCACACTGCTGCTGTCATCGAATACTTCATCAGCGAAAATCATCTCTATACTTTTAGTATCACTAATAAGGGTTTACAGGTCCATAAACAAGAACTTCCAACGAATTTTGACGATATCATCAGTGATTATAGAAAATCACTATCCAGTTATGACTTCATACTAAATAACAAAGAAGAAGCAAATGAGCTTTTTGCTGTCAACTCTCATAGGCTGTACGAACTATTGCTGAAAGAACAGTTAGATCAAATGGAAAATGTCCAATCTTTAATCATCATCCCGGATGGAAAAATTGGTCTGATTAACCTTGATGCATTAATACAGAACCCCATCGAAGAAAGGGAAATACATTATTCCAGTCAATCCTATCTATTGAACGAATATGCACTAAGCTACTCCTACTCAGCTACCTTCCTAACCAATTCTATCCTTCAAAAGACTTCTAAAAAAAGGAAAGTTTTTGGTGGGTATGCACCTTCTTAT
>JANQEC010000072.1 GCA_028278585.1 Cyclobacteriaceae bacterium | reverse complement strand
ACCTATCCTGAAAAACAATACTTTAAAATGGACTACAATTGTAGTCCCCTTAGGTTGTTAACGAATTCGAAATGCGTTAGGGCTCCACGGGTTAATGTTGAAATCAATTCTGTCCATTTAATGGATGATTTCGAGGTGGCATCAATTGAAGAGATAATGTGCCGCGGAGAATTGAGAGATATTAATACAGACCTTGAGCGGGCCCAATATCTTCTTGTTGAACCCAACCCAAATGTTGAAGAGAAATATTCTATTCTCATTGGCCGCGTCCTAATAGATCCCGCGAGTTGGCCATTTAGTATATTGCTAGTAAACTTCGGCCCTACTTTTGTTCATTTAAAACCAGGGATCAAACTAGCTTTTACTGACCCTGTCACAATTGCAAAACAAGCGGTTTTTGCAATTGCGGAAAATTCGAATGCGAAAACTAGAAAATCCGATAACGGAGCAAATCTTGCAATAGCCAATATCAACACTGAACCTCCATCACTTCAATTTGATCAACTAGTAAAACTTCTTCATAAACATTATAATGTGTTTTCTTCGGGACCTATGGATTTGGGACGCACTTTTATAATAAAACATGAAATTGACACCGGCGAAAATCTCCCCATTCAACAAGCCCCAAGAGGTTTACCTCACTCTCAGCTAGACAAAGTTAACGACGAAGTCAATCGAATGATTCAAACTGCGATCGTCCAACCATCACAGTCCCCTTGGGCTTCTCCAATAGTGATCGTCCTCAAGAAGGACGGTTCCATCCGACTATGCATTGACTACAGGAAGGAAAATGCTGTTACAAAAAAAGACGCAGACCCCTTACCCAGAATCGAAGATTTATTCGATACCCTAGCCGGATCAAAATATTTTGCAACCTTAGATATGGCATCAGAGTATCATCAAGTAGAAGTCTCTCAAAAAGATAGGCAAAAGACTGCCTTCGTAACCCCCAATGGGCTATACGAATATCAAGTGATGCCATTCGGATTGTGTAATGCCCCCGCCACTTTTCAGCGTCTAATGACCGTGGTATTCTCAGGAATGCTGGGAAACACATGTCTCGCCTACATTGATGATATCATAGTATTCGAAGCAGATTTTGAACAACACCAAGATCGTCTAGATCGTGTTTTAGACAGGATCGAACAAGCCCATCTCAAGCTTAAACCGGA
>JANQEC010000060.1 GCA_028278585.1 Cyclobacteriaceae bacterium | reverse complement strand
ATTCCTTTTTCCAGTTAAAGCCATGAGTATTGTATTCAGGGCTAAATTTATCATCGAACTTCGAAAGAAACATGTCTTGCCATCAGCATTGGGGGCCCGGCTGTTTTCCAAGCCATGGGTGATCTATGCCAAAAAACCCTTCTATGGACCAAAACAGGGGATTGAATACCTGGGCAGATATACCCATAAAGTTGCCATTAGCAACTCCAGGATACTTCCCATTCAACAGGACAGAATTTCTTTTTCTGTAAAGAACTATCGCAAGGCAGGTAGGAAGGGAATTTCAACACTCACCCATCAGGAGTTTATAAGAAGGTTTGCTTTGCACATTCTACCAAGGGGGTTTGTTAGAATTCGCCACTATGGAATACTAAGCAGTTGCAGTAAGAAGGCTAACCTTGAAAAAATCCGGGCACAATTGCCCTCATTGAGTATTGATGTCCCTCAAAGAATCATGCACCGGGTCTGTCCGCTCTGTAAGAAAGGAGCTCTGATTACACTTCTTCGTTTCGATGCCAGAGGACCTCCGAAGAGCTGGAAAACAATGAGAGCAATTACACTTAATTAATTAAATGTGGACACCGCACCAATGGGAAATGGCTTGTCCAAATTTTAAGAATATCCGCTCATATCTGTCAATACGTTGAGTCTGACAACCTCATAAGGGTCTGCCAAGGCTTACAAACCTTTGAATTTACCCTTTAGGTTCACTTCAATCACCTTCCATAGGAGAGTATTTTCTAAAGCAAAACCCATAGACACTGCTTTTGGCTGTTTTCGATCAACTAAGCATTCATGTTAGGCCCGATGGGCCACACGAATGCTTAGTTATTGGCGGTAGTTTTCATTTTCATCTCATTTTATTCAGAAAGTACAAATTGCCACGATATACCATATTTGTCTTCGCACCATCCAAACTTCTTACCAAATCCGTAATCGCCTTCACCTTTGTAGTTATCTAGAGGGACCATTATCTGACCACCATTTGAGGAAAGCTTTTCGAAAAGTGTTTGTATCAAATCATCAGAATTATCACTTATTAAAAGTGAAACTGCCGGTGTAAATGACCAAGCATGATTGTAATTACTTTCAGAAACCATGTAATCAGTTCCATTTAATGTAAATACTCCATATTTAATAAGTTCGGGTGTACCTCCTGCCTCTCCTTCCGAGTATTTTTTTATGCTTTTAATTTCCGAATTCGGGAAGATGGAAGTGTAAAAATTTATCGCTTCCTCAGCCTTTCCGCATTGGTTGCCTACAAATGTTAAAAATGTTGTTGTCATCTTAATTTATTCAATCCAAATATTCATTTTATCTAATACTGACTAACGTAAGCTAATCGATTGATTATCAGCTGTAATTTTTTGAGCTATTTTATCTCTATTGGCTCTTGAAAAGCCAAGCTCATCAGGATTTAGGCCTAAATCAGCAATCTGTTTTCTCATTCTGCTTACAATGCGTCTTTTTTGATCTAAAAATAGGTAATTATTTGTTGGATTGTATGCTTGTCTCTTTGTTACCATGTTCCAAATGATCACTGCAATCTTTCTGGCAGTCGCATTGATGGCTGTTTGTCTTCCTTTTTTGAAGGCAATCTTTCTAAAGAATTTAGCAAGATCTGAATCCTTGAGGTTGCCTACTGCATTAGCTGCATTGCGAAGGGCAATTTTGAGCCGGTTACTGCCTTGTGGTATTCGATTGGAGAGTATCCTGCCCCCGCTGATTTTGTTATTTGGGGCTAGCTTAAGCCATGAAGCAAAATGGCGGGCTGAAGGAAATTTACCAAACCCATCCTGACCAATTTCTCTCATGATGGTCAACACTGTGGAATGACTTACTCCTGGAATGGATAGCAAGTCAACTCCATTAAAGTATTGATAAGCTACAACATTAAGATCTATGCCCTTGATGGCTTTTTTGTTCTGTCTTTTGAAGTATTTATCTTCTGGAAGATCATCTACCTCTTTTTCCTTTACAATCTCATTGAGGAACCTTCCGATTTCTTTATCACATTCTTCGACCTTAGCTGAATAGAAATTGTACCTGTCAAATTCTTGCCTTAGACCAAATAGATAGTCTGCTCTTTTATTGGACACCAGGGCCTTGGCTATTTCCTCTTCCGACTTTCGACAATTACCATGTCTGTGAGCTGCCAATAATCCGGGATCATGATTGCCTTGGCAAATTTCTTCTATGATCTTTAAGCCCGTCAATCCTGTGATGTCTCTTACTACAACGTCTAAACGAAAGTTCAAATATTTGAGAAACTTGGACATTTTATGAATGCTATCTGCTCTTTGCTGAAGCATATTAG
>JANQEC010000011.1 GCA_028278585.1 Cyclobacteriaceae bacterium | reverse complement strand
CGAGTCTTCTTTTATCGGCATCTTCACCCAGATCAAAATCCAAGTCGGTATATACTCCTCCGGAAACGGTAGCCATTCTAAATGTCCCTTTGCTGGAAGCAGGAAGTGTCACATCAATATCACCACTTGTTGATGTAATTGAAGAGGGGTTGGATTGATCCAGGGAAGAGAAGATGACCTCCATGTCAGCACTTAATGTATGCGCGACAATTGGTCCTGTAACGTCCACAAAAATCAGATCCCCAACCTGACTTTTTGCTTCAACCTCGTTTTGCATTCCCGAAATTTCAACATCCCCGGCTTGCCAGCTCAAATAATCCAGTTTTAACATTAGGTCTTTTGGCACACGTATCCTGTACTCGCCATCATCGGCTTCTCGATGAGCACCAGATAAATAGATCACATTTCCTTCTTGCTTTATACTAAGGCCAATCCCAGTGTTCTCCGGTTCTCCTCCCGAGAGGGGTTTAAGTCCTTTTGCTTTTTCCGGAAGCCCATCATAATCCACGGCTGTGATTAGAATTTCTGAAACGTCTTCTCCGTTGATCTCAAGATCTGCAGCGAGCTGATCTATTGAGAGAATGGTTTCTGAGGCGTTTCCTGATACTTCAAATCTGAATACCGAACCGCTTTGCGCATAAGCAGACTGAATCAATAACAGTAATACTCCTGCAAGTATGGTTCTCATGTTGTTTTTATATGTCGTTTTCATATTTAGCTCTTTATTGATCTGTGTTTTATGTTAAGACCTGAATTGCAATCTCTGCTTGTTGCTTCACTTCAGGTGAAATCTCCTCATTATCAATTATATCTTTTAAGGGAGCAATTGCGCTACGCTCTTCTGCTTCCACGAGAATGGTGATCAGTGAAATCTGGAGTAATGCGTCCTTCTGAGATTCCAGTGATTTAACCAACTCAGCTCTCACGTCTACACTGTCTATATAGTTGGCCAAAGCCTGAAGGGCAGCATATCGGACATTAGGGCTTTCATCGGAGTTCAAGGTATTGATCAGCGTTGAGATCAATTCCGGGTTTACTTCACGAGCTGAGGCTTCAATTTGATTTACAGCCATTATTCGCTCACTTGCTGAATATTGTTGCAAAGCACTCGTTAATGTCACTTCTTTCAGTGACTCAATTTCAGTTTTGAGATTTGCCAATTCAGAGGCATTGGAGTTCCCTGAAAACCTACCCAACCCAAAACCAAGGATTAGAATTGTTATAGCTGCAGCTACATGCATCCATGAGTATTGGCCGGGTTGTTTTGATTTTTCTGCAAGAATGGCCGCCTGGAAATTCATTTTTATATGAGCAGGAACATCGGGCCTTTGAGAGTCTTGGATTATAACAAGCATTTCCTTGAGCTCGCTGAACCTCTTTTTAAGGTCAACGTCTTGAGAGAGTAGCTGCTCAAGCTCTTTGTTGGGATTCCCTTCAATCAACTCAATCAATTCCTCATCTGTGATCTCTTTTTTCATCTTTTTAAGTTTTGTCTATAACTGACTTAAGTCCACTTATGCTCGTCAGCGAAGTACAGCTCCTTCAATTCTTTTACTGTTCTATGGACCTGCACTTTAATATTGCTAACTGATGTTTTTCGCATTGCTGCAATCTGTTCATATTTTAAGCCTTCGAATTTGCTCAAAACCAGGAGTTCTCTTTTGTCATCAGGCAATTCTTTCATTGCCTTGTAGAGTTGTTTTTCTCGCTCTCTGTTCTCCTCCAGGTTTTCCTCCACGACCTCCGGCATCACTTCTACAGGATTGAATTGATCTTTATGGACTTTCATTTTTCTAAAATGATCTTTAACCATATTCCGCGCGATTTGAAAAACCCAGAATTGTACTGCTTGACCCTCTTTATAAGATTTCCTGTATTTCATCACTCTTATAAAAAGTTCTTGAGTAAGGTCATCACTGTCATCTCTATCCAAAGTTGACTTTAGAAAGTAATTGTAAATCCGCTTACTGTAGCGGTCAAACAATTCGTTCAGCTGATCAAGCTGTCCATTTTTGACTTGAGCCATCAAATGCTCATCTGTGATTTCCAAATTCAAACCTGGCCAGCCGAATAATTCGGCAGTATTTGTCTTGTTAAAATTTTAACCACCAGCTTTTTTCATATCGAAAATTCTCCTGGTTAATAAACCAGGGATGCTGGTAAATTCAGATAAGTTACCCAAAAAGCGATCGAAGGTTACACACCTTAAATAATATTTTTTGCACTGGAACTTATACCAGGAAACACCTCAATCAAGACTGCTACTTCGATCCCCAACCTGGGGGAATCAATTTATTGTAAAAAAGCGCTCATTTTAATGGGTGTAGCTCTCGTATAACACTCAAGGTCAATTTAAAAAGGTAACTATGTCAAAATCAAAAGCTTTGAGAATAATGCTTCTGGGTGGAGTGTTGTTTTTTGGTACAAGTTGTGCCGACGATTCATTGGATGAATTAGATCCAGACGAATCTGTTGGTGGTGGATATTATGACGAGAATGATAACGTCAAGAAAAAAGCGGATGAAACCGCACCTCTTAGTGAATAGTAATACTAAGATTTATGACGTACGAGAATTCATCATGAAATACCGATTTGGGCTAAGAGCTTATCGAACCGGGGGTCAGATCGCAACGGCTTCCAAATAGGGCTTGATTTAATAAGAACGGCAGCCCCCAGCTTCAAGTCAAGTACCTTTCCAAGATGTTCAAATGCTTCATCGATCATCCCAAGACCGGTATACAGCGTAGCAAAACTCAAATCATGCGCGCCTTCAGGGTTGGCTTTTGCATCTTTTATCAACTCCTCTAAATAAGTTTTTGCAACATCCACATCCCCTTTTAGAGCATAGGCATATCCAAGTTGAACAAAGGGCTTAATGGAGTGAACTGCATTATCACCTCCGATTGCCTTGAAAATGTCAATGGCCTCCTCGTAATCCCCATTCATTAGGTAAGCCCAGCCTTTAAACTCGAAGGCAGTCATGAATTCCGGGTCCTGATCCAGTAGCCAATCATATACTTCGATAGCCAGCGTATAGTCACCTCGGAAATAGTATGCATCTGCAAGCGTGCGATTGGTTAGTGATGAAAGAGGGTCAATTTCCCTTGCCTTCTCAATGTAAGAAACTGCTTCATCCAGATCTCCATGGATCATGGGGTAGAGAGAGGAGGTCAGATTAGCATCTGATGACTTTGGATTGATTGTCAGCGCCTTTTTCGCATACTCTCTTCCCTTCTCGAAATCCCAGTGATAGAAAAAAGCAACATATGAAAGGGCGAGATAGCCAGTATCCGATTGCTCGTTGAGCTCCAGGGCCTTTCTTCCAGACTGCTCTGTCAGCATGTACCCTTCTTCAGGCTTTAAAACGCCTGTGAAGGATAACAGTGAATAGGCAAGTGCCAATCCTGCATATGCCTGGTCATAGTCTGGTTGGATTTCAATGGCTTTGTTAAAAGCTGCAGCAGCTTTTTTGGCATTGTCAGGAGTCCATTTGTTGTAATAAAAGAGTCCCTGTAAATAACAATTGTAAGCTTCTATTTCAACACTTTTGGTTTTATCCTCGGATTCCATGGAACTGATAGAGAGCTTTTCCTTTAGCTGATGAGAGATCTTCAATGCAATTTCATCCTGGACCTCAAAAATGTCTTCAAGCAATCTGTCATAAGTTTCTGTCCAAAGTTCATAGCCATCAAAAGAGCTGCTTAGCTGTGCGCTGATACGCACCTTATTTCCAGACTTTCTTACGCTCCCCTCCAATATGGACTGCACTTCTAGTTGTCTCCCGATTTCTCGCACGTCCATGTTTTTCCCTTTAAATGAAAAAGAACTTGTACGTGAGATCACACGAAGACCTTCGACTTTTGCTAGGGCTGTTATTATTTCCTCGGTAATTCCGTCACTGAAATATTCATTTTCAGGGTCTGCACTTCTGTTAATAAAGGGAAGAACAGCAATACTTTTAATACGCTCCTTCACTTTACCTTTCAGCTCAGTACGCTGAGGGACAACAAGTCCATCGTTAGTCAAAGCATAGACTTCAACCGGACGTTTTACATTCTTTAACTCAAATTCACCCATCAAAGACGGTTGAAAAGAAGGGTGATTCTTTAGATCATCAAATACTTTGTCTGAGATCATGATCGATCCAGAAGTTGCGAACGATTCAATTCTTGAAGCAATATTTACCCCGTCACCATAAACGCCATCATCTTCTATTACAACATCACCGGTATGTATTCCAATTCTCAAGGGGATGTTACCAGTAATGGAGGCTTTTTGAATAGAAACAGCTGATGTAGCGGCAGAAATTGTACTACTGAAGACCGAGAGCGCTCCGTCGCCATAATACTGCAGGATTTTTCCGTCATGATCCGAAATCTCACGTTCCAGAATCTTTCTATGGCGATCTCTTAATCCTTTTGCATTGATTTCATCTTCTTGCATCATGGCGGTGTAGCCGGCAAGGTCTGTAAACATGATTGCACTCAGTTG
>JANQEC010000422.1 GCA_028278585.1 Cyclobacteriaceae bacterium | reverse complement strand
TTATTATAAACAAATGGAGGAGCAAGAACTAGCTAATAGCCTCCGCTAAAAATTGATTAAAAGGATAAAGCGTCTTGTACGCATTCACCGTCAGGTCTACCATTTTCTTAGAAGTGACATCTTTATCTGAAATTTTATTCATAAAAACGTAATGCTTTAATTGGAGCAACTCCAGGTCCGGATGATCTTTCGGATAGCCTTTAGGTGCCGTTTTTAATCGGTCATCACCATAAGGTTCTGCATATATCTTTCTGAAATTTTTGTCATCAATGATCTTATGGATCTTAGATCCGTTGTAATCAATTTCTTGACGCACCTTCTGCAACACTTGAGCTTCAGGTTGGTAAAGCCCTCCACCAATAAAATTTTCTCCTGGTTTGATATGCAAGTAATATCCTGGATTTCCGGACTTCCTGCCACCATCTACAATAGCAGCACCAAAGTTGGTTTTGTAGGGATCTTTGTTTTTGCTAAATCGAATGTCCCGATTTATTCGAAACAATGTCTTCTTTGGTTCAAGACCAGCTAAAGACTTGTCAAAAGCTGAGGCTTTTTCAATCACTTCTGCTACAAGTTCGATTACATAGCCCTTCGCTTCATTGTATCGTTTCTTATTGTCGTCCATCCATTCTTTCTTATTGTGTTTTGCCAAGTCAGAAAGGAAATCAAGTGTGAATTGTAAACTCATGGTTGTAGGTATTCTAGGATTGTTTCTAATTTGATCGATCGTGAGGCCTTCAACAGGACAATTGAGTCTGGAAATGTTTCGCTCTTAAGGTAATTGATCAATGGTTCTTTATCGTCAAAATGCCTGGGCACCAGTTCAGTGACACCCATTTTCTTACCAATGGTAATTACCTCCAGGTCCAGACCAATTGCAAAGGCTATTAGCTCGGTGTGCTCTTGATCCGAATTCTCCAGTTCATTCATATCTCCAAGAATGGCTACTTTTCTTCCATCCATTTTAGCTAAACTGCTCAATGCTGCTTTCATGGAATCCGGATTTGCATTGTATGCGTCGAGAATAATTGTGAGTGAACCTTTCTTTATCACCTGAGATCTTGCATTCTCAGGAAGGTAGCCTGCAATCGCCAACGCAATTTTTTCATCGGAAACGTCAAAATGCCTTCCAACTTTAATAGCCGAGGCAATGTTTTCAAAATTGTATGAGCCAATCATATTGGTTTCGACCTCATTCGCTCCAATAGCGAATTTCACAAATGGTTTGGCTCCTAACAACCTCACATCTTCGTCCGGAAAGCCATGAGGGTCTTCGAATCGCTTAGACATATTTGATAAAACAGGATCACTCATATTGATGAATACCTGTCCATCATTTTTTCTCAGGTAATCAAATAATTCGCTTTTCCCGCGGATCACCCCTTCAAACCCTCCAAAACCCTCTGTGTGGGCATGACCAATGTTGGTTATCAATCCATGTGTAGGTGACGCCAATTCGCAAAGTGCGGCTATTTCACCAACATGATTTGCACCCATTTCAATGATCGCAATTTCCACCTGTGGGTGAATATGCAGCAATGTCAGGGGTACTCCAATGTGATTGTTGTAATTCCCTTTGGTGGCATGTACGATATACTTTTCAGAAAGAACATTGGTGATTAGTTCCTTTGTTGTTGTTTTTCCATTGGACCCTGTGATCGCAAAAACCGGCTTTTTGAATCGTGATCGATGAAAACGGGCCAATTCCTGTAGGGCAATAAGGGAGTTCTTTGTTAAAAGAATCCGTTCATCAGTAACGTAGCTTTCATCATCAACAACAGCATATGAGGCTCCTTTCTCTAACGCCTGACTTGCAAATTGATTTGCATTAAAATTTGGGCCGCTTATCGCAAAGAAAAGATTCCCATCCTCAATCGTTCTGGTATCAATCGATACACCATTGCTGAGCAAAAATCTCGAATACAGAAATTCAATAAAGTCTCCCATGCGCGGCAAAAGTAAGCCGCCTGTTCAAGTAAGGCATGACAAACTGGTATGTATATCTCTCAAATCGGAATTTTAAATCAGAATTATCTATTTCTTTGCATCGAAGGCAACTTTTAAAAAAATAATGAATCCTAAGGCACTTCGGTTTTTCGCATCAGCAGGAATTCTGCTTACGCTTTTTCTCAGCGTCTGGTATCTGATGAAAACGTATAGAGAGGGAAATCCCAGGTGGATCTTTTTGATTCTCGCCGTAGGTATTGCAGTGCTTCTTTCACAAAATTTAGGACGGGCTCGCAGGCGTTAGTGTTCCTGGTTAAAGAGTGTTCGCTTTGCTATGCTTCTCCCCAGGGTAATTTCATCAGCAAATTCAAGCTCACTGCCAACTGGAATTCCTCTTGCAATGGTAGTGACTTTTATGTCTAGGTCTTTTAAAAGTTTTGTAATGTAAAAAGAAGTTGTATCACCTTCCATTGTAGCACTAAGTGCCAAGATCACCTCCTTTATTTGACCATCATTTTTCAGTCGGTTGATCAAAGAATCGATGTTTACATTTTCAGGACCAATTCCATCCATGGGTGAGATCCTTCCACCTAAAACATGGAAAAGTCCGTTGTATTGTCCCGTGTTCCTAATGGCCAAAACATCGGGTGTATCTTCAACTACACAAACGATTGAGGTATCACTATAAGCTGTCTGGCACGTACATTCCTCCGTGTCGGAAATGATGTGACAAATCTTGCAGTACTTGATTTTTTCTCTTAACTCTTGTAGAGCAACAGAAAGTTCTCCCGTAAATTCTTTTGGCTGTTTTAAAAGATGAAGCACCAAACGAAGTGCAGTTTTT
>JANQEC010000393.1 GCA_028278585.1 Cyclobacteriaceae bacterium | reverse complement strand
TTTTCCGTGAAAGCAGCCATGATGTATCCGATGAAAATGAGCATTCCGGAAATAATCTTGCCAATTGCACGAAGAAGAGCCTTAACGAAGGTAAGCTTTCCTCCATTGGTATCAGTTACCTTAATTCCCATTGCCATTTTTCCCAGAGTGGCCTGGTGCTTACTTGATTCAAAAGCTGCGCCATAAATAATTCTAATTACGTATGCGATCGCGCTCCCCACTACCAATGCTGACATGAGTGCCATCGCGGATGCCATAATATCACCCTCAGTCATTGATTCAAGGTCAAAATTGTTGGTAGAGGCTATTCCAAAACCAACTGCTCCAAGGAGCGGAACAATTACAAAAAGGTTTACGACATAAATAATGATGTAATCAATAATATGAGCCACCCATCTGACTCCAAAACTTGCATAGTTGCTGCTTGCCATGATTTTTCGATTAGGTTAAACAAACAATTAATTTAGGCTTTTTTTCTGATAATGCTAGTATACAAACTCTGAAGGAAATTGAAAAACGAATGTTTCAAGACTGCTCCCAAAGAATTAATATATCCAGATCACTGCTTCCATTTCGCTCCTCAACACAGAAAACAGGGCCATGATTTACCTTCATTATTCGTAATGTCATCGACGGAAATACTCAACACTTTTGATGCATCTATATCGCCTGGAATATCGGTATCATTACCTGATCAACTTGTCAGGATAGCAGCTAACAGTACAGCTATAAATACCGTTAGCAACACAGTTTTTGCTATTTTCATTATAAGTAGGGTTTAGATTATTTTATGTCAATCTCTCTTATTACTACAGGACTGATTATACCCGTTGAAGCAGGGTCGAAACTGGCAACATCATTGATGTATATTTTTTTTCCGTCGGGGCTAAAGGCCATATCGTTAGGCAAGGAAAACGTTGCCTGATCCAAACCACCATTGGCCAGCCCTCTGGTACCTGTTCCAGCAAACAAAGACACCTGACCTTGGAAATCTACTCTGTAGATGGCATTGATCCCCCTGGCAACTATATAGATGAATTCCCCACCAATCAGGAGATGCCCCATGTTATTACCCGGCATTGAAGCAAATGAGCTGGCAGCACCTTCAGGGGTTATTTTCACAATTGTTGCACTGTTGAAATTAGCAATGTAAAGGTTGCCGTCTTCATCTATGTCGATACCATTAGGACAAGCAAGTAAGCCACTGGAAGAAAAAAGTGATACGTT
The DNA here is from genome assembly GCA_028278585.1 of Cyclobacteriaceae bacterium. Lineage (GTDB taxonomy): Bacteria > Bacteroidota > Bacteroidia > Cytophagales > Cyclobacteriaceae > Ekhidna. The sequence continues at coordinate 11,739 of JANQEC010000393.1, read as the reverse complement.
ACCATCCATATCCACTTTACTTATGGTGTGGTTGGTACAATTGCAGACATAGAAATTTGATTCCCCGTCAAAAGCTACTCCCACCGGGCCCTGGAACCCAGAGGCAAAAGTGGTAACGATTCCATCTGGAGTGATCTTACTTAAGATTCCACCTTGAATACTTGATTGGTAGAGGTTTCCTTCACTGTCAAAGTCGTTTCCTGAAGCTCCCAGCAATCCTGAGGCAAAAACAGATACCTGGCCATCAGGAGTTATTTTGTATACCCTGGTGCCCGGAGCACCACCAAGTGCAGCTCCAAAATCACCCATGTAGATATTGCCTTCAGCATCAACATCCATTCCTCCTGAACCAGCATCGAAAGAATCTGTCAATGTCTTTACAGCGCTTTTTTGTTCAAGACTGATTGTGCTTGAAGCAACAGATAATGCACCGCCAAGGTCACCTGTACCAACTGAGAGTACGAAAACATTATAATCCACACCTTCACTTACAGGATCTCCATCATTATCGACCAGGTTAGGATTGAAGGATACTTGGTTTTCGGATGCGTCTACACCAAGCGCTGTATAGGAATTAGAGGAAAGTGCAGTTAATGAATCAAAAGAACCGGAACTACCTGACTTAACAACAAATACCCTGAATTCTTCAACCAGGCTCACGTCTGAGGGCTTAATAAAACTCAGCTCTAAATCACTTCCATCTCCTTGATTAGAAACATCGCGGATATCCAACGATGTTGGAGCAGACAATTTTGGTTCATCGGGAGGTGGATCTCCACTGTCTCCACAAGAAACCATCAATACTAAAAGAAATAACAACGTTTGAAGTTTCATTAATCAAAAGGTTTAAGTTTTCATTAATAAACTTCATGTCTCGGTCTCAGGTATAGGTTATGTAGAAAACAACCTTTGAGTTCGAATACCCTCATTTTTTCAATAAAATTGATATATCAAATTTCTTTGCATAAACGATACAACCTTTGTAGAAATGCAACATCCTTCATATATCAAACTGTCATATTCATCAAATTCGAAACTTAAATCATGCTCAAAAACTACCTTCTCATTGCACTTAGAAATATCAAAAAGCATAAGTTTTTTGCTGCCATTAACATCATCGGACTTTCCTTAAGTATGTCCGTCTGCCTGGTATTAATCCTTTTGGTATACGATCATTTCCAATATGACAAATTCCATCCCAATGGCGATAGAGTGTACCGGGTTACCACATACACAAAGGGTCAGGATGGTCCTTTCGATGATGTGTATGCTACTTCTCCAATGTTATTAAAAGAACAATTAGAGAATCAGTATGCGTTCATTGAAAGCATCACCAACCTCAATCATCAATTCCGGGGAGAAATAAGGTCTCCACATAAGATTCTGGAACTAAGCTCGCTTTATGCAGATGAAAATTTCTTCGATGTATTCGGATTTGAAATCCTGGAAGGATCAAAAGAAGGACTGGAAGAACCATTCAATCTTCTCCTTAATGAAACAATGGCGGAGAAGCTATTTCCCAGGCAAAGTGCTGTTGGTCAAACAGTGGATTTTGAAGATCATGGAAACTACAAAATAATTGGAGTGGTCAAAGATCCTCCAGGAAACACACATCTCAAATTTGAGGCACTGGCATCCATGGCTACCCTTCCGGTGCTGGAAGAAAAAAACGTGGTTAGTGATCGATACAGGCAATGGGGAAATATTTGGTCCAACTACAACTACCTAGTTCTCTCCAATACCAATTCTCGCGCTGAAGCAGATCGAATAATTACTGAAATCGCAGAAAGAAACATAGAGTTGGATGAAGACCACCCAGGGTACGCATTTGAATTACAGGCAGTGAATGAAATAGTACCAGGCAGGATAATGAGCAATGAGATCTCATTTACATTTCCATGGTTTGTATTGGCTTTCTTTGGTCTTCTTGGCCTGGTTGTTATAGTAACTGCTACGATCAACTATACGAACCTGTCTATCGCGAAATCGCTAAGTCGTACAAAAGAAATTGGAATCAGAAAAGTAAATGGTGCAAGGCGGCAACAGATAGTAATTCAGTTTCTTGTTGAATCTATTGTCATTTCAATTATTTCACTTTTTGCTGCCATTATCATGTACAGGATACTGATACAGTCATTCAACGAGATCTGGATTTTTAGCCAAATAGATCTAACTCTTGAAGACACGTGGATGGCCTATCTTTATTTCTTCAGTTTCACAATTTTGTTGGGAATCGTTACTGGAATAGGTCCTTCCCTGTTTATTTCCAAAATTGATACTGTGAAATCTCTGAAAGGCTCCCTGGTGGGTATCAGGAGCAGAAAAAAATCCGTTTTGTCATTTTTTACAGGAAAAAGAACACTTCTGAGCATTCAGTTCAGCCTATCTATTCTGATGCTTGTCACGATCCTGGTTCTTCGGGAACAGGCCAATTTTCTTGTAAATTCCAACTTTGGCTTTGATGATGAAAAAGTGTTTTTTGTTGAATTACAAGGCCACGATCCTGAGGTTGTGAAAGAAGAATTTACATCAATCTCCGGCGTAAGTCAGGTTTCTTTCACTTCGCACCATCCGGCAGTTGGAAGGACTCACGGTGATGATGCTACCTGGAAACCAGACCAGGAACCGCAAACGCTGTATCATTTTGCAGTGGATCCTTCCTATCTCAGAGTAATGGGACTAGAACTGGTTGCCGGATCTGATTTTCCGGAAAACATATCTCAACAAAATGAAAAATTCATTCTTCTGAACGAAAGGGCGATCGAACTCTTCGGTTTTGAATCCTCGTCACAATCCATCGGAGAAATTATCACCATTGATTCGGTAAGGTTAACTGTAACTGGTGTGGTAAAAGATTATCATTGGGAGCCATTGATGAGATCAATTCGCCCGCTTGGTTTAAGAATTATACCGGAAGATTTCGAATTTGCCTACTTCAGGGTTACTGGTGGTAATGGACTAGCGACAAAACAGGCTTTCGAAGAAAAGTGGAATTCCTTTGATCCGGCAAGGGACTATCGCGGTGGTTTTCTTGAAGCAGAACTTGACCAGTTCTATCAATTTTTTTATGATTTGGGTAGCATTCTAAGTTATGTAGCGCTTTTGGCAGTTGCGATCACCAGCCTGGGTTTTCTCGGAATGGTGAGCTTTGAACTCAAAACCAAAGTAAAAGAAATTGGAATTCGTAAAGTTCTTGGAGCAAACTTTAAAGAGTTAACACTTTCCATGTCAAAGGGATTTCTATTAATGATCGTTCTGACTGCTTTGATTGCTACACCTGTAGCGATTTGGATCAATGGGCTTTGGGTGAATGAAATGGCATCTCATGCTCCACTTGGATTTTTGAACGCTGTTCCTGCAATTTTCATTATTGGATTGATAAGCTTAAGCGCAATTATTTCCCAGGTGTGGACAAACTCAAGAAAAAATCCGGCTGAGACCTTGAGAGTAGAGTAAATTATTCGTTGGTTTACAGGAGTTATTTGATCACAATATATTAACTCCTGTAATGAACCTCCCGAAACCCACGGTCTCCATTCAATGGCTGGCTGAAAATCTCGAAAACGAGAATTTGGTTTTGCTTGATGCAAGTCTTCCAAAACCGATGACGAAAGCTGAGGACAATCCTTTTGCCGATATTCAGATTCCCGGTTCAAGGTTTTTTGATATTGACAATGCTTTTTCAGATACCAGTTTTGATCTTCCACACATGATGCCATCGGAAGCAGATTTTACACGAGAAACTAGAAAATTGGGAATTGACAGGAACAGCAAGGTGGTGATTTATGACAACCTTGGGGTCTATTCCAGCCCACGAGCCTGGTGGATGTTCCAAGCGATGGGTCATGATGATGTTTCGGTCCTGGATGGTGGCTTGCCGGAGTGGGTTGAAGCAAGGTTACCAACGGAAGCCAAAGGGAAATCACCCAATTCAGAAGGAGATTTTGAGGCCAATCCCAGGCCGGGATTTTTCTGGAATTCAAATGAAGTTTTAGAAGCCATTGATGACCCTGAAGTGCTTGTTTTGGATGCACGATCGAAAGGACGATTTGAGGGCATTGAACCAGAACCCCGAGCGGGTCTGAGAGGAGGTCATATACCTGGGTCTTTAAGCCTTCCTTTCCCGGAAGTTATCCGAGGAAACAAAATGCTGGCAAAAGAAGAATTGAAAAAACAGTTTGACAAAATGGAAGTATCTAACCAGCAGCTGGTCTTTTCATGTGGGTCAGGACTTACTGCTTGCATCATTGCGCTTGCGGCAGCCATTGCTGGTTTTGACTGGTTATCCGTGTACGATGGATCGTGGAGCGAATGGGGTCAACCCGGAGACCTTCCGGTTGTTGAAGGGAGCTAGTAAAAGCTAGTTTGCGAGTTCATCCTTCTCCTTTATTTTGTAGTAAACGATAATTTCAACACGCCGATCCCATACGTTACCGTACGTTGAATTGAGGTCGCTCTTCTCGGAAAGTTCTATTCCGTAGGGTTTTGGGACGTACGGTATTTCATAAGCTGTAAATAGCTTCCCTACGTTCTCAATCCTTCGTTTACTCAAATCAAAGTTAAGATTTTCATTGCCTGTCACGTCGGCAAAGCCATTTAGTAGAACACCGGTGATAACAATATCCTCATTATCCAGGATTTGAGTGATTTTCATTTTAGCGTTTAAATCAACTTCATCTTTTCCTGTAACAAAGTACACATTTTCATTGATTGTCAGTAAGTTATGATCTTCAATTATTAACCTAAGTTCAGGCAATTTGTGAGAAGGAAGTCCGTAATACGTAACATATTCCTGTGCCGCATTTGCGTTGAGTCTTCTGTTTTCCCATTGCAAAAAATACGCGCTATCTCCGTACTTTACCTTTTGGGGCCTTAACTGCCATGTCGTCTCATGCAGAACCGGCCATCGGCCAATGACCATTTTATCAGGCATTGTGGCACCATTTCCATGGATCACCGCAGCTCCCATCATATCAGAGGTATCTCCCGCTGTGCGATAAAATAGCAGCTCTTTTGGGATTCCATAGCCTGCAAAACCATATTCTGTTTCGACGACTTTGCCATCTGCGGCAATCACACAATGGTCATTGTCATCGATCATGGTATCAAAGAGTATTCCTAATCCTATTCGTTTTGAGGTACGTTCCAGGTTCTCGAATCGATAGCTCACTTTGTAGTATTGTGCGTATCCTTTTGAAATTGGCTGAAAATTCTTGTCTACTGGTTCTAGTTTCTGCGTGATCTTTACTTTTTGAAACTCGAAAGAAATGCTGATAAATGGTGTCATTGCTTTTCCTTCATAATCCAGTCTGCCGGTAAGGTGCTGAGGTCCTTTAACAGCAAGGCTCGGGCTATTAGTAGCAAGCTTTCCATTTATCTTAACTACAAAATGAGACGTTGAAGTGGGAATTGGATAACCGTACATCAGGCGTTTGGTTCCCGCACCCAACGTAAACCTCCCATCGTCCGTGAGTTTTGTTGCTGTAGCTGCATTCACTCCATCACCTTGTGTCTCAAAAGCCAGTTTATTGCCTATTCGCTTGAGGTGCTCTTCAATTACCGGGAGCATCACTTCGTCTGTCTCCTGAAGCGCGAGTACGATGTACGCATTCGCAGATTGAAATTCATTCAATTTCTCGTAGGCCAAAGCCAGTGCTGTATTGGCTTCTGCTGACTCCTCAAGTCGTAGGGATTGCTTGGCCCATTTTATGGCAATCTGAAGTACATCGGGATCAAAATGTTTTTGTATCAACAGGTTTGCAGCGTGCAGCAACGCATCTTCCCGATTATCCGAATAGGTCTCGATGTAGGTTTGAAGCAGGTCCGGTAATTTTTCAGGCGCATGTTGTTCAGAAAAATTTAACCTGTTGGTCAATATAAGGCTGTCTGGATTGGAGAAATGAGAAGGGTATTTTTTCACAATACCTATGGCTTGATTTAGGCTGTAAGGATTGGAGCTTTTCAGACTCCTTTGAATGAGTTCATGAACTCCCCTGTTCGCAAAACCTTTTAGCTCTTCAGGGTTGTGCTGTTGAATCTCGGTGTTTGCCAATATCTTCTTAAAGGAGATCAGGTTGGTTCCCAATACGAACTCCCTGATAATCTTCCAGTTTTCCTGGTTTTTCCATTTTTTCTCGCCCTCCTCTTTCAGGTACTTCAACACGATTTTATTTGCCTTTGGAGGATTGGTCATTTTCAGTGATCGGGCGTAATTGTAGACGGCCTCCGGGTTTTTGGACCGCTTCGCATACTCCTCACTATGGACTTTTTGATTGATTAAATCCTGTGCTTGCCTCAAAAAGATCTTACCATCGACAGGTCCTTCCTGCTTAAAAACCAATTTCCCGGTATTTGTCAAATAGGCCAGCGTAGGAAAAACTTCTATTTGATGTTTTTCAATAAGTGACGGCTCTTGTTTTTCGGCATCAACACGAATAGCGATGAAATGCTCATTTATAAATGCTCCAACTTCCGGATCTACGAAGACCTCCTTTTCCATGTATTTGCATGGCCCACACCATTCCGTGTAGAAATCAACGAAAACAGGCTTGTTTTGAGCTCTGGCGATCTTCAAAACTTCCTGGTAGGACTCAGTCGAGAAGTTGATGGTAGGTTCGTTAGCCAAGCAGAGAAACCAGCTACTGACTAAAGCGCCAAAGGTTAAAAGTCGGTTCATGAAGACGAGTTAATCTAGTAAGCAAACGAATCTACCCGAATTCTTGTTGTTTTTGTCTCTACCAACCCTCCAATTCATACCCAAGCTTGGGCATTTTTTAAGCATTTCCGTCAATTACCATTCTCTTTCCTTCTGATTTGGATTATCTTCATTTTGTACTTGGAACATTAACAATTCACCATCAAAAATGAACCAGCTCAAAACTACCAAGGCAGAAGTGGAATGGTCAGAGGAAGGAAATGGAGTGTCAATCAATATTAAACTGCCGGAAACAAGTCAATTCTCCTCATTTCTCCGAATGCAAGCAGACCAAGAGTCAAAAGAAGTTTCAACACTGGAATCCAATCTTCGTATTGATGGGATTTTTGTTCGAAACGGCTCCAGGTTCGATAAGATTCTGTTCAAGGATATTCTCTATTTCGAAGCCCAGGGGGCGTATACAGTCATCTACACAAAGTCGAAACCTTATACGTTATCACGAAATCTTACCAGGTGCTGCAAAGGGCTCACCTATCCATTTATGCGTGTACACCGATCCTACACCGTCAACCTGGAAAACATTGATGCCTTTTCAGAGGCCAATGTCTTTTACAAGGAGAAAAGAATACCCGTAAGTGAATCCTACCGAAAGGAATTGCTTACCTACTTTAATCGTATTTAATCATTCATTAAACTACCACCATGAAAATTTTAGCCATATTCCTGATCACGATAGCCGGATTACTAAGTGTTTCATCCGTATCACCTGACGAAACTAAACGAACACCCGATCAGCTGATCAACACAAAGAAGATTGTTGCAGAATTGCAAAAGGAACTTGACAATGTGCTACAACGCTATGAAGACAAACTGGATAATCAGTTAGAAAAATACGAAGGCAAAATGGATGACCAAATCGGGCGTTTGGATGGCCAGGTGTCTGATATAGAACAGCGGTTAGACGGCAAGCTCTCCGGCCTGGAGAAAAAACTGGATGATCAGATAAGCAAAGCCGAAGGGCGGCTGGATCAAACGTTTGACAAGGTAGATGAGGAGCTGGGAGACGTCAAGTCAGCCTTGCTTGGTACGGTTGGTACCATCGCCTGGCGCTTCACAATTGTGGATATAGTGACAGCCATCTTTGCTACTTTCATCACTGCCTTCTTAACTGCATACCTGGCAGCCAAAAAGATCCAGGTAGAGAAATTCAGGAAAGAGATGGAGGCCGTGGTAGCGGATGTGAAGAAAGGGATTGAGGAGGTGAAGCGTTGATACGTTGACTTTGGTGTCTTTATACTCCTTCAGACCAGTCTCGGAGATCTGATCAACTCTTATTCTACTTTAATTGCTGAACTCAAGAAGTGTGGGATTGGCATTAAAGATCTCGATTGATAATAAGGTATGGCCTGGACTAAAAAGTGTCTACTTTGATAGGAATTGCTAAGTGATTCTAATCTTCGAAAGATTCTTGTAATCCTTAGGGGCAACTCTTTTTGAATTCGTGCGAGATGTGGTATTGGGGTTTTTATTTTCTCGAATTATTTTCATCTACCAGACATCGACGTCACAAGTGAGACGCTTGTACCAGCGTGGACTAGAAGATGTGATTTCCGAGGTGAAGAGCAGTGTGGAGGAGGTCGGAAAACAATAGCGTCATTAAAGATGGACATCTTCATTCGGTATCTGAATACTAGAACAGGATTTCTTCAAGGAAAGTTTGGGCTTCTTAATTCTTTCTCTGGATCTAGGGGATCGTAGAAAACATCAACACCCACCGCTTGCTTAAACAAATTGGATGTTTCTACTCCCTTGGGTGTGTTCCAGCTACTTGGATCTGGAAACATCTCAACAAAGCAGATGTCATCAAGAATCGATGTCTGGTTTGTTGGAGCCTTACTCAAGGTTTCCTCGCTAAAAAAATCAATATATTCTTTTCCAAGCCACATTCGCCAATGAGCGTTTTCTAAGCCTTTTGTGTAATCGCGAACGGTGTACGTTAGTTCAGTTCCCACCTCTGACTGAATCTCCCTCTCAGCAAATTGATCATAAGCATCCAAGGTGGCAGCTACAGCTAAGGGCGAGTTAACTAACCTCATAATCTCAATAACTCCGTCTCGGTGTCTTTCAAGATCAATACGGTCCAACGAGGTGTCCCAATCAATGTAACCGGTCATGGTTCTATTTTGAAATCGATCAGGGCAAATACTAATCTGGTTATCCCCTTCAGCTAAAACCAAGGATTGATGCTCTAAGAAATAAGTCAGCAGAAATTCAAGTTGTGAATCCGGATCTTCTATTTTCAATAAATTGTCTGGTGACAATTCACCGTACTTGCCAGGCAAAATCCATTGGAGATTTCTAATCAATTTGTCTGCCAAAGACTCTATTACACTTTTAGATAAAGATCCAGGAGGTAGTGAGATATGAGTTACGATTTCCATATAGTATTTATCAAGGGTAACGTCTAATTTTCGCCCTTCCAGCCTTGTGCAAAGATCGAAGTTTTCTCATCAAAGGCCTAGAAAGCTTAGTAGCACCTTTCACAGCCCCGTTAAAAGGTTTTCCTGATCGGAAAATCACTTCAATCGAGCCACCGAATTCCTCCACATATTCAATCATGCTCTTCAAATTACCAGTATGTGACATATCCTGCCAACCCTTAACTTCGACAAAATCATATGGATCTCCCCATTTGACCACCTTAGGATCACCTTTTATAGAATCCGGAATGAACCCTGCAGATTGATCCGAATTTTTGAATTTCGGATTTTCGAATTCGAGATTGTTCTTGTTGTATCCGGAATCCTTGAGAGCGGCTGCCTCAAATCGTCCACCAAACCTCTTATTTCTAATGATGATATCATATTGTTTGCTCCATTGAGGGTCAATGGCATTAGTCACTTTCGGGTACTTTTTAGGATGTTTTTTTTGATGATCAATCCACCGAAGTAACTTATGCTCCTCTGTTCCAGGTACAATAGTTAGCTTCCTTAACTCCTTCTCAAGAAAATCATGTTCCTTGTTGTATACAGAGCGAAGTTGATTTTTCTCTGCTTTGGTTAGGGGCTTACCGGAGTTAAGCTTTTTCAGTAATTTTTTTGATAGTTTGCTTCCAGAATTTGCTAGAGCAGTACTTTCCGCAATAGCTTTTATCACTTTGTTGGCTTCCTTGATCTTTCCAAGATTCCTTAATCGAGAAATAATTTCGATTCCACTGGTTTTAAGTTTTTCAAGGAGCTTGCTCTTAGCTAACTTATAAATATCCCTGGCAGCAACGCTGAGCAGGACAACGTTGTAAAGTGCAAGGAATTCCTTGCCTCCTTCCAGTTTTCTTATTTCGTCTTTATGGGTCTCGATTAGAATAAATGATACCTCAATTCCTAACCTTGCCGCCACCTTCATCCCCTTCTTAGTTAGAAATTTCTGGCCAATTCTCTTCAGTACATGTAGACTTCCTGTCTTAATAAACTGCTTCGCAGCGGCTGCTCCAATCAACCGACCTAGCGATGTTATAGGAGCTACAACAGAGACTACTATAAGGATGATATCTAAGAAATCAATGAAATCTTCAAACTCTTTGTCTCTTTCTAGCTTTGCTGACATCGCTTCTCCTACCAGGGCTAGCTGGAGAGCAGTCATATACTGTAAAGTGCCTCCCACTATTTCGACTGGAACTAAGGTATTGGAAGAAAGTTCCTTAGATCGTGCTGTGGTTCGGTGATCAGAAAAGAAGCTATCATCAGCTTCCATCTGTTTAAGTTGAAACAAGGGAGTGCCACCCTTCCCCTCTGTAATCTCGCTAGCCAACATGAAGTATTTGTCGTTCTCCTCATCCTTTCCAATTTTGTAGGTAACACTTTCATCAATCGTGTACTCTCCTTCTGAATCATCTGAAGAAAGACCAAGTGAAGCTAAAATATCCCCAAGAGCAAATACTACATCGAGTTCTCCTGAACTTGAGGAAGCAAGACGAATAAGGTCAAAATGAAGCTTTCTCTCTTTAATAAAGATTTCCACTTCCTTAAACCTCTCCTTTGGAATGACCGAAAACAACCTGGTGAGCAGTCTGATGGAATCAGGTGCCCTCATCGCGCTGGTTTTGTAGTTCTTTAGTACGTGCTGAATTATAGCTAGATGACAGGCATTGGGCAATCTAACGGCGTAGTTGTAGTTCTTTCGATCATTAATGTAAAGATGTGCTTTGTAGCTCTCAAAATTTTTCGCACAGGTATCTGAAAGTGAGTTTCTCAGCGTGTCATAGTCTAAGGCAAGTAAGAATTTAGGATCATCCCAGGCAATTGCTTTATCTAACGCCTTTTCCAGTATCTGATTTCTTACACCCTGTAATATCTCATTGTCATCCTTAAATTCTCTTTTAAATCTTCCTGGTGGAATCAAAATAGTTCCTGGGTAATACCAGTTGAAATTTCCATCAGATGCCTCTGATTCATAATCAAAATCTTCCAGACTAAAAGGCCAATCCTGTTTGCCTTGCATTCCTACTGCGACTGTGAAACCAACGTGGACTTTCTCCTCGACGTATATCCCTTCAGGAAAGATCCACGGGGCATGCTTATCTTTTTTCTTTCTTTCAAGGTGTCTTTCCCAATCTTCTTTGGTGAATCTTCCTTTCCGATAAACATCTGCAGGAAAATCTGGGATAACCACTCTTATATAGTTCTCCAAGCTTGGCGAGTTTCGAGTATGAATCTCAACTGCGTCTAGGTTGTAACCAACAGCCAATACTTGGACTGTTTCCAGTACTTGGCTGGAGCGAAGATTTTCATTGTAAAACCTTCCAACTATCCACCTTCTTAGGGCATGATGAGGAATCTCTTCTGGTTTAATTCGTATTCGATCTGAATTTTCGAAATCAACTTTCTTGTTGAATTTCTTAGATCTCAACAGAATGGCCTTCTTGGCGACATCAGACAGAGAGGTCATTTCGCTCAATATGAATACAATACCTTGCTGGTCTTCCGTCCCTAGTTCTTGATCTAATCGATCGAGAAACTGATCGAAATAACTTAGACCTCCATGAATAGGATGAATGTCAGAAAACTGAGACCACTCCAATATAATAC
>JANQEC010000384.1 GCA_028278585.1 Cyclobacteriaceae bacterium | reverse complement strand
TCACCATATCATTGAAAGCTTTAGCATCAGGAATAGTCATCACAATAGGAACAGAGAGCGTTCCAAAATGACCCAATCTTCTAATATTATCCTCTTCTTTTGAGCTATCTCCGAACATTGGTTTCAAGTCCTTGATCCGATCTTTTTTAACATACAGAAGCCCGGCGCCTAATGGATTTCCAAACCATTTATGAAGGTTTACGCCAACAAAATCACAGTTTAAGTCCCCGAGGTTATAATCAACCTGAGCAAAACTGTGAGCAGCATCAACAATCACATCAATTCCCCTTGGTTTGAACTTGTCAGCAATCTTTTTGACAGGCATGATTTGGCCTGTCAGGTGGATCATGTGTGTAACCAAGATACATTTGGTCTTAGAGGTCACTGCCGCTTCGTACTTGCTTAGGATCTCTTCATCACTTTTTGGAACCAGCGGGATTCTGATCACTTTAATTTTGATGCCTTTTTGTTTTTCCAACATTTCAAACGCTTCAATCATGCTGTAATAGTCCTGTTTATGAAGGATCACTTCATCTCCTTCATTTAGGTCTAGTCCATTTATGATGATGTTCATCGCTTCGGTGGCATTACGAGTGATTAAAAGCTCCTCAGCACTGACTCCCGAAAATTCAGCTAATTGTTTCATGATCTCCTTCAGATCATTTCCATACTCTGTTCGCAAATACCTTGAGGAATTCATATTAAGCCTCTCAATGTTCTTAAGATAGGCTTTGTACACAGGCACTGGCTGTACTCCAAAAAATCCATTTTCGAGATTGATAAAATCCTTGGACACATCGAAGTAATCTTTCTTGAATTTTTTCCAGAAACCTTCATCTTTCACTTTATCATTGGTGAAAGTGCCTCGCCATTCTGTGAACGATGGATCTTTTTTAAAGTCCATTGCTATAAATGGCAGGCTAGCTGAGGCCATTCCAAGACCTTTGATAAGTTCTCGACGATTCATAATGCTTTGGTTAAATCTCTTTAAAGATACTTCTACCTTTCGAACTTCCCTTCCAATGCTTTTATGCGATAATTAAAAATAGATCTGAGCTGTTTTTTGACAAACAAGAAATGAGCTATTCGACCCAGAAATCCAAGAGGGATTTTATAGGAAACTTTGTCTGTCATTAGCACTGACCCATCTCTTTCTTCAAAGTGATGTTCATGATGCCACAAGCTGTAGGGCCCGAATCGTTGCTCGTCCACAAAAAACTTCTTGTCCACAACATGTGTGATTTCAGTAACCCAGTTGGTCTTAATTCCAGGGAATGGGGATACCCGATAGCTGATTATCTGACCAGGATACATCGCCTTCGGAACTCCTGATGTAATATGGAATCTCATATGTCTGGGCGTGATTTTCTCCAGATTAATAGGGGATGAAAAAAAATCCCAGGCTTCTGATATGTCAATTGGAAGTTCTTGCATCACTTTAAGAGTATGGATACCAGAATGTTTTGAAAAGCTAATCATGATCACTTAAAACCAATAAGTGCGAAAATTGTTTTTATTATTTTTCTGATCCCGCTGAAAAAAATGAATAAATTGGATAGTTAATCTCACCACAAAAATTAAGTGTAGTAGATGAAAAAACTGATTATTGCTCTAATTGTGCTGCTCACATCCGATGGAATATCAATCGCACAAACCCAACTGACTGGATTGACTCCTTTTGGGAACGATGGCAGTTCAAATCCAAGTGGATTTTTCCAACTAGGTAGGAAAGTTATTTTCAGCGCTTTTACAGCCAGTGAAGGAAAAGAGCTATGGTCGATAGATGAAAGCTCTTTGGAAACTCATATGATAAAAGACATCTATCCCGGTAGAAAAAGTGGGATAAACAGTAATTCATTTGTTGAATTGAATGACAAGCTAATATTCATTGCAAATGATGGAGAAAGTGGAGTTCAACTTTGGTCAACAGACGGAACGGAGGATGGAACCTTCAGAATCACCAAAGTTCAAGGATTGGGTACCTCGAAACTTACCTTGGTAGGGAATATGATCTTTTTTCTCTCTAAGAATGAAGACGAATTGAATGTTTGGAAAAGTGATGGAACAGAACAAGGAACAGAAATTGTCAAAGAAGGTCTACCTATCTGGAATACTCCGAGTTTTGAGGGTGAGGCAAATGATTTGTTCTTTTTTACTTTTCAGGACTTTGGAACAAATGACTCACGACTCTGGAGAAGTGATGGTACCGAGTCAGGCACTTTTCCTGTCTCGGAACATTTGGATGGAAATGGTGCCGCAACAGGAGGAACAAGTGGATTTACTCAATATGTTGAGCTAAATAACGAGCTCTACCTTGTTGTGAGAGGTGGAGACTTTACGCCTTCCTATCTTAGTGTGGGGATACTTAAAACGGATGGATCTCTTGCGAATACGACCTATGTTAAGGGGGTTCATGCTGGAAACACCGATTTGATTGATTACGCAGATGCATTACGAGTTGGTGACAAGCTTTATTTCTCTTTTTTCCAGGTTGATTCAAGACGATTGTTTATCTGGGAGTCAGATGGAACTAATATAGGAACGACAAATATCTACGACCAATCAGCACTTTTTGATTTTATTCCTTCTAACTTAGTTAGTGATGGTTCAAGTTTGTTTTTTACAGGGATTAATTCCAATGGGGTAACAGGTCTTTTGGAGCTCGATCTATCTACGCTGCTGGTGGAGGAAATTCAAGAATTGACAAATGATACACCTTCAACTTTCTTTTCCAATCGAGATGCTATAAAACTAATGAAGCTCTCAAATGGAAACCTTTATATTGATGTAACAGGTTCTAACGATCGTTGGCTTTCAGATTTTACTTCAGAAAACACCCAAATCCTGGAAGGGGTTAGTGGTGCTAAATACATGACAGTCATAGATGAAAAGGCGTACTTTTCAAATTTTGATGAAATCGCAGGTTCAGAACTATGGACATCAGATGTAGACTTTAATAGTCCTGATTTACTTGCAAATATCAATACTGCTGGCAATGGAATGCTTTTCTCTCATTTTCAATCCCTGGACAAAAACCTCATCTTCACAGGGTTAGATGAAGACCATGGAAATGAACTGTGGGTCTACAACACATCCGCACAAAATGTCTCACTCATAAAAGATATATATGCCGGAGATGTATCATCAACTCCTAGAGAGTTTATTGGTGTACATGACAATTTGTACTTTGTTGCATTCACAAGTGAGCTTGGAAGAGAATTTTGGAAAACAGATGGTTCTCCGGAGGGAACAGTTCTTGTTTCTGATTTTACTCCTGGTTCTGGTTCGTCGAGAATTGATAATCAAATTGTGCATCAAGGTGAATTATACTTTTCAATGTACTCAGATAGTCGGTATCATTTATCAAAAATCCAAAACGGAAGTATCGAACTCATTCAGGATCTGGGAGTTAACGAACATGGTTGGGCTCGCCTAATGAAAAACATTATTGCGTTGGAAGATAAACTGCTCTTTGTCTCGGAATTGGGCACGGATGAACTTTGGATAAGTGACGGAACTTCTGCCGGAAATGTAAAAATTAAGGATTTATACAAAGTCGATCACCTGACAGTTGTCAATCAACAATTGTACTTTGTAGCGACAGAAGATTTTACTCAGGATGTACAACTCTGGAGAAGTGATGGTACATCTGAGGGAACCCAATTGGTCATGGATATTGGAAAGGATTTCTCATCATTTGTAAGCTTCAACGATAAGCTTTTTTTCGTAGTTGAAACACCTGAAACAGGAAAAGAATTATGGGTATCTGATGGAACAGAAGAGGGAACAATGTTGATCAAGGACATAAACCCTGGAACTGCTAGTTCATTTAGCTCTACATCCTATTTAGAAATGGATGGCTCCCTGTACTTTTCAGCCAATGATGGAGTTAATGGTTTTGAACTATGGAAAACAGATGGGACATCCAATGGTACAGAAATGGTTATCGATATTAATCAAGGAGAAATTGGTTCATTTCCGGCCAATTTTGTTTCACATGATAATTTCATTTTCCTGAGTGCCTATCGACAAGGAGATGGAAATGAGTTATGGAAACTAAATACTGAAACAAATGATTTAGATCTGATTGATGTCATTACAGGTGTGGAGGGATCTTCACCTACTGATCTGAACATTTTGGAAGGTTTACTCTTTTTTCAAGGAGGAACTAATGCTTCAGGACGACAACTATGGGTCTACTCACCTGAAGGTAGTATTCCAACAGGAATTGATGCATCAAAAGATCAGTCTGTCAGGATTTATCCAAACCCGTCTTCGTCTTACGTGGGATTTGAGGAGAAGACCTTATACAGGTTTAAGGTGTACAATCTAAATGGTAAAATCGTTAAATCGACGGAATCACCACATGAAAGAGTTTTTATTGGAGATCTTAAGCCAGGGCTTTATTTCTTGGTTGGTAAAACTGAGAATTCAAACCTAAGGGGCAAATTCATTAAGAAATAGGGGCTGTCTTAAATAAGAAATCTACATACCAGGCAACCCGATAGGGAGTTCCCGCATTACTTTAAGTGTATAGATACCAGAATGGCGTGAAAATCGGATCATCCATTAGAAAACACATCTGACATCTAAATTGTTAAAAATTCATAATGGATAAATGGATCGCCTGCCATTTAACGGATATTTGACTAGTAGTGAAAAACCTGGTTGCGATACTGCTTTTGTTTTGTTCGATCATTGGATTTTCCCAAAGAAAATTCATGTATGGAATTGTGAAGGACAGTACTACAAAAGAAGAAATAATTGGGACTCACATTCGCAACCTGTCCTCGGATAAGCTTGCCATTGCAGATGAATATGGAAAATTTCGACTCCCTGTCCAGGTTGGTGACACGCTCATGCTTTCCAATGTCGGATACCAGGTCTTAGGCTGGGTTGCTGAGGAATCCTGGTTTGCAGAAGAAAGAGTTGAATTTCTTCTGCCAGTGGATACCGTCTATCTTGAGGAAGTTGTCATTGGAGAGTTTCCGGAATACACAAGATTTAAACAGATGATTGTTAATGCCGAGGTGGAAGACACTTCCTTTTGGTACCATGGTGTCCCTCAGCCAAGCATGGAAGAACACACAGTGCTTGAGAAAAAGGAATTTACGAATCCGGTGTTTATAGCCACCCATCCAATCTCGTTTCTTCATAATGCATTTAGTAAAAAAGAGAAAGAGAAGCGAAAAATGCAACAGATCAGCAAGAACAAACACATTACTACCAAGGCCAGGCAGAAATTCACACGGGAATGGGTGGGGGAAATGACCAAACTTCAAGGTGATCAGCTAACGGATTTTATCGCTTTTTGCAAGTTCACGCCTAAATACATAGCTGAAACACGTCTTTATATCATTCACGAAAGAATGATGGCATTGTTGGATGACTTTATGGTCCAACAAGCCGAAGGTTAATTTTTTAGATAACGCTCAACCCTTTTCTCCACGTTTTCCCTAATGTTCATATAGAAAAGGTTATAATCTACAATGTGGTAGCGTTTCCAATTGAGCCAAAAATTTCCAAAAAACTTTGGTTTGTTTATCCACAGCATTCCATCCTTGTTTTGTGCATCGGAAAGACCAATTTTTATCTTTTTGTAATTCTTTAAAACACCGCCCAGGTTTGCTCCCCAGGAGACATAGGTACTATCCCTTTTCCAACTCAGGGGATTCACACTCACCCCGGCATCATACCAAAAATCGTGATTTGGAGGATAGTACCCCTGACGATATGTATTCCAACTTAACCAACATCCGGTTTGATCCTCACTCTCGCAAATTGGGATTGCATTGAACGTATCATCTCGAAGAGGCATTCCGATAAGGTACGCTGCAACCAACTGGTCCATCAATTCCTGCCCTTCAAAAAACTCCTTAAGTAAATTTTCTGCATGATTGGTGCCCTGACTATGTGAGGCAATAATGATAGGTCGTCCGTTGTTGTAATTATCCAGATAGTAAATAAATGCATTTCGAACATCCTTGTAAGCAAGTTCCAATGCTTTGGTTTTTAATTCCAGGTCCAGGAAGTAGATACCAATGTGTGCCTGCCTGTATAGCGGAGAATAGACTTTCGCAGAGGCATTGAAAACAGTAGCCTGGTTTTTGATAGTGGACTTAGCAATTTTCTTATTGAGCTTCTCATCGTTTACATCAGC
>JANQEC010000383.1 GCA_028278585.1 Cyclobacteriaceae bacterium | reverse complement strand
CCATCGTTTTTTCATAGAAAATTGGAGTACCAGCCTTGACATTAGTTCCTTCGTCAACCAACATTTTGGCCATAGTAAGGTGATTAAATTCGGCCGGTTTAAGCGCAAAAGTTTCCGGTTGGTCCGTCTCTGAAATTTTGTTTTCTGCCTTTCCGGCAAGGTTTATATTAAAACCTTTATTCAGCTTTATTGTCTGAGACATGTCTATTACTTGGCGAATCCTCTAAAATCGTGGCAAACTTAACAATATCGGCTCTAACCTGATAGGGAATGATGATAAAAAAAGAATGGATTTGACGACTAAAAACACTCAATTTATGTACAACTATTTTTCTCTCAGAATTAACTTACTTCTGGTGTAAGCTCATTGTTCTTTATGAAATCCGCCACCTGCTCCATCAACCAGTTTGGAGTGGAAGTGGCGCCGCATATACCTACTGAATCCCCTGGTTGCAAAAGAGATAAATCAAGGTCTTTTTCACTTTCTATAAAATAGCTTCTCGGATTATGAGTTAGACACACATTGTATAAGGCTTTGCCGTTCGAGCTTTTTTTGCCGGCAACAAAAAGAATTACGTCATGCTTGAGGGCAAATTTCTCCATATTGGGCTCGCGGTTGGAAACCTGTCTGCAAATGCTATCATGAGCATTAAATTCTGTCAACGGAATCGTTCCTTCTTTTACAACTCGCTCTTCAATAATAGACTTCAATGTGTAAAAGCCTTTCGTACTTTTAGTTGTTTGACTGAAGAGGGTAATCGGTCTGGAAAAATCGATTTTATCCAAATCTTCCTCATGCATTACCACAATTGCTTTGTTATGCGTTTGGCCGGTCAGTCCGGTAACTTCTGCATGGCCGTGCTTTCCATAAATCACCAACTGGCCATTGTTTCTGACTGCCATATCATAGGCAAGTTTTACCCGGTTTTGAAGTTTTAAAACAACTGGGCAGGATGCATCAATTAGCTCAATATTGTTCTCAATTGCTATTTGGTAAGTCTCCGGAGGTTCTCCATGCGCCCGAATCAATACCTTACAATTTCTCAGGTCTTTTAAGTCTTTATGAGAAATAATCCTCAGGCCTTTTTTGTGAAGTCTTTTTACTTCCATCGAATTGTGGACGATATCCCCCAAACAATAAAGTTCTTCACCCTCGCTCATTTCATCCTCAGCCATCTGGATGGCGAACTCCACTCCAAAACAATATCCCGATTTTTCGTCTATCTCAATTTTCATTGATCTTCTCCTTTGCCAATTCCTCAATTTGAACAATTTGCTCCTCCAAAGTTATATTGGTCGTATCAATTTCAATAGCATCTTCTGCTTTCACTAATGGGCTGTCAATCCTGGTAGAATCTACCTCATCTCTTTCTTGCAGGTTTCTTGTAATACTCTCCAACGGCTCATCAATCCCTTTTTCCAACAGCTCTTTTCTACGTCGCTTAGCCCTAATACCCATTTCAGCAATCATAAATACCTTCAACTCAGCATTAGGAAAAACAATAGTTCCAATATCCCTGCCATCCATAACCACTCCTTTATTTTTACCAATCGTTTGCTGTTGCGCCACCATTTTTCTTCTAACAGCAGATATTGCGCTGACAGCACTCACATTTTCATTTACCGCTTTAGTTCTTATCTCAGTATCCACATTCTTTCCATTCAGTAAAATGGAGGTATCCTCAAATGTTATTTCTATCTGATCTAAATGATCTTCTACCTGGTTAATGTTCTCCAAATTCACGTTTTCATTTAGTAAATACAAGGTCACGGCTCTATACATCGCTCCGCTATCAATAAAGGTATAACCCAATCTTGACGCTACTTGTTTAGCGGTTGAACTTTTACCACAAGCCGAATACCCATCAATTGCAATAACGATTTTTTTCAAATCAGCAATCTTTTATTGGGCATGGAATTGGCTTGCCTCGCTTAACCTTTTTCTTGTTTTTTTGATGTGAGGCTGATGGGCCTTTTCTACATCCTTCTGATCCAAATAGGATTATGCCAAGAAAAAGAATGAATGTGATCTTTGATATTTTCATGATATTCCTGAAACTTCCATTTCTCTATCTACCTTTTTCACCAATCCTTGCAATACCTTACCAGGTCCGCATTCAACAAAATTTGTTGCTCCATCAGCAATCATATTCTGAATGATCTGTGTCCATTTCACAGAAGATGTAAGCTGAAGAACAAGGTTATTTTTAATTGTAGCAACGTTAGAATGTCCTTTTGCATCTACATTCTGATATACGGGACAGCTGGGCTCACTGAAATCTGTAGCCTCAATTGCAGCAGCAAGCTCTTCCCTGGCGGGTTCCATCAGAGGGGAATGAAAAGCACCTCCAACAGGTAAGATAAGTGCTCTTCTGGCTCCTGCTTCACTCAATTTTTCACACGCATCATTTACTGCCTT
The DNA here is from genome assembly GCA_028278585.1 of Cyclobacteriaceae bacterium. Taxonomy (GTDB): domain Bacteria; phylum Bacteroidota; class Bacteroidia; order Cytophagales; family Cyclobacteriaceae; genus Ekhidna. The sequence continues at coordinate 1,403 of JANQEC010000383.1, read as the reverse complement.
AACCTCTCCACTAATTACCAATTGTCCGGGACAATTGTAATTTGCTGCAACAACAATTCCCTCAGTCTTCTCACATATATTTTCTACCACCTGATCATCCAGACCTAAAACAGCTGCCATGGTCGATTCCTGAGCCTCACATGCTTTTTGCATGGCCATGGCTCTTTTCGATACCAGGGACAAGCCATTCTCAAAACTCAGGGTCCCATTTGCTACCAATGCGGAAAACTCTCCGAGCGAATGACCAGCAACCATGTCAGGGGCAAAACTCTCAGAAGTAAATGCCGCGACTACACTATGAATGAAAATTGCTGGCTGGGTAACTTTCGTCTGCTTCAATTCTTCATCACTCCCAGAAAACATGATTGACTTTATATCAAAGCCAAGGATGTCATTGGCCGAATCAATGTATTCTTTCGCTGTCTGGAAATTATCATAAAGATCTTTTCCCATACCAGAAAATTGGGCGCCCTGCCCGGGGAAAATGTATGCCTTGCTCATTGGTTTATTTATACTCCGTTTAGAAATCACACATAGTTGTCTCACTAAATGTCTACATGGACTCCATTTTAAATTTCGTGCAAAAATATCAAATCAGCTCAATCCATGAACCGATCTTTCAATTCAGGAGTTGGTACCATGCATTGATCTTTCTTCCCGAACCACTTATACCTGTTCTTTGCAACCAGGTCATAGAAAAAATGCCGGATAAACGCAGGAACAATTATAAGACCGTAGAAGAGTGGCCACAGTCCTGAAAGATGCCTTGCAATGCTTAGTGCCGCTGTGCTTTTGATTTTAATGTTTTCATCGAGAAGAATCAGGCTTGGCAGATTCCCAGTCTCTATGAATTTTGAAGGAAGTGTTTCTGTAGCGTAGTTCCCCTGAAGTGAAGAAAATTTAAAATATTTCTTCTTGTCTCTTTTGATAATAAAATTGATGGAAGAATTGCAAAGATTGCAAACCCCGTCAAAAAAAATAACTGGTTGCTTTATCTGAGTATCTGAACCCATCCATTATAAACCTCTACGGCATCATCCGGGTTCAATCGTTCGAAAGTAACCTCAGCAGAATAGAAATATGCTCCCGATGGTAGTTCCCTACCTCCAGTTGTTTTCCCATCCCAATTGATAAGAAAATCATTTTCGTTATCCGCAGAATTAAACTCAAAAACGGTGGCACCAGCTCGATTAAATACTTTGAAGTCCAATGCTCTTACAAATCGAGGACAATTCGTATTTGAGAAGCCATCAATATCCTTCCCAATCCGGTTGCCTGAATAGAAAGGCCTATAAAGATCATTGATACCATCTCCATTCGGAGTGAAAACATTGGGCAGGAGGAACTGCGGACAATTGTCATTACAAAAAACTTCCGACAACTGGCTCTCATTTCCTGAACGA
>JANQEC010000104.1 GCA_028278585.1 Cyclobacteriaceae bacterium | reverse complement strand
TTCGAAGAAATTAAAATCCGGCAACTACCAGGTGAAGTTTTTTGCTTCTGTAAAAAAACAACGTGAATTATATGGCTACCTTTTAGTAGGTGCAGATGAGACACTGAAAAATGTCATCAAAAAAATTCGGCAGAGACTTCATTCAATTGATTTGAATGAGGATGGAAAATACTTCGATGTATACAATTTGAGAAATGAAGCAATTCATGAACCCAACTTTATGATTTTTCAATAATGTCAGTAATCCCAAACAACATCAAATTTCTAAGAAAGCAGTTTGGCTTCACTCAAGAGACTTTTGCAGAAGCCTTAGACATCAATCGTCCTTCAGTCGGGGCATACGAGGAGGGAAGAGCCGACCCACGATTGAATACGCTCTCAAGAATGGCAGAACTCTTTAAGGTGTCTGTTGATGAGCTGATTAATGATGATCTGACCAATGAAAACCATGTACCAAAACAAAATGTACGGGTATTGGCTGTAACTGTTGATGATGCTGATGAAGAACACATTCAGCTTGTTCCGACCAAAGCAGCAGCCGGTTACACCAATGGATATGCAGATCCGGAATACCTTACCGATCTTCCCAAATTTAACTTGCCGGTTCTTCCTAAATCCGGCACATACCGGGCCTTTGAAATTCAAGGCGATTCCATGCTTCCAATTGTGTCAGGAAGCATTGTTGTGGGTAAATATGCTGAACAACTTAGTGATATTTCGAATGGCAAGACTTATGTGCTCGTAACCAAGTCTGAAGGAGTCGTTTACAAACGAGTTTTCAATTACATAGATGAAAAAGGAAAACTGTACCTGGTTTCAGATAACAGGTCTTTTGATGCGTATGAGCTAGACCCCCGGGAGGTTCTTGAAGTATGGGAAGCAAAAGCTTTCATAAGCCTTGAGTTTCCGGACCCCAATGCCGCAAACGAATTGTCAATGGATCAATTGGCAGACATGATCGGGAACCTCCGGAGCGATGTTGAAAAACTGAAGAGTGGAAACTGATTCCCGGCGTAATTTTTAGAACGCTTTTTCAATTAACGAATCATTTGGATTTTCCATTCGATTTATCCCTTTTCTCATAAGTGTGAGCTGAATTATTCAAGCTAATTTTGCCGCCATGCGGCTACTTATCCCGGGTATTGTTTTATTCTTTCTCTCCTGCGCTCCTAAACGTGATAGAATAGTGGTACCTGTGGTAAATAACGACTTTTATAGCAAGGCACTTCTGCGAATTGATGAGGATCTTGAGGATGATGAGAATAACCTGAAACTGGTAGAGCAAAAACTGTATTATTGCGATCTCCTGGACTGGCCCGCTACCTGCATCTCAGCACTGGATGAATTCAAGCGTCAAAAAGGGATGACACCTCAACTGCTTGATCAATACATTATCTATTATTCACAACATGAACAATATCAACCGTTGCTTGATGTAATAGACAGATGGAGTCCCCAGTTTGATTTAGAGGAGGAATATCGAAAAGAAAGGATTCTTGGTTTGGTGCGATCTTCTATGAGAGATGAGGCCTTCACGTATTTGCAAGTATATATGGCCGATCGAAATGAAGCACCAGATGTCAAATTTGCAGCTAGTTCTTATTTGGAATTGAAGGACACGCTCATGGCATCGTTTTTCATGAGCAGGCTTTCCGATTTGGTTCCCAATGATGAATTGGTCCTGGACATATATCCGTATTTACTTTTTGATCTTGGCTATGTAGAAAAAGCATTTGAAATGCTTGAAAGAAAAGCAGTTGCTGACCCTACCAACTATTTGTTTCATTCAGACCTGGCTGACAAATATGAAAGCACCGGCAGGTTTGCTTCTGCGCGAACCAAGCTGAAAAATTTTATAGAGATTGATTCAGTTGTCTATCGTATCACCGACTTATATCTCAAAGATGATTCTTGGGACTCTGCTCATCGAACAATGAATATTTTAATCGATCGGGATTCACTTAATCGTGATGCATGGTTTAAAAAAGCAAGAATGTATGAAGACAGGGGTTGGCTTAGTTATTCTCTGAATTACTACGACCATGTAGTTTATTTAAATCCAAATGATTCAATCGCTTTAGAAAGAGCTGCTTTGGTCCGCCAAAAAATAGCATATTTGCAGCGCTTAAAATTTGAGGAAAATCAACTTCCTCTACCAGTACTAAAATCAAAACGATTAATTAATAATGAGTGATCAAATCACCATTAGTTTACCTGATGGCTCTACACGGAAATTTCCAAAAGGATCCACTTCCCTGGACGTAGCAACGAGCATCAGTGAAGGACTTGCCAGGAATGTTTTAGCATCTCGTGTAAACGGAGAAGTTTGGGATGCCTTTCGACCTATAAATGAAGATTCTTCTATTCAATTGCTTACGTGGAATGATGAGGATGGTAAGTCTACCATGTGGCACTCTTCTGCGCACTTAATGGCTGAAGCCCTGGAATCACTATATCCGGGAATCAAATTCGGAATTGGACCTCCAATTGATAATGGATTCTATTATGACGTGGATTTTGGTGATCAGGAATTTGATTCTGAGAACCTGGAGGTGTTGGAAAACAAAATGCTGGAATTGGCGCGTGAGAAAAATGAATACGAGCGTAAAGATGTTTCCAAAGCAGATGCTGTAAAGTACTTCGAAGAAAAGGGAGATGAGTACAAACTTGAATTGATAGAAGGGCTGGAAGATGGACAAATTACTTTTTATACCCAGGGAGATTTTACAGATCTGTGCAAGGGCCCTCACATTCCGAATACCGGTTTTATAAAGGCCGTCAAAATACTGAATGTGGCTGGAGCCTATTGGCGCGGTGATGAAACACGGAAGCAATTAACCCGGCTTTATGGAGTCTCCTTTCCAAAGCAAAAAGAACTTAAAGAACACCTCGAAATCCTGGAGCAGGCGAAACTTAGAGACCATAGAAAACTAGGAAAAGAACTTGAGCTGTTTACGTTTTCAGAAAAGGTAGGGAAGGGGTTGCCGCTGTGGCTACCAAAAGGAGCGGTACTTCGTGAACGCCTGGAAAATTTCATGAGAAAAGCCCAGGTGAAGGCGGGATATGATCCAGTTGTTTCGCCTCATATTGGAGGAAAAGAACTTTATGTGACTTCCGGTCATTACGAGAAATATGGCAAAGATTCATTTCAACCTATTGAAACACCGGCTGAAGATGAAGAGTTTTTATTGAAACCGATGAATTGCCCTCATCATTGTGAGATTTACAAATCCAGACCAAGATCGTACAAAGATCTACCCATAAGGTATGCTGAGTTTGGAACAGTATATCGGTATGAACAAAGTGGCGAATTGCATGGATTAACCCGAGTCAGAGGTTTCACACAAGATGATGCACATATTTTTTGTGCTCAGGATCAGGTGAAAGCTGAATTTGCAAAAGTGATTGATCTGGTTCTGCATGTATTTAGTGCGCTTGGTTTTGGAGACTTTACTGCACAAGTTTCGCTTCGTGATCCTAATGATCCTGATAAGTACATTGGTCAGGATGACCTTTGGGATCGAGCTGAGAAGGAGATCCAGGAAGTTGCAGATGAAAAGGGACTTGATACGGTGGTTGAATATGGAGAAGCCGCTTTCTATGGTCCGAAGTTGGATTTCATGGTTAAGGATGCTTTGGGACGAAAATGGCAGCTTGGAACGATCCAGGTGGATTATAACCTTCCTCAGAGATTTGAACTGGAGTATGTAGGGAGTGACAACCAGAAGCACCGACCGGTAATGATCCATCGGGCACCATTTGGGTCTATGGAACGATTCATTGCAATTTTAATTGAAAACTCTGCGGGGAACTTCCCACTGTGGTTGGCACCAGATCAGGTAGCGATACTGCCGATTTCGGAAAAATACCATGCATACGCACGAGACCTTCACATTAAATTACAGGAAGCGGATATAAGTGGATTCATGGATGAACGCGATGAGAAGATCGGGAAGAAGATCCGTGATGCAGAAGTGAAAAAGGTGCCATTCATGTTGATTGTAGGCGAAAAAGAAGCCGACAATGGAAATGTTTCAGTACGTCAGCATGGAGAAGGAGACTTAGGAAGCATGAAAACTGCCGAATTTATTCAATTTTTTACCGATAAAGTGTCAGAACTCATCGGTTAAGGCTTGTTTTAGCGTAAATAATCACGATATTTGCGCTCTGTTTTTTAAAATGTTTAACTAAACAAAGGACAACAATCGCTAAAATTAGAAGACGAAATCCTGGTAGGGTACGAGTAGAAGAACCTTACAAGGTGAATGGTAAAATAACTGCCAGCATGGTAAGAGTTGTTGGAGACAATGTGAAGGTGGATGTTTATCCGGTAAGTCAGGCTATAAAAATTGCAGAAGACCAGGGGCTGGATCTCGTGGAGATTTCTCCAAACGCTGATCCTCCGGTTTGCAAGGTGATTGATTATTCCAAGTTTAAATACGAGCAAAAGAAAAAGCAGAAGGAGATAAAGGCCAAAGCTCAAAAAACTGTAATTAAGGAAATCAGGTTTGGCCCGAATACCGATGAACATGACTTTAATTTCAAATTAAATCATGCCATCAAATTTTTGAATGACGGGGCGAAAGTAAAGGCGTATGTTCATTTCTATGGACGTACGATTGTGTTTAAGGAAAGAGGGGAGATCTTGCTATTGAAATTTGCCCAGGCACTGGAAGACTATGCGAAAGTAGAAGCGCTTCCTAAAATGGAAGGAAAAAGGATGTTCCTTTTCCTTGCACCGAAAGTACAGAAAAAATAGAGTTAGAATAATTTAGAAATGCCAAAACAGAAAACAGTTTCAGGAGCAAAGAAGCGATTCAAGCTTACCGGTTCCGGAAAAATTAAGCGTAAAAAAGCGTTTAAGAACCACATTCTGACAAAGAAGGAGACGAAGCAAAAAAGAAACCTTCGATACATGAGTGTGGTTAGCAAAGCTGACGAAACGAACGTCAAGAATTTGCTAAAACTTAATTAATGGTTCAATGTTAAACCCGGTTATTGGTATTAAGATCCTGTAAGTAGGACGCCAATCGCCAAAAATCAAAAAAAATGAGATCAGTAAATCATGTAGCTTCAAGAACCCGTCGCAAAAAGATGATGAAGAATGCGAAGGGGTATTTTGGAAGAAGAAAAAATGTTTGGACGGTGTCCAAAAACGCCATCGAAAAAGGATGGACGTATGCTTATCGAGATAGAAAAGCGAAGAAAAGAGAATTTAGAGCATTGTGGATCCAGCGGATCAATGCAGGGGCAAGAGAGCATGGGCTTTCTTACTCCCAGTTTATGGGAAAATTGACCGCAGCGGGAATTGAGATCAACAGAAAAGCGCTGGCCGACCTGGCCATGAATGAGCCTAAAGCATTCAAAGCGATTGTTGATAAGGTGAAGTAAGAAAGATACTTCTTTAAAAGATGAAGCCCTGTTCATAAATATGAGCAGGGTTTTTTGTTGATAACAATCCAAGAACATAAACCGACTAGTAAAGGGGTTGATGGATGGAACCATTGACGCCATTTCAAACCCGTTTTCGTTAATATGGTTCATTCCCCTCCTTGGAGGGGCTAGGGGTGGGTTAAATGAAAATGGATTTCCATTATCGTCACCTCGACGGCAGAAGAGATCTAAAAAGACAGGTGTCATACCGCACTTGATGCGGTATTCAGAAGGTCCGCGCCTTAGGGACAGATGTCATACCGCACTTGATGCGGTATCTTCCTTTGACCAAAATTCTCTCTCTGAGTCATCCTGATCAAGTCAGGCATGACAAAATAATATCAGAAAGTCAGCGCCTAAAAGACAGGTGTCATACCACACTTGATGCGGTATTCAAAAGGTCTGCACCTTAGGGACAGATGTCATACCGCACTTGATGCGGTATCTTCCTTTGACCAAAATTCTCTCTCTGAGTCACACCCTGATCAAGTCAGGCATAGACAATAACATCAAAAGGTCAGCGCCTAAAAAGACAGGTGTCATACCGCTCTTGATGCGGTAGTCAGGAATGGAATATAATATCTTCAGGAGCTTGTCGATCGTTCACCATTGGCGTCACTTCGACGCAGAAGAGATCATCGTCCAATGAAGAGGTTCTATGATGCGTGCTTTGACCAGGCGGCTGCACCCAATGAGGATGCCTGATCAAGTCAGGCATGACAAAATAACATCAGAAGGTCCGCGCCTTAAGGACAGGTGTCATACCGCACTTGATGCGGTAGTCAGAAGGTCTGTGTCTTAAAGACAGATGTCATACCGCACTTGATGCGGTATTCAAAAGGTCCGCGCCTTAAGACAGGTGTCATACCGCACTTGATGCGGTATCTTCCTTTGACCAAAATTCTTTCTCTGAGTCATCCTGATCAAGTCAGGCATGACGAAACAATTTGAGAAGGTCTACGCCTTTAAAGACAGGTGTCATACCGCTCTTGATGCGGTAGCCAGGAATGGAATAAACATCTTCAGGGGCTTGTCGATTAGCGTTACCTCGACGGCCGAAGAGATCATCGTCCAATGAAGAGGTTCGATGATGCGTACTTTGACCAGGCGGCTACACCCAATGAGGATGCCTGATCAAGTCAGGCATGACAAAACAATTTCAAAAGGTCTACGCTTGCCTAAAAGACAGGTGTCATACCGCACTTGATGCGAGGTGTCATACCGCACTTTGATGCGGTAGCCAGGAATGGAATAAACATCTTCAGG
>JANQEC010000342.1 GCA_028278585.1 Cyclobacteriaceae bacterium | reverse complement strand
GCTGTCCAACCCCAATCACCAATTTCTATTTTGTGCAACGTTACAGCAATAACATCTCCAGGTTGTGCATCATTTACATAAATAGGCCCTGTGAGTGGGTGAATCGGATCAAAGCTTAAATTCATCAGGTCTGAAGTATCAGAACTCATCGATAATTGACCATCTGTCGCCTCTTCTGTACTGATCTCAACAACCTCTCCAGAGTTGATCTTTAAAATAGGTTCAATTGTCCTGCTGAATTTGTTGTGCGTTTGATCTGATGTTAGCGAATAATCAGCTTCCGGGAGCTTTTTATCCGGGACATTTTCAGTCGTGGTGGTACATCCCATGATACTCACCAATAAAAACCACTTGAGCTTCTTCATATTGCAATAGATTGGTATAACAGGCTTTAATTTATATACTTACTCACTTATCCAAAAATTTGACTCATGAGAATTATTAACCTGTCCATCTTACTACTTATCATCGTTTTTTCCACTTACTCACAAAAAAGAAAAACGGTTTTCAATATTACGCTGCAATAGAAAGGGATGGCGAATGTATTATCACCGAAGATAGAAATGATTTTTACGTCTCTGAGATAGATGTTTCAGGATCTGAATTGTTTCTAAAAACACACGTTTTCTAACTAACCTACCTCTTCAATAATTAAATTGTGATTGGTGTAAATGCAAATATCTGCAGCAATGGTCAGCGCCTCACGAACAATCTCTTCAGCTGTTAGTTTATCTGCATGCTTCTTCAATGCAAATGCGGCAGAACGGGCATACTCACTTCCTGAACCAATCGCAGAAATATCGTTATCAGGTTCAAGCACGTCCCCTGTACCCGAAATGACCAAAATCTCCTCCTTATCAGCTACAATCATCATGGCCTCTAATCTTCGTAAGTATCTGTCTGATCTCCAATCCTTTGCCAGTTCAACAGCAGACCGCTTAAGATTTCCTGAATACGAACTAAGTTTTTCATCGAACCGATCAAGAAGTGTAAAGGCATCGGCTGTAGACCCAGCAAAACCAGTGACAATTTTTCCATCCTGTAATTTCCTGATTTTCTTCACATTAGACTTGGCAACGGTGTTTCCCATCGTGGCCTGTCCGTCAGCTCCAATTGCTACTTTGCCATTGTGCTTAACTGCAAGTACGGTTGTAGATTTTATTTTAGTCATAATTGTCATTGTCAGATCCAAGTAAAAACTGTAAGATCCATAAACAAGTTCAGTAAAGTTTCTTCTAGATCAAAATTCTAACAGGGTCCTCCAGGAGGTCTTTGAAAGTTTTGAGGAAAGCCGATCCAACAGCCCCATCTACGGCTCTGTGATCACACGACAGGGTCACTTTCATTGTATTCCCGGGCTGCATTTCACCATCTTTTACAATCACCGTCTCTTTGATACCACTTACTGCCAAAATACACGCATCTGGCGGATTAATAATAGCGGTAAACTCCTCAATACCGAACATTCCCAAATTGGAAATGGTGAACGTATTCCCTGAGAATTCTTCAGGTTGTAATTTTTTATCCTTCGCCTTTTGTGCTAATTCTTTAATTTCAGCAGAAATGTGAGAAAGCGATTTGTTATCGGCAAATCTCACCACTGGAACGATCAGACCGTCAGGGATTGCCACAGCTATTCCCATATGTATGTGATGGTGTTTCACCATATGGTCCCCCATCCAACTTACGTTCACATTTGGATGTTGCCTAAGTGCGGCGGCTGCCGCTTTAACAACCATATCATTAAAGGAAATTTTGACAGGCGCAATTTCGTTCATGGACTTTCTCGACTCAATTGCCTTGTCCATGTTGATTTCCATTGTCAAATAAAAATGCGGTGCAGTGAATTTGCTGTCAGCTAATCGCTTGGCAATTACCTTCCTCATTTGAGATAATTCCACTTTTTCCGATCGCTCTTCTCCAACAACTGAAGGAATGCTGATTACAGGTGCAGCCCCTTCCGTTTTAGTGGCTTGCGATGGTGTAAACTGTTCTACATCTCTCTTGATTATTCTTCCCCCATCTCCAGAACCAGTAACTTCCGATAAATCAATGCCTTTTTCAGAAGCTATCTTTTTTGCAAGAGGAGAAGCTTTTATTCGACCATTGCTAGAAACTGTTGAAGGTGTGGCAGGCTGCGATGGAGGGATTGGTTGTGGTACTGCAGGTGTTGCTGGTCCTGGATTACCGACAACTGGAGCCGGGACAATTACTTCTTCAACAGGTGGCCCTACCTCAACTTGAACTTCTTCTGCATCTAATAAGGCCTGAAAATCGGCTCCCTTTTCTCCTAATATAGCTATAACTCCATCCACGGGTACACCAGAACCTTCTTCAACCGCTGTATATAACAGAACGCCATCTTCATATGCTTCCAATTCCATTGTAGCCTTATCAGTCTCAACTTCTGCCAAAATATCCCCCGATGCTACCTCTTCGCCAACTTTTTTTAACCAGGATGCAATCACTCCTTCCTCCATTGTATCACTCATCTTTGGCATTCGTATCACGGTTGCATTGATGCCACTTGTATCCACCGCCTCAACTTTAGGCGCTTCAACTGAGGTCTCAACTACTTCTTCCTCCTTCGTTTCTGCCTTGGTGGGTTCGCCGTTCAATAAATGCTGGAAGTCTTCACCCTTCTCTCCAATTATCGCGATAATTCCATCAACCGGAACCACATCTTTTTCATTCACTCCAATGTGAAGAAGTATTCCATCCTGATATGATTCTAACTCCATGGTTGCCTTATCGGTCTCAACTTCTGCCAGGACGTCTCCCGAACTCACCTCATCTCCTTCTTTTTTTAGCCATGAAGCGATCACACCTTCTTCCATGGTGTCACTCATCTTCGGCATTCTTATTACTTCAGCCATTTACTGTTTAACTAGTTTATGAAAGCCAAAATTAACCCATACAAACTATAAAACTTAAATTCTTACCGAAAGCAAATTGAGGATGCAAGATTGAAGTATTAACTTGGCGGAAATGTATGACAGGTATACATTAACACTTAAAAATGATGAACTGGCTCTTACGCTTGGAGTTGAGGTGTCTGATCAATATGATCCTTTATACAATGCAGCACCAACAAAAAAATTACCTGTGGTAACCAGCTCACAAAATCAGAAAATCTCCTTCTTTTATTGGGGCTTAATGTCAAATTGGTCGAATAATAAAGCAATAAGTCCAAAGCTTTTCAATTTGCCCATAAACTCCATCCAAACCAAGGCTACGTATAGAAGAAGTCTTGCAACACATAGATGC
>JANQEC010000329.1 GCA_028278585.1 Cyclobacteriaceae bacterium | reverse complement strand
TCCCGACCTCCCGATATCCATCGGGAGGTCGGGATTTTTTATCTAAAACATTTCGCCCGGATGGTGGAATTGGTAGACACGCAGGACTTAAAATCCTGTGGGCATTGCGCCCGTGCGGGTTCAAGTCCCGCCCGAGGTACTTTTAAAGCCTGATTTTAATCAGGCTTTTTTGTTTCTGTAATCGATAGGTACAACAAACTTGTCTCCACATGATATGTTCGCATGATCAAAAAACTACCCCTAAAGCTTGATGTAGGCATTTTTTGACTAATCAATGATTCGCTCGGACAACATATGGACAAAAAAATGTTGGGTTCTCATCTTTTTCTTACACAAATTGAGAAAAAAAAGGATATCAAGATAAGATCATTCTGTAATCGCATTTTCCAAACCAAATCTCTTTAAAAAGTTATACAGTTCAATCAACGTTCCATGATCAAAACCTTTTTTGGAAAGGAGTTCTGAAGCAGAGTATTTTGCTAGCATGGGATAGAGGCTATTGAATCCCTGAGAGCGAACAAACCCTTTTAGCTCATCTGAAATCTCTAATAGATCGATTGGTATAGATAATATTTTGTCCTGAGTTTTCATAAGAAGATTTTGCTTGACAATACCCTTGACAGTCCGGACATTGTTGGTTTGGCATTTTAGTTTTTCATTGACTCGAAAATGGCCTTTACTTTGATTCAGAATTTGCGATTCTCTGAAGCTTTAAGGTATCATTCAGATAAATCGCCCTTTTATCTATAATTATTAATTTCTCTTCTCTAAACTCTTTAAGCAGTCCAGTTTGATAAACCTTAGCCCTTCCTTGTTCCATTAAAAAAATGCCTCTTGGAACTTTCCCTTCTGAGAAAATCAGTTCTTGCTTTTTGAATACAAGTCTTTTCCCCTTTTGAATGAAGAGGTTATGATCATTGGGTGTTAAGTATCCAAGAACTTTATCGCTCTGAAAATCATACTTTTTAAGATCGATTTTCATGCGTTTTGAGAATTTAGATGGAGTAATTCAAGGTTTGACAAGTTGATCTATCTCATCAATTAGGTCATGAATTGAATTTGTTAGAAGAACTGGTGAAATAGATTCATCTTCAAGGAGACTATCCAATTTTATATACAATTCCTTTTCTATAACCACATGCATTGAATCCTTACGCCATTCGGAATTTTCGAAGAGCATTGCATTCTTTAAATGAAGTTGTGCATAACTCATCGCCAGACGAGCTAGATCAGTGTTGTTAGTTTCGGCATACATTTCCGAGACTTTAAGTTCAGCCCTTGCCAGGGTATTTAATGTCAGGTCAAGGGCCTCATGCATATCTTTCTTTCTGAGTGAGTCCAAGACCAATTCCTGATGAAGTGTTTCCAATTTTAAGATTGCTTTTTCTAAAAGGTGAGCACTCTCTAAGTCAACGTCTATTTCAATAGCTCTTACAGATGCAATCGCTTTGTCTAAATGATATAGTGCCCTAGAATACCTGTGTTCATTGGAAAAATAATTCACGTGTCTGAGATTGATGTCTGGCCATCCCGCTTTAATGTTAAGCGATGGATGTTTCGATGCGTAGCTGTCTCCAAATAAATAGGCAAAGGAAAATATGATAATAGCCAATACTGCGAATGTTGTTATTACTCTTGTTTTCATTGCAATCAATTTGATAGTTGATTTTAGGTTGTGAGATGTTTGGTTTTCTTAATCCTTTCCTCCCCCTTCGATGATATGGCCACGAAGGCTTTGGATAACCTGATGAATTTTTCTCTTCAGTTCATCGACAGATCTGAATGGACCTGAATTACCCTCAGATATTGATTCAGCAATTTTTGTAATTATCGGTTCGAACTGCAGACTTACACCAATCAATTCAATGTTTGGTTTTAGATCATGCATTATTTTCTTGATCGTATCAGTATCATTAGCCTGATTTGCCTGATCCATCAAAATTGCCTGCTCTGAGAATTGACTAAGCAAGGTTGATATCATACGATTTTCAAACTCCGTCTTTCCTTTAGAAAGGGATTTCAAATTTGTCAGATCCACTTCTAGTATATCGTGACTTCTATAGAGGTAGAGCTGTAACATATTGGCCAACTCTTTCTCCTTGAAGGGTTTGGTTAAATAATCGTCCATTCCGCTCTTGCGAGCTTTTGTTTTTTCGTTGGAGCTAGAGTGAGCGGACAGACCAATAACCGGAATATTCAGCTGTAGACTGTTTCTGATTTCATGCGCTACTGTATAGCCATCAACTTTTGGCATCTGAATATCAAGAAATATCAGATCAAATTTCTTTTTGGAAAGGAGATCCAGTGCCAGAAAACCACTCTTGGCCGTACATGTTTTAAAATTCCACTCTGTCAAAATATGGTCAACCAAGTCTAGGTTAACTTGATTGTCATCGACAACCAGTATGCGTTGACCCTTCACCCAGGACATATCAAAAGCCTGTTGACGTTTTTGGGTATGTACGGTGCGATCCTTTTCGATTGGCAGCTCGACACTGATCTCAGTACCAACACCTGACTTACTCTTCAGTTGAATTGATCCCTTCATTGCACCAACGTGTCTTTTTGTGATTGCCAAACCCAGCCCAGTACCTTCATGCTTTCTTGTCAAGCCACTGTCAACCTGATAAAATTGGTTGAAAATGTTTTGTTGATGTTTTTGGGGAATTCCAATTCCTGTATCGGATATTTTAAAAACAAGAGAATATGTGGATTTCACATCGTCTGATGGGTACACACTTAGACTTACTTTCCCTGAATCTGTAAACTTGATTGCGTTTCCAATAAGATTTGTTAATATCTCTCTTATCCTGGTATAATCAGAAATGATATACTCTGGAGTCTCCAGAGATATACTTACGTTAAATTTCAAGTGCTTAGATTCACATTTCTGATCAAAAATCAGTTTTAGATCATTTATTAGCTCCGGTAAGGAGAAGCTTCCCTTCTTTACAATTTGAGCCTCAGAGTCAAGTTTCTTGTAGTCAAGAAAGTAATTAATCGAACTCAAAAGAGATTCTCCCGCTGCGTTTATTGCAGCAACAAATTTTTGTTGAATCTCGTCAAGTGACGTTCTCTTCAGTTGCGATGAGTATCCAATTACTGCATGTAGCGGAGTACGCAACTCATGGTTCATATTGGTAATAAACTGATCTCTTGCCCGATAAGCTTGTTTTTCCCTCTCGGCTGAGGAACGAAGTAAGTTGTGAAGCCGATCTTGCCTTAGAACATAGATGTAGATTATTATTGAAATGAGAGCTATAACAATAGACGAAGAAATGGAAGTAACTCTTTGAATTACCAAAGCCTGATCAGTATCAGTTCTGGTCACTACAGCAATTCCTTCTAATTCAGTTAAATGGTCAGAAGTGATCTCGTCAATGATATTGAATATAGATTGTCTTCTCTTAATTCCTTCCTGTGATTCTATCCTGGCTTGCGCCGCACTAGCTCCCTCTTTGCGAAACGATGCCATTACCTCCTCATTGTAGGCCAGCATCATATGAACATCATGATCTAATTGATTGATTTTCTCATTTAAATTGGTTTTGGTTTGTGTCGCATCTTCAAGTGCTTCAAGGGTTTGAGGAATTCTTGTCAGAATAGAATCGAGACCATAAAGAAAAGTTTGCTCGCCTGTAATAATCACTCCCCTGATTTTATTCTGAACAAGTCCAATCTCATTCTTCAGGTGTAATAGATTAGATGCTAAAACAGACTCATAAACTAATTCTCTGGAATCATTGTCAAGCTTACTTGCCGCATTGTAGGCATAGTTTTCAGCAAAATGCTTACCTATCAAAGTAGGAACCATTAACAATGGAATCCATACAAGCTTAACTATCTTTTGCCTCTTGCCCTGATTGTTGATTATATCTACCATCGCCTCCTAGATTTTCATTTTTCAAACTCAATTATCCTTTGGTTAAGGATGAAGCACGCAGGTGTGCCGTCGTGCCTTTGTCACATAGTTGTTTCAGAATTCAAAGATTGCTATTTACAGGTTTTCGAAATAGAAATATTCGTTGAATCAGTAAATGCAATAGCCGACACCGTTAAAATGGTGGTTGGCAACGACTATTGCACAATAACTTAAGAGAAGTGATACAGAATTGTTAACTGAGTCCGTGATCAGTGCGACCTATCAATGAATCTAAACGAGATTCAAATACGATCTCAGCGTACTACGATAACTCTCTGACACGGGGATAAGCTTATCACTGAAAACGATAGTGTTGTCTTCAATGTGATCGATCTTGTCAATTGCAACTATAAATCTACGGTGTACTCGAAAAAATCCATGACCCTTTAACCTTATCTCAATTGAATTGAGCGTCGTATGAGACATAAGTTGCGCGTGAGAGGTTTTGATTTTCACATAATCTCCTTGGGCTTCTAACCACTCGATTTCTGAAAAAGGAACTCTTTTTAGAATATTTCGGTCCTTGACAAAGATGAATTCAGGCTGGTTGATGTTAAGTGTAGTATTGTGTGAGTCAAACATCGACTTTGCTTTTTGAACAGCAATTTCGAATCGTTGCAGGTTCACAGGCTTCTTTAAAAAATCTACTACATTATATTCATAGCTTTCAACGCCGTACTTTTCCTCGCTCGAAACAATAATAACAAGTGGACGATGATCCAGGGTTTTAAGAAAATCAAAACCACTCATCTCGGGCATTTCTATGTCCAGAAACAGTAAATCTGGAGATTTCTGCTTCAAAACATCCGTGGCTTCTGATGCTGAGGAACAAGTACCAAGTAGCTCGAGGGAACTAGTTTGTTCGATAACTTCGGTTAGTAGCTGTTGGGCAACCGGGTTATCATCTATTATAAGACAGGTCATTACTTAGCGGCTTAATTAGGTAAAACGAAGGTAATCATTTTTATCAATTGATACTTTTTTGAACTAAAAAGAAAAGGTGCCAACCAGTCGAGATACCGATTCAACCTGTTAAAAACCGGAGTCAGCGAATAGTTTCAAAAGATAGACCTTCATCGCCATTACTTTGAGGCAGCAAATCAAAATAAGAAAATCATGATCAACCAAGTCAACGAATCAGAAACCCTATCACAAACTGGTGTAAATAAGGAAGGATTATTAATTGAACCCTCAAGAACCACACCTTATGTAAGGGTGGATTTTGCAGATGGTATTATCGAAATGAAAGGGAGATCATCACCACAAGACGGTATACGATTCTTTACTCCAATTTTTGAATCCATCAAAAATTTAGAGAAAAAAAGCAGTATCAAGGTAGTATTCGGACTTGAATACTTCAACACCACATCAGCCAAATGTATTTTCAATGTCTTCAAACAACTATGTCACTTTGCAAAAGAAGGTGTGGATGTTGAAATCGACTGGATGTACGATGAATATGATGATGATATGAAGGAGACTGGTGAGGATTTTGAAGATATTACCCATTTGCCTTTTCGCTACGTGGAGCGAGTTCCTTTTAATTAATACTGAGCTCAAAAGAGATAATGGTTCACCAGGATTAGCATGATCAAGAAGCAGATTAAAAAAAATAATAGTCAACCAATTTTTTAACAATAAACAATTTACCAAAATGGGAAAAAACGAAACGCAAGAAGCATTTGAGTATGCTCAAAATGAAATCTCAGGATTGAAGGCCATATCGGCCGTAGAAATTGAAACAGGTTTAGCGCACGGCTCACTTGTAGTGGACAAGTCTTTCGATTTAGATGCAGCCAGTGCCTATAACGCAGAAGTAGTAAAAGCTAAGATCAAGGCTAAGAATGCCATGGGAATGACAAAGGAGAAAGTAGAATTAATGATAATTGAATTATCCCATCAAATTCACATGATCCAACCTACTCCCAACGAAAAATTCATTGTTTATATGGCCGCAGATCGACAATCAGCAAACATTGGGATCACGAGAAAAGCTGTACTAGAGGTGTCCAAACGTATTGAAGCTTCTCTAAACTGATGTTTAAGAAATTCGCAGGTGTGATAGGTGACGTGAGGGCTCAATATCTACCAGACGGTAGTGTTGAGCTCCTCACTTTGGATCAGGTTAGCAAGGAGGACTTCGGATCTCTTTTTGACCTTGCGTCCAGGGTTACCAGAATAGTGTTTGAAAGACCATCTGAAAGACTGGTTATATCAATGCTGACAACTGAAATGTATTTGAAGGTAACGGCACCATCATCCTCGTACAACATAGGAATTCTCTCGAACATTACTAGTCGGATTTTAGACAAACTGAGAATGGAAATCAAAGCGCAATAAAAAAGATGAAAGCATCAGAAGAAGATAATATTATCGGAAAATCGCAACAAGTCAAAGAGCCTGTTAATTCAAGCGACAGTCAAACTGATGATCTTTTACAAAAGGTGTCCGCAGAGATGCTCGCTAAGCAAATAGATAGTGTAACACTTTACTTTGATGATTCAGATTTTATCTATTTCAAAAGGTTCAACGATAAGGTCAAGCAGGTACATGGTGGGAACGAAGAATACAATCATCTTCAACGACTTCTGACCGCAAAAGAGAAAGAAGTGGAAAGTAGAGCTGAAGATCAAAACGGTTTAGAAAGTTTAACCACGGGAGAACTGGTTGAAGAAGGTCTGACAATGGATGCTACATTAATTCATCAATCGATGTTTACTCCAGTTTCTACTCTGGAAGAGTTTTTTACTCAAGCAAATATCCACTTTGAACCATTCGAAGCCCCAGGAGGAGATTTTTATTGGTTCAAAAATTATCCACATAAGACCTTAATTATTGTTGGTGACTGCACTGGTCATGGGATGCAGGGGACAATGATTACAATGTCCATCCTTACCTTGCTAAAACAGCATTTCAGGTTACTTCCCGATTTGCTTTCAAAAGAAATATCGGATCTCTACACAGAGATTTACAACTTAAGAGAGGGATCAAATAATGATCTGCTTGATTGTGAACTGGGACTTATAATTATTGACAGGCGCACGCTTGTTGCAGAATATATCGGATCTGGTGTAAACATGGTTTTAAGACAGGGAGGTAAGGCAGAAGCTTTCACGAGCAGAAAGGCAAAACTGCTTAATGGGAAACAGGATGTGAGGAATTTTCAACTGACAAGAGGTGATGAAATATATATGTTCTCTGATGGAATTATGGATCAATTTAACGACGAGAACACCAGGAAACTGGGATCTAAGGGCATGGTAGAACTGGTAAATGAGCTGCCAATGAAACCCAAATTAGAAGATTTTGAAAAGGAATTTGCTGCATTTCGGGGGCACACTCCATCACTTGATGATCAGACATTATTGATGTTGACAATCTAGATTAGAAAACCAAATTGAAAGATATAATTCCAAACAGTTTCTTTTCAACCTCTTCACTTTTATTGGTTATTGTGATGCTTGAAGGTCTCCGCTTGAGTTCTGCGGAGGCCTTCATTGAGAAGACAGCGTGTTCCTCTTTAATGATAGCTGTATCATGAAATCTTCAGCTACTCCTATATTGATTTCTATCCTATTGATTTTCACAACAACGGTTTCAATATGGAATCATCTTTTGCTTAAAAGCCTAGACCCTATTGAAATAAGCAAGGAGCTTGAGGTCAAAGAAAATGAAAAAGAAATCGAAAGGGACTTTGATGACTTGAATAATCCCTTGGCAATTAAGGACAAAAATATCCTTTATGATTTTTTCAACCATCTCAAAGCTGGACACCTCAATCTTACTTTACTACTACAAAATCACACAAAACTATATGTTCTATTTCAGCAACTAAAAATCCACTGTTAGAGGCATACGCTAATCATTTTTGGAGTCCTGTTTTCAGAAAAGTATTGGGCTCCATAATTCACCATCAAAATTTATGTCAAAAAATCGAGATTGATACCTCGATTGCATTAAGAACTATTTATGAAAACTATTCTAAAATTAGCTGGCTTGTGCTTTCTAATATATGCCACAAGCTGCGAAACAAGTAAAAAACATCATGTAACCCTCTCGAGTCTGATGGTTTCGAACCCAATAAGAAAGGACACCATTATCACAATGGATTATGTCTGTCAAATCCATTCGGTACAGCACATTGAGTTAAGAGCTCTCGAAAGAGGCTATTTACAAAACATCTATGTAGACGAGGGACAGTTCATCAAGAAAGGGCAGTTAATGTTTCAGATAATGCCAAGGTTGTATCAGGCGGAACTAGATAGAGCTAAGGCGGAAGCAAATTTTGCTGAAATTGAGTACAAGAACACTCAGAGGCTGGCTGAAAATAATGTGGTAGCACCAAACGAGCTAGCGTTGGCAAAAGCCAAATTGGATAAGGCAAAAGCTGAACTTTCACTGGCACAAGTTCATCTTGATTTCACTCAGGTGAGGGCACCATTCGATGGAATTATGGACCACTTCCACGTAAGGTTAGGTAGCCTGGTAGAGGAGGGAGAGTTACTAACCACGCTGTCCGATAACCATGAAATGTGGGTTTACTTCAACGTTCCGGAAGCTGAATATCTAGACTATAAAACAGAAGTCAAAAAAGATAGTGTGATCAATGTCAGGTTGTTACTGGCAAATCATGAGCTCTTTGACTATCCCGGCAGGGTTACCACTATTGAAGCAGATTTCAACAATGAAACCGGCAACATCGCTTTCCGTGCAACATTTCCTAACCCTAAGGGATTGCTCAGACACGGGGAGACCGGAAATATATTGATCGATACTCCTCTAAATGACGTTTTACTCATCCCACAAAAAGCAACTTTCGAAATTTTAGATAAAAAATATGTTTTTGTGGTAGATGATAATGATGTGGTTCATTCTAAACAGGTCACCATTGGAGCTGAACTACCACATCTCTACGAAATAAAGACCGGGCTCAAAGAGACCGATAGAATTCTGATGGAAGGTTTACGGAAAGTAAAGGACGGAGACAAGATAATGTCCGATTACCAGGAGCCCGAATTAATACTGTCTCAGCTTCAGCTGCATGCAGAGTAGTAATCCACTTTAAAAAATAGGAAATGTTTTTCAGCAGAATAATTCACAGACCTGTATTGGCTATTGTCATATCTGTCATCCTCCTTTTCACCGGAGGCCTGGCCATTACGCAACTACCAATATCTCAGTTTCCTCAGATAGCTCCTACCACCGTAAATATTTTTATTGCATATCCAGGTTCAAGTGCAGAGGTTTTGGTAAACTCCACGCTCATTCCAGTAGAAAGAGCAATTAATGGTGTTCAGGGAATGCGCTATATATCCTCTGATGCAACTAGCGCAGGCGAAGCTACGATACGGGTGATCTTTGAACCGGGGACGGATCCTAATCAAGCCGTCGTTCGGGTAAAAACCAGAGTGGACCAGGTGATGCCATTGCTTCCACCACTGGTTCAACGTGAAGGGGTGATCATCACTCCTATCCAACCCAGCATGTTGATGTATGTCAATCTCTATAGCACAGATAAGAACGCTGATGAGAAGTTCCTATACAACTATGCCAATGTTAATATGATCCCTGAGATCCAAAGGATCAATGGAATTGCGCGTGCCAAGATATTGGGTAGTAGGCAATATGCCATGCGGGTTTGGCTGAAACCCGACAGAATGAGAGCCTACAGAATATCCGCAGAAGAGGTAATGGAGGCCATGCAAGAGCAAAGCATAATAGGCAGGCCTGGACGTCTTGGAAGAAGCTCAGGAAAGCAGGCACAATCCCTGGAATATGTTCTTACCTATCAAGCCAGATACAATAAACCGGATCAATACGAGAACATCATCATTCGGGAAAATGAGGAAGGTCAAATCATTCATTTGAAGGATATCGCAGAAGTTGAACTGGGGAGTGAATTCTTTGATATTTATTCCAACCTGGATGGTCATCCAGCAGCGGCTATTGTATTGAAGCAAACGGTAGGAAGCAATGCTTCGGTTGTAATTCAAGAAGTGAAAGAGAAGCTGAAAGAGATGAAGCAATACTTTCCTCCGGGGATGGACTATAAGATCAGCTACGATGTGTCTCAGTTCCTGGATGCATCCATTAAACAAGTTACTCACACACTCCGTGACGCATTCATTCTTGTAGCTCTTGTGGTATTTCTTTTTCTAGGTGATTGGCGCTCCACATTAATACCAATCATAGCGGTACCAGTGTCACTGATTGGGGCATTTTTTGTCCTACAGGTTTTCGGCCTCTCTATCAATCTAATCACCTTATTCGCCCTGGTATTGGCTATCGGTATTGTGGTAGATGATGCCATCGTAGTTGTCGAGGCAGTACATGCCAAAATGGAAGAAAAGAATCTTTCACCCTACCGTGCGGTGAAAGCCGTAATGGGTGAGATCAGCGGAGCAATCATTGCTATAACCTTGGTAATGACATCTGTCTTCTTGCCAATTGCATTTATGCCAGGTCCTGTGGGGACTTTCTACCGGCAGTTCTCCATAACCATGGCAAGCTCCATTATACTATCAGCAATTGTAGCACTGACCTTGACACCTGTGCTGTGTGCGATACTGCTAAAAAATAACCATGGTCGTGAGAAAAAGAAATCATTGGTGAACAGATTTCTTAATAGATTCAACGACGGTTTTGAAAGACTCACGGGAAAGTATATCGGACTGCTAAAGGTCATCGCAAACCGTAGACTGATTACATTCGGTGTGCTACTCTTTTTCAGCATTGGAATACTGATCGAAAATCGCGTGCTCCCTTCAGGATTCATTCCCAATGAGGACCAAGGGACGATCTACGCCATTATTCAAACGCCACCTGGAGCAACGCTGGAAAGGACCAATCAATTGGCGCTCGAACTTCAAAGAATTTCAGAAGAAATTGATGGCATTGAGTCGGTTTCTGCATTGGCTGGGTATGAGATCATGACCGAAGGAAGAGGTTCGAACGCAGGTACCTGTCTAATCAACCTAAAAAATTGGTCAGATCGTCATCATTCAGTACACGAAATAATGGAAGAACTGGAAGAGAAAACAAGAGGCCTTGGTGCCATTGTTGAATTCTTCGAACCTCCTGCTGTTCCCGGATTTGGTACATCAGGCGGTTTTTCTCTAAGGCTCTTAGATAAGACTAACGAAACTGACTATCATGAATTTGAGAAGATCAACAACAACTTCATGAGTGCGCTGCGTGAGCGTGAGGAACTAAGTGGTCTCTTCACGTTCTACGCAGCTAATTACCCTCAATACGAATTGAAAATTGATAACAAAGTAGCCATGCAAAAGGGAGTATCAATAGGTAGGGCAATGGAGAACCTTAATATTTTAATTGGAAGTACGTATGAACAGGGATTCATCCGTTTTGGACGGTTTTTTAAAGTATATGTCCAATCAGGCCCTGAATACCGACGATTTCCTACTGACCTAAACGATCTCTTCGTCAAAAATGAGCACGGTGAAATGGTCCCCTATTCCTCTTTTATGGAACTTATCAAAAAACAGGGACCCAATGAGATAACCAGGTATAACCTTTACAATTCCGCATCTATCAGAGGGCTGCCTGCATCGGGTTTCACCACTGGTGATGCAATAGAAGCTATCCGGAAAGTAGCCGCATCCACCCTGCCGCAGGGCTATGATATTGCTTGGGAAGATCTGTCTTACGACCAATCGAGAAGAGGAAACGAGGCGCTTTTCATTTTCATCATAGTACTCATATTCGTGTACTTGGTTCTAGCCGGTCAATATGAGAGTTTCCTTTTGCCCCTTGCTGTAATCTTATCTCTCCCGATAGGTGTATTTGGTTCATTTTTATTGCTTAAAGTGATGGGCCTGGCAAACGATGTATATGCCCAGGTAGGGTTGATCATGCTTGTTGGCTTGTTAGGCAAAAATGCAGTGTTGATCGTGGAATTTGCAGTTCAAAAGCATCGGCAAGGAGCATCAATTTTCGAAGCTGCCGTAGAAGGAGCACGGGTTCGTTTCAGGCCTATACTGATGACCTCATTCGCTTTCATTGCTGGACTAATTCCTCTTGTTATCTCAAGTGGGGCCGGCGCAGTAGGCAATAAGACCATTGGATCTTCAGCTATGGGCGGTATGCTACTTGGCACAGTTGTCGGCGTGATTATCATACCTGGCCTGTATTACATTTTTGGCAAAATGGCTGAAGGTCGTCATCTGGTCAGGGGGGAAAAGGAAGAACCTTTTTCAGAAGACTATGTGCGGACCAGGGAAGATCAGGATCTCATCCTGGATCAAATGAGCGCTAGAAAACAAAACCTGACTGATGATGAAGAAAACTAAAAAAGGACCGATGATTAGTGGCAGAAAATGTACTGTGCTGTTGATTACGCTAATAGCCATAGCAATGGATTCATGTGCTCCCAAATTGGCACTTCGCGAAGCGAGTGCTCATGTGCCTGATACCTACTTTGATAAGGGTGACACAGTTAACTCTGCAAATACCGGTTGGAGAGTATATTTTGCGGATAGTACCTTGATTGGACTCATTGATACCGCACTCCAAAACAATCAGGAACTCAATATTGTGCTTCAGGAAATAGAAATTTTACGCAATGAGGTGCAGGCAAGAAAGGGAGAATATCTTCCTTCAGTTGGAATTGGTGCTGGAGCAGGTTTAGACAAAGCAGGTAGATACACTAGGCTGGGTGCATTGGAAGCCGATAACGAGATCAAGCCAGGCAAAGAATTTCCTGAACCACTTGGTGATTATATGGTAGGAGCATTTGCTTCCTGGGAAGTTGATATCTGGCGTAAACTCAGAAATGCTAAAAAGTCATCCTTTTCCAGGTATCTGGCTGGAATCGAGGGAAGGAATTTCCTCATCACTAACCTCATTGCTGAAATAGCCAGTTCCTACTACGAACTGCTAGCCTTAGATAACCAATTAGAGATCGTTGAGAGGAACATTGCAATTCAAAGTGATGTGCTGGAAATTGTTAGGTTGCAAAAGCAATCTGCAAGAGTGACCGAGTTGGCTGTTCGCAGATTCGAAGCTCAGGTACTAAATACTAAAAGTCTTCAATATAATATACTACAGCAAATCATTGAAACAGAGAACAGGCTCAACTTCCTGGTGGGAAGATATCCTCAATACATTGAGAGAGATTCCGATGTTTTTAGTGTGTTAACTCCCGATTCAATTTCGGAGGGAGTCCCATCTCAATTGCTAGAGAATCGTCCGGACGTTAGACAAGCCGAGCTTGAACTCATTGCAGCTAGACTTGACATCAATGTCGCCAAAGCGAGATTTTATCCCTCACTGGGTATTTCAGCGGGCTTAGGTTTTCAGGCTTTTAATCCTCAGTTTTTGCTAGAAACTCCTGAGTCCATGCTCTACTACCTGGGTGGCGACCTCGTCTCACCATTAATTAACAGAAAAGCGATAAAGGCAGCTTACTATAATGCAGACGCTAAACAAATCCAGGCGGTAATCAATTATGAGCAAACAATATTAAATGCTTGCATAGAAGTAGCTAACCAGTTAGCCAATATTGACAACCTTCAGAATAGTTATGAACTAAAGGAACAGCAAGTAGAGGCATTAACCGAATCAATTGAGATTTCCAATAATCTTTTCAGGTCAGCTCGTGCGGATTACATGGAAGTTCTCCTGACACAGCGAGAAGCCCTCGAGGCAAGATTTGAATTGATAGAAACCAAAATGCTGCAAATGCAGGCAAGAGTTAATGTTTATAGGGCCCTGGGTGGAGGATGGAATGAGTAAAAAAATGGAAATAAATAATGAAAAGGTATAGGCCTGAGACCTGACAATTAATAAATTAATATAAATAAATACATCAATGGAAGACCCCAAACCAAACACCTTACCTTTCTGGTTCTGGCTTTTAGCTTTAGCAATAATTGCACTCATGTTTCTACTCTAGTACCTATCTAGTATTTGCCAATCGCGTCTCGTATTCAACCGTCACATAGACTTGTTCAACCTCGATTATGCCGAAGCTGACGAATAGTTTCAATCAGACACGTATCTGGGACTTTATTTTGAATTTGAAACGTTAAAATACCTCTGTATGAAATTTGCTTTTAACACTATGTGCTACCTTATCGGAGCATTAGGATTTTCGCAGTCTAACTTAACGGTCACGGCTGATCAGACGATCCCCACACCATCAGTGATTGATAATCTAATAGTTCAGAACGGAGCTACTTTGACCATTGATGGAAATGTTACAGTGGAAGGTAATTTTGATATTAATGATGGGTCAGTCATCGTGACAAATTCATCAACACTTACTACACAAGATAATATCAGGTTAAATAATAGCACCAGCTCCCTGACAGTGGAGTCAGGAAGCTCCATCGATGGTTCAGGTGGAGGGAATTTTGAAGTCAATGACCTGTCCGCCTCCGTTACTGTTGATGGCAGTATCGATGTAGGAAGCAACAATGTTTCTAGTCAGGGAACAATCACTGGTACTGGAAATATTGAAAGCTCAGGAACTCTAACCAACACCGGATCCTTTTTTGGTGCTACAGACTCCCCCCCTTCCAGCTGTTCAGGAGGTTCATGTAGCGATCCAGTTTTACCGATTGAGCTGGTAAGCTGGGAGGTGATCTCAAAAAGAAACCAGATAGTAGCCAAGTGGGCTACTGCAGCAGAAATTAATAATGATTTTTTTACAATAGAAGAATCCTCCGACGGCACAAACTTTAAAGAGATAATGACAATTAAGGGAGCTGGCAACTCCTCAGAAATTCGACACTATCAGGAAGTATTTACACCCTCTGACAAAATAAGTGATATCCTTTACTACAGGTTGAAACAAACCGACTATGATGGAGCCTTTGATTATTCTCCAATCGTTTGGGTGGCCTTGGAAAAACTACTGAATGAGGAGCTGGTGATTCATCCTAATCCTGTCATCGACGATGATTTTCTAATACTTCTTCCTAAGGCTATGGTTGGTAGCCTGAGGGTGATTGATGGTTTTGGAAAGACTGTCAAAAAATTGATACTGACAGATGAGGAGAATAGGTTGCTTTCGATAAGTGCAGCACACCTTCCTTCAGGGAACTACAACGTGATCATTGAAACAGAAGCGGGAAGATTCTCTTCCAGGTTGATTAAAAAATAATGGCACTTCCATAGTCGATTTGAGTGATCGAGTAGAACCCTGAGAAATCGGGGTTTTTCTTTTTAGCCAATGCCTGCAGGTAGCAATACAAAGCCTAAATACTGAGGTAGATCCCCATCATGCGTAGACGCTCAAAATTTAGTGGATTTGAGTGGACATACTTCAAATATTCTTCAACTTAATTTTCAGCAGGACTGCAGCAAAACCTGACCTGATTTTAGAGTTTTGATTTTCACTCAATTAGCCAGAACGAACTCAACAGAGCGAATTGCCAACTCAACTTCGAAAAGCTCGGGGTCAGCGAATAATTGTGATTAGAGGGACCATTTTGACTCAATTTTGAGTCGCAATTGAAAATTTAACTTAACATAAGTTAATCGTAAACAAAGATGAAAACAAAGATTGCTATCATAAGCTTCGCCCTAATTTTAATGTTTGGTTGTGGAGATGATTCTGAAGATCTGGCAGGTCCAATAGCAGAATTTGAGGTTACATCCATTGAACAAAATGAAGTAACATTCACAAATTTATCAACCGACTATACCTCAGTAGAATGGGACTTTGGAGATGGTACTACCGCCAATGTAGATGAGACTTCTGAAATCAATCCTTTTACTTACACTTATTCAGAAACGGGAACCTACACTGTTACACTCACTGCACATGGAGAAGGGGGAATGAGTGCCACCAATAAATCGGTAACCATTTCATCCGTACCAGCGAAAGCTTCTGCTACTATTTCTTCGGCCTCTGATATAGGCGCTACATTCTTTACAGTTAACTACACTCTGGTATCAGGAGAGTCAAACTTCACAGACTATTATTTGCAAATATCTAAAACTCAAGACTTTGCTGTTTTAGAGGATATAGATCCTTTCATGAGCGGGTCACAGCAGGAAGCGGAGATAAATGCAACATCTACCAGTAAAACGGTCAGTAACTTAATCCCTGGGCAACAATACTTTTGCAGAATTAGGATTAATATCTTCACTCCTGGTGCCGGTGATGAAATCATTTATTCAGAAGCAATAAATGCAACTACAATTGCCTTACCCGAACCATCAATTACAGCGGAAATTGATAGTCAACCCTTTGACTTTCAAATTTCCTCATCACTAACAGTGGGTGATCCTTATCCCGTCTCTTATGATATTGAAATTGTTGCAGCAAGAGATGCCGATTTTACCGATATTGTTTCACTAGAACGACGTCCTGTTAACAATGTATATTATAGAGAGCCTGGTACAAATTTGTATATTAAGGCGATCGCTACTGTAAACGGAAAGGCTTCAGAGAAGGTCATTGAATTCAACACGGCAGAGAATTATCTAACAGGTAATGACGATTTTAACAGCGTTGGTACTGATGCCATACTAAGTCAGAACAATACAGTATTGACCATTGGAAACGGTAGTGGAGAAAGAATAGAGTACCATTTTGCACAACCTGTTGCCGAGGGTGACTCATACATTATTCAAAACGGAACTTCGGGCGAGGATCAGGTCTTTTATTTTTCGCCATCAGGTGTTACGTATGAGCTCAATAACAATACAGGCATTGCTACTTTACATTTTTACAAGATAAGTTCTTCTGAAGCTCATATCAGATTGGGAAGTGCAACTGATTCTGATCTAAGAATGTTTTTTCAAGAACCAGGTACTAGCAATACATTTCAGATTTGGGGACTGATAGCGAAAGCAACGATTCAATGAGCACAATAGCGGGCAAGGTTAATTTAGCCAGTGGTTTGGAGTAAAATCCAGGCCGCTGGTTGCCCTTTTTTGACTGAATTTTCGAGACCCTGAAATGTTGCAGAATGGTTACTTTGTTCTCATTGCTTAAAGTCCGTCTTTCGTCCGGTGGATGATAAACTATGTTAGACACAAATTAATGGATTATGTTCAGCAAAGGAATTGTGGCCTTTATCAAAGTAATAGAAAAAGGGAAAGCTCCCGAGTTACGTCATGTAACAATAGGCACTAACGAGACGAGTGTTGACATGGAAATTTTTGCTGAGAGGGCGATTGAATTTCTTCGCGAAAATGAAAAGGCAGATGCTGATACATTGTATTCAGTTGTAGCAACTTATAATTTTGAATCCATTGAACACTTCAACCGAATCTTTGGACGTCAATTAAATGAGTTCATGTATCCAAAATAGAACTTATAGTGCGGTGTACAATTCCTCAAACCACTCAAAGAGTGTTCTGGTAATATTTGATATAAGTGCCATTCATGTAATTATATGCAACAATGTTGCGTTCAGAATGTAAATGCAATACTATTGCATGGTTAGCTAAAACAACTATTTCTAGTGGTTACCAATCCGATACTTAATCTTTTGGTGCAATTTCCTTGCAGATATCTGGGTTTGAAGCTCAACAAAAGCGACTATGGGCACCTGGTCTTCATTCTCACCAACGCATCAGTTATTCGGTCATGAGAATCAAGTTAGCCTATATTATCATTTGTGGGTTTGTTTTTTCATGTGCTCCGTCCAAA
This sequence comes from Cyclobacteriaceae bacterium, assembly GCA_028278585.1. Lineage (GTDB taxonomy): Bacteria > Bacteroidota > Bacteroidia > Cytophagales > Cyclobacteriaceae > Ekhidna. The sequence continues at coordinate 859 of JANQEC010000329.1, read as the reverse complement.
GAAAATGAGCTGATCCTTCAAAGCATAGAGATACATGAATCAACGATCAAGCTGAATAACAGGGTTGCCGGGAAAATCCTACTGATGAATTCTTTGCTAGATTCATTACGAGAAGACAAAATCTATTTAAAGGATTCTTTAGCTGTCTTAAAGCAAGACTACATCGATTGGGAATCTTCAATTGTTGATGTTCCTGGTCACGAAGTGGATCATCATGATCACCCTGACCCGCATGGTCATGATCATGACCATGATCATGCTCCACCTCCAGACCTTACCCCAGAGATGGTACTTGAAATTCAAATGGATCTCAATAGCCAGGCCAGACAATTGGATGAGCGTGCTCAGACGCTCATGGAAAGCATGGTTAAAAACTAACCGAAACGAAATGAATACACTACTGAATCTTAAAACATCGCTTCGAGGAATAAGAAAAAGACCAGCAATCGCAGCGGTGATCGTCTTTACGATTGCAATTGCTACAAGCACCAGTATTGTAGTCTACAGTTACATTAATGCTTTATTGCTTTCACCGTTGCCTTTCAAGGATTCGAATCAATTGGTTCGAATACATTCAATAAAGGGTGAGGAGAAAGGATACTTGTCGCATCCGGAATTCCTGGATATGCAAAAGGAATTGACAAGCATTGAAGGAATTGCAGTGTACCGAGACGGAGGTAGATACAACTTAAGTGGGGATGGAAAACCGCCAGAAGATCTTACCGTCACATTTGCGTCTAGTAATCTTTTTAGTATTCTCGGAGTAGATCCAGCAATTGGAAGTCATTGGCCGGAAACTATTGACAAACGCGCCGCGCCTAGTCGCCGTTGCGGCGGACTTTCACCGTGCCGTGGTGCA
>JANQEC010000262.1 GCA_028278585.1 Cyclobacteriaceae bacterium | reverse complement strand
TCGATCCAAAGCTTCCTCTTCAGTCCATTTGCCTAATTTTTGACATTCCATGAAATCATCAAAAAATTCTCCTAATTTGGCTAAATTAATCCCATCATAAGTGGGCATTCTCTTGACACCACAAGGAATGTCACCACCTCGGGATTTTCTCTCAATTTGCTTCAATTGATTATCATTTTGCTGTTGTAACAAATCTTTAAAAACCTTTAAATGGGCTTCTTGAGTCTGTCGACTCTCAAGCTTTTGGGCCTCTATCTGAACTTTCTGATTTTCGAGCTGTTTCTCAAAAAGTTTCATCATACAATCCATCATAGTGTTACCATCACCATTACCCCAATTCCCTTGAACTGATGGTTCAGGAGCCATAAAACAAACTTGCTCCTTTTCACTAGTTGCATAAAATTCACCATTTAGCTGATGTTGACTATCCTCCTGTGTATGGTAAGAAGGAGGGCCACCTGGAAAAGGTGGTGGTGGAATTTCTGCATTAGGGGACTCACCGGCATCGCTAGTAACATGAACAGATGGATCAGAGAAACCAGTGCGAATACGAGACAAAGTACGTTCTAATGGTGGTATTTCACCTACAAAAGTCTCAGTAGGTGTTGATGTCCATTTCTCGTCGCACTCTTGAAAAACAAGCTCTTCCAAAACAGGGTGTAAATGAGCAAAAGAATCTCAATAATTATAAAGAGATTCACTACCAATTCGTCGTTTCCGGGCAGTGGATTCATCACCTTCCAATAAAGATTCATTAATTGAGGCCTCCAAAGCAGCAATAGCTTCCTTCTCTTGGCATAAAGACTGACGAGCACAATTTTTAGATTGTGCATAAACTGCCTGCTTTTGCTGCTTTTGGGCTTGAATCTGTTCCAATTGTGCTTGAAGCTGTAACCTTTGAGCTCGCAATTGGCGATGCTCTTCCTGTATGGCCAATCCAGATTCAGTCAGCACACTCTCATCAAACTGAGGTGTATCATCAACAAGCTGAGCACTTTGGCAAGAAAA
>JANQEC010000249.1 GCA_028278585.1 Cyclobacteriaceae bacterium | reverse complement strand
TAATTCCTAAATCTCCGTCCCACGAAGTATCAGCACTTATGCATGTTTGTAGAAGATGCCTGATCAAGTCAGGCATGACAGAGCAAGCTATTCCACCTCTAATACCAATTCTTTGAAAGATCCTCCCAATCATGATTCTCCTTACTGATCAATTCTTCTTTCCACTTTCTCTTCCATTTCTTTATAAGTTTTTCTCTTTGTATTGCTTTATTAACATCATTGTGAGTTTCAAACCACACAAGAAGATCAACCTTATACCTAGATGTAAATGACTTGAGGTCAAATTTTCTCTTATGCTCATAGACCCTTCTTTCGAGATTGTTGGTGACTCCAGTATACAAGACAGTTCTTGAGTAGTTCGTTAAAATGTAGACATAGTATTCTTGGTAGGCCATTAAAACAAACTAACCTACTGTTTCAGAAAAAAACCGAATTCAACGATATACATCTAGTCATCAACTTACATTTATACTTGAAATGCACTTTTAAAAATCGCGTAAGATGTCTGATCAAGTCAGGCATGACAAACCCAGGCTGTCTCATTGATTACCTAACCAAGCTATTCGCTATTTGTCATACCGTGCTTGACACGGTATCTTCCATAACTCCTAAATCTCTGTCCCACGAAGTATCAGTGCTTATGCATGTTTGTGGAAGATGCCTGATCAAGTCAGGCATGACAGAGCAGGCTATCTCATTGATTACGTAACCAGGCTGTCTCATTACATAAACAAGCTGTCTCATTGATTACGCAACCGAGCTATCTCATTCATTGCATAACCAGGCTGTCTCATTGATAACATAACCAGGCGATTTTCTATTTGTCATACCGTGCTTGACACGGTATCTTCCTGTAGCAAGCAATGTCCTTTCTCCTTGTGCCAGTCATCTTTAAGACCATCCATGTATTCCTGGGGTGTTTTACATCATATTGCATTGTCCCAATTTAGAGATTATCCCTAACTTGTATATTCTAACCTTACAGCGCTATGAAACGATTTACATTACTATTCTCCCTATTTTCTGTTTTAACTGTTTTTGCACAAAACACTCAAAAACCCGTCTTGCATGGCAAGCATTGGATGGCCATTACCGGTAAGCCATTAGGTGCCACGGCCGGAGCGATGATATTTAGTCAGGGCGGCAATGCTGTAGACGCAGCTTGTGCCATGCTTGCTGCGACCAGTACCATGTGGGATGTACTTAGCTGGGGTGGTGAAACACAGGCACTCATCTACAATCCAAAAACCGGAAAAGTTATTGGCATCAATGCGCTAGGCGTTGCTCCATCCGGAGCGACTGCAGAATTCTACAAAAAAGAAGGCTATAAATATCCACCTCAATTCGGACCATTGGCAGCTGTCACCCCAGGTACACCAGGCGGGCTAATGACTATGCTGGCAGAATATGGTGAAATGAGCCTCCAGGATGTTTTGGCACCTGCAATGGAAATGGCTCAAGGTTATCCGATTGAGGCCCAGACCGCAAATCGTATTGAGGGGAGTAAAGATGAAATAAAAAAATGGCCACCATCCGCCAACGTATTTTTAACCAATGCCGGAGAAGAGCGTGAAGCACCCAATCCTGGAGAAATATTCGTGCAAACGGATCTCTACAACACTCTTTCCAAATTGGTTGAAGCGGAGCAAAATGCTCTGAAAAAAGGAAAAAGCAGGAAAGAAGCCATCTATGCTGCCTATGATCGCTTTTATAAAGGTGACATTGCGGACGATTTTGTAAAAGGAGTCAAAGAGCAAGGAGGATTGATCACTAAGAAAGATTTAGCCAACTGGCAGGTATACATCGAAGAGCCTGTCAAGACCAACTACAAAGGCATTGATGTGTACAAGCTCACCTCCTGGGTGCAAAGCCCGGTCATGCTCCAATCACTAAATATGATGGAAAAACTGGATGTGAAATCCATGGGGTACAACTCTGTCAACTACATACATGCACTCTACCAGGTGATGAATTTGGCATTTGCGGATCGTGACTTTTATTACGGTGATCCCTATTACCCCCCTGTTGAGCCAATGGATGGACTGCTATCGAAGGAGTATGCTGAACAACGACTAAAAGAAATCAATTGGGAAAAAAACAATCCGGATGTTAAACCTGGTGATCCGTATAAATTCCAGGAAGGTGATAATCCGTTCCTTAAGTACATCGACGGCTGGTCAAATGAGGAAAACATGAAGAAAGTGGGATACGTCCCAGGCATTCAGGTGCCTTCTGAATTTCCAACCGAAACGGCCATCTACTCTGGTACAACGTCTATTCAGGCAGCAGATGAAGAAGGCTGGATTGTGTCCATCACACCAAGTGGCGGTTGGGTACCGGCAGTGATCGCCGGAAATACGGGCATTGGTCTTAGCCAACGAGCTCAAAGTTTTGTGTTGGACGAAAGCGAAAATCCTTACAATGTGATCGAACCCGGAAAACGTCCAAGAGCAACATTAACTCCAACACTCGCTTTGAAAGATGGAAAACCATTCATTTCATTTGCTGTCCAGGGCGGTGATTCCCAGGATCAGAACCTATTGCAATTTTTTCTCAACATGGTAGAGTTTGATATGAATGTGCAAGAGGCTGCAGAAGCGGCTAATATCAACAGCTACCAGATGCGTGGTTCTTTTGACCAACACGAAATCGAACCAGGGAGACTGCTCATCCGGGAAGATACACCAGATTATGTGCGCAAGAAACTGAGAGCCATGGGCTATAAGTTACAAATAAGAGAACGCACATCGGGACCCATCAATGCGATTTTCTTCGATTGGGAAAATGGTAGCTTCTGGGGTGGCAGCAGCAACTTTGGCGAAGATTACGGGGTTGGGTGGTAGATCTTTAGACTCTTGCCAGTACCTAAAAATCAAAAAGAACTACTGCAGCAAAGTGAGGAAGGTTTTGAAAAACTTCATGACCTGATTGAATCCTTTTCTCCTAAAAAACAGGGTTCAGATTTTGTACCCGGAACGATGAACCGAAACATTCGTGATGTCCTGGCACACCTCCACCATTGGCACCTTATGCTCCTCAATTGGTATGAAGTAGGTATGAATGGAGAGAAACCAGACATGCCAGCAAAAGGATATACCTGGAAAGACACGAAGCAACTGAATAGAGATATCTGGAAACTTCATCAGAAGGACTCATTACAGAAAGTTAAAAAGGCCCTAAGCGATTCGCATGAGAAAGTTCATGGTCTGATTAGTAAGCATACCGAAGACGAGTTGTTTGAAAAAAAACGTTATGCTTGGACAGGCTCATCTTCACTGGCAACCTACTTGAGAGCCAGTACTTCAAGCCATTATCGGTGGGCATACAATTTGATCAGGAGATCTTCAAAGTCAGTTTAAAAACAGTTTAATAAAAATCAGGAGCCGTATATTTGATTGAACGTGTTAGGTAATTATCGTATTTAAATCGAAGATAATCAATGCGATACACCCTTGTCCAGATACATTCGATAAAGCCATAATTTAGTTATGATTACTGATGGACTCTTTGAAAGCATTAAGCAGACTATCAATAAGGTTGATATTGACCCGGCAGAACTACCCGCATTTTTCAAATACAAGAAAATTGAAAAAGGAGAGAAGGTTTTATCGGCAGATCAAATCTGCTCCAACTATTTTTATGTCAATAAAGGAGCATTTCGAATCTATTTTATCAAGGATGGTGTTCAGTTTACACACTGGTTTGCACTTGAAGGAATTCTGTTCACCGAACTCGAAAGCTATACTTTAGGTCAACCCACCAGCTTTTTTATTGAAGCTATTGAAGATAGTGAAATCCTTACCATCTCACGTGTTAAAATGGAGAAGCTGCTATCAAAATATCCTGCCTGGCAAGAGTTTCTAAGAAAAAATTGGGAATATGCCTTCATTAAACTCTCCAATGTAATAGCTTCTTTTCAAAGTAAAAGCGCGAAGGAACGATACGATGAACTATTTGAATATTCCGAATTATTGCAAAGAACTACACAAAAAGACCTTTCTTCGATGTTAGGTATCACCCAATATTCTCTTAGTAGAATAAGAAAAGAGCAGAGCTGATCAATTTGTCATTTGGCAATTTTTTTCAGTAAACAACTTTCGATTTTTGTATTGAGACCAAAAGAAAGTTATGATGCAAAATGAATCTAAATACTTTGAGTTTTTCTTCGAACAATTAATGAATTCACTGAAACAGGAGTTATCATTCACATTGGACAAAGCTGCTCTTCAAAAACTTTCACGAGAGTTGGTGGAGGAAAATTTAGCATTAGCAACCGATGAAGCTTCTGTAAGGCATATAGAAACCTGCGCTATTGTCATTGCTGCACTTCGGTATTTAAAAGAAAAAATGTCCTTAGATAAATCTCTCCAGGCAATTCGATATGCCTTTGTAGACAGTCTCTCGTTTGTCACCGATCAAACTGAAGAATTCTTAAACCTTTCATCAGATCCTTTTAATGACATAGTAGAAGTTTCAAAGCAAAAAGAAAATGAATACGGTGATAGCTTTGAGTTTTATAGAAAGCAAGATGACAATCAGGCCTATTTACTTGAAGTAAAAAAATGCTTCTTTTGCAAACTACTAACTGCAAATAAGGCAAAAGAACTAATGCCTATATTTTGTGATTTTGATACATTATGGATGAAGGCGATCAAACCGGAAAAGCATGGTTTCAAATTCGAAAGACCTGAAACAATGGGTACAGGTGGAAATATCTGCAAGTTCTATTTTACTAAAACTCTGAACAAATAGGCTTACTGTCGTGGAACCCTTCAAGCGATGATCAAACCATCCAAACAGGTCTTACTTATAACATACATCTAAGAACGGAAACCGATACGATAATCACGTCACAATCAAGAATAGATGGTTTGAGAAAAGTAGTTAAGGAAGGTAATGTAGGCTCTCAAGTCAATTTCAGTATTGAGCTGCAACCAGGAAACTATTTTTGGAAAGTACAAGCCATAGACAATACGTTCCGGGGTTCTTCCTTTAGTCAGGAAAAAATGTTTACCATAGAACCGCTTGGTTTACAAGAGAAATTTTTTAATGAGCATTTCACTCTTTTTCCCAATCCCTTAAATGACAGATTAACTATCAAGTCCGACAACTTCCATGAATCTTATTTTCTTAAAATATACAGTCTGGATGGTTCATTGATTCATTCTTCAAAACGAGAAATTACACAGAGAAGCCACTCACTAGATCTCAGTTTCATGAATAGTGGAATTTATTTGTTACAAATACTCAGCAAAAAAGGCATCGGTTTTACCAAAATAGCCAAAGAATAAATAACCCGGAAAACCCTCCAGCAAAGGACCGAAGTAAATCGACTCCTACACATAATTGTAGTTAAAAACTACAATTTACTGCAATTTAACAGTCAAACAGTAATTTTTGATACACTAATAACTGCAGTACGAACATCCCCGACCACTTAGCAGACAATCCCGATAGAGGTACAGACTCTCCGGCAACTGTACAAGCGATTCCCACAGATGTACAGAACTCACCAGCAACAGTACCGATGATCCTGACGTGCATACAGACATTACCGACATTCGGGCGCTGCTTATGCTATCACTTGTTAAAACCGTACAGCATACCAATTTTTATTTCTAAAAAACTCCACTTGTTGGAAGTTTAATTCTTACGTAGATTAGTTCCACCTGGTTCTGAAGAATTAGCGTTCGGCATTATTATTAGACATTAGACACAACAACCATGAAATATTTTAGCCTCACATTCCTATTGTTAATCTCCACATTTGTCCTCGCTCAGGACTTTTCGGCACTTAAATACAGAAACCTGGGACCCTATCGAGGTGGTAGAGTGACAGCTGTTGCCGGTATAGCATCACAGCCGGCAACCTTCTACCTGGGTGCCACAGGAGGTGGAGTCTGGAAGACCGACGATTACGGTACTACCTGGAAGAATGTATCCGATGGGTTTTTCTCAACGCCATCGATCGGTGCTATTGCGGTGGCTCAGAACGACCCCAATGTGGTCTATGTTGGTACCGGTTCAGATGGAATCAGAAGTAATGTCATTGAAGGAAGAGGTATGTACAAATCCATTGACGGAGGAGAAAACTGGGAGGCAATTGGCTTAGAAAAGGCGGGGCAGATCGGAGCAGTCAGAATTCATCCGCTGAATCACAACATCGTGTATGTAGCTGTTGTCGGCAATGCATTCAAAGCGAATCCCGAGCGAGGCATCTACAAAACCACCAACGGCGGCAAGACCTGGCAAAAAGTATTATTTATTTCTGATAAGGTTGGTTTCTCCGATATCGAGTTTTTACCCTCCAACCCGGAGACCTTATTTGCTTCGGCATGGAAAGTAGAACGGAAACCTTGGACGATCATCAGTGGCGGAAAACCAGAAGAAGGTGGGATCTACAAATCCCTTGATGGTGGTGCCTCCTGGGAGAAAGCAATGAAAGGATTACCTACTTCCCTGATTGGGAAAATTGATGTAGGTGTCACACCCGCCGATTCACGAATTGTCTATGCGCTGGTTGAAGCCCCAGGCAAAGAAGGCGGGCTGTTCAAGTCTGTGGATCAGGGAAATTCTTATAGGTTGGTTTCAAGTGCCAATGTTATTCGAACAAGACCCTTCTACTACAACAACATACGGATTGATCCTAAAAACCCGGAAGTAGTTTATGCCTTGGCCACTGGCTATACCAAATCCACTGATGGAGGAAAAACCTGGAAACGCATGCGCCCGCCGCATGGAGATAACCACGACATGTGGATCAATCCAAACAATCCTGATTTGTTTATCCAGGCGAACGACGGAGGTGCCAACGTGACGCACAATGGCGGCAAGACCTGGTCGACACAATTCAATCAGCCAACGGCGGAGATCTACCAGGTCGAGGTTGATGATCAATACCCGTACTGGGTCTATGGCGGACAGCAAGACAACTACTCAACAGTGGCGGTACCCACCATGGCACCCTACAGCATTCAAAAAGCTGGCATTGGCTACATTATCAACACAGGAGGATGTGAGACCGGACCAGCTGTTCCAAAACCCGGAAATGCAAACATTGTCTATTCCAATTGCAAGGGAAGGTTTGGTGTTTTCAATAAGGAGACAGGGACAGAAATGCAGTTCTACGTAGGCGCTTCCAACATTTACGGACACAACCCAAAGGATCTGAAATACCGTTTCCAGCGTGTTTCACCGATTCATGTTTCGCCTCACAACCCCGATGTTGTATACCATTGCTCTCAGTTTGTGCACAAGACAACCAACGATGGCAAATCATGGGAAACCATTTCTCCTGACCTCACAGCCTTTGAGTCCGACAAGCAGGTGATCTCAGGCTCTCCCATCACAAGGGACATTACCGGAGAAGAATTTTATAGTACCATTTATTCCATTCGGGAATCACCAATCACAGAAGGCTTGATCTGGGTAGGTGCAAACGACGGCCCAGTACATGTCAGTCAAAATGGTGGTGAAAGCTGGCAAAACGTAACACCTTCCAAATTGCCATCCGGTGGCCGCGTGGACGCGGTAGAACCTTCTCCCCACAATCCTGCAAAGGCATACATCAGCGTTTTACGATACCAATTGGGTGATTCTAAACCATACATCTATAAAACCACAAATTATGGTAAATCCTGGCAGCTGATCACCAATGGCATTCCTTCAGATTTTCCTACCAGGGTAGTACGGGAAGATCCGGTCAGGGAAGGCCTGTTGTTTGCCGGAACAGAATACGGGGTATTTGTCTCATTTGATGATGGTGCGAACTGGAAGCCTTTTCAACAAAATATGCCTGTAACCCCAATAACGGATCTAAAAATTCATCGTGGAGATATTGTTATGTCAACAATGGGCCGTGGTTTCTGGATGTTGGATAAGATTGATGCGTTGAGACAGAATGACTTTTCCAACATCACAGCAGCAACTTTGTTTAAGCCTTCAGAAACCATCAGGTATCGCGCCAGGGGCCGCAGTTCGGACCCCTCTTACCCAAGTGCAGGTGTTCTGATCGACTACTATCTTCCTAAAGGCGGAGTTCCTGTTCGGATGGAAATCAAAGATGCTGATGGAAATGTGGTAACCGCTTTTGTCAGCGACACAAGCAAAACCAAATTCTCTCCTGAAGTGATATCTGACATGAGCACCAACAATGTTCAGTACTTTGTGAACAGGTCATTGAAGGCTAAGAAAGGTCTCAATCGGTTCAGGTGGAACATGACAATGACAGGTCCATGGCACAAACAAAAGAACCGAAGATATCAGGGCGGACCAATGGTAAAGCCTGGCCCATACCAGATCACATTAAATGTGGATGGAACCAGTCTAACTCAAACGGTAGATATCAAAATGGACCCACGCAACAACCCGGACCTTGTGACTGAAGAAGACATCAGCAAGCAGGTAGAGCTTCAAACCAAAGTGAGGGATCTACTCACTGAAGGAAGGAAACTTGAAAACGATCTTTCTAAACGGAAGAAAAAAGCTTCAGACGCGGAAAAAGAAGAGATCACTGCGGCCCTTGTTAAATTGAATACAGCCGAAGGAATTTACATGCAGCCAATGATCCTTGACCAGATCTCTTACCTGTATTTTATGTTAAACCGCGCGGATCAGATACCCGGAAAAGATGCGTATGACCGGTATGAAGAGCTAAGAACTCAGCTTAATGAAATAAAAAGTTCAGATGATTGACAATTTTCTACGGTTGTGAAGATTATTCCTCTTTTATACCTGTTAGGAACATTTCAGGGTCTATTCCTTGCGTTTTCGCTGGCAGGTAAAACACAAAAGGCCCGGAAGTTTCTAATTGCCTTATTGATCATTTCGTCGGGATATTTTCTATTTCAATTTTTCGTGTTTGAAAGATACCTGGATAAGTATCCGCATTTAATTGGGATATATCTCCCTGTTCTTTTCATGGTCCCTCCACTGCTGTTTCAAATGGTTCGGTTTGAGGTGGATTCAAAAGCCAGGCTCAGCTGGTCAGACCTCCTGCATTTTATTCCATTTCTTGTTGTGTCAGGGATTATGCTTCCGTATTATCAAACACCAGCCGGGGAAAAACTTCGGATCCTCTTTACTCACACGGAAGCCCATAGCCTTTATCCATTAAGCATGGAGTTGGCAGCTTTATTATGGTTGCTCACTTTCGTGTATGTTTTAAGTGCCATACGATTGATAAAAAATGCAAAAGCCAAAAAGAATGAATGGCTGAGAAACTACTGTTATCTTTTTTTGATACTTCTAATCGTATTTCTGATCTCTGAATTGATCGTGATGAAAGGAACGTATCATCATTATACCATCCAGGTAAACACAGCGGTGACTTTCTCATTGCTGATTCATTTCGTTGGGTACGCAGCGCTGAAGGAAACCGGATTTATGAAGCCCAGAACAGGACAAAATACGCTCCTTTCAAATGAACTGAAGACTCAGCTGAAAACTCGGCTCATGCGGGTTTTGAATGACGAAAAACTTTTCACTGATAGCACCTTAAGTAGCAGAAAATTATGCAAAGAGCTTGGCACAAATAACAAGTATTTGTCAATAGTAGTCAATGAAGAATTCAACTGCAGTATTACTTCCCTTATCAACTCTTATAGGATCGATGAAGCAAAACGCATGCTTCTAAACTCGCAATACAAGCATCTTAATTTCCTCGGCATTGCCATGTCGGTAGGCTTCAATAACAAAAATTCGTTCACGAGGACTTTTAAAAGGCATACCGGAACGACCCCTTCATCATTTCGTGACTCCATTTAAAGAATCTACCATTCATGAATTGGTGCCCACCGTATAACGTGTGATCCTTTCTTAGCTTCATTAATTAGTAAACTTTTTACGATGCAAAGAAGAATTGTTGTGTTAGCCATACTGTTCACGTACTTTAATCAACTATACGCCCAGGTACTTGAGACCGAAATTTCATTATCTCAAACAGCTTACAGTGTTGCATACGATGAAGAAAACGAGCTCATTTTTGTAGCTGGTAAGGACTCCACAGGAACTATTTGGACACCAGATGGACAATTACTTAGGCGATTCCAGGGTCACGTCCAGCCGGTTTCATCTGTATCTTATGATGAAGACAAATCAACAATCCTTACTGGTTCTTATGACAATACAGCCATTCTCTGGGATCTTACCGGTAAAATACTTGCCACACTTGAAGGGCATTCAAATGGAGTGATCAACACTGATCAATCTACTGAATTATTAGCTACAGCAAGCCGGGATAAGACTGCTGTAATATGGAACAGAAAAGGACAACTCTTGCACCAATTGGAACATACGCAACAGGTGAATGATGTGCTTTTTGTTGAGGAGAAAGGTTGGCTATTGACAGGCAGTTTTGATAAAACCATCAAGATATGGAATTTTAATGGCAACTTGATTCGGACTCTTTCCGCTCATGACTCAGGTATCCGCTCAATTGCGATCTCCACGGACCACAATCTGATCATTGCAGGGCATCGTGACGGTAAAATTTCGATACTGGATTTAGAAGGAAACCTGATCAGTATTTTCGAAGCTCACAGCGGAGAATACGCAATGGTTAATGATCTGAAATTTTTCGATAATGATTTAAAGTTCTTCTCAGCAGGTTCCGATGGTTATATCAGGATCTGGCAGTTGGACGGCACAATGATCCATGAATTCAAAGCAGCAAATGGTCAAAATGCATATGTGTCAGGAATTTCTTATTCAAATGGATTCCTGGTTTCCTCACAAGGGGTTGACAACTCCATTAAAACATGGGATCTTTCAGGTTTGCTACTTGATGATTACACCTGCATCGACAATAATTACTCTTTCTTAAAACAATTCGTAGGCAGCTGGATGGTAAGCACCACAGATCGAACAGCTCCTGATGTGTATGAAAACAACACAGGTATTTCTACCATTCAACCGGCCATCGAAGGTTGTGGGATTTCACTTTCTTATAGGGGAATTTACAAGGGTAAACCATATGCACGAGAATCCATTGTTACACTAATAGATTCAACTGCCCTACAAATGGTGGCAATGGATTCCGAACATGGTGGTTTCTTAACGTATGATGGGATTCTTTCAAAAGATGAGATCGTGTTCTATTGGTTCAGAGACAAAGAAAAGAAACGACTTCAATCCAGGTACATGATGAAAATGATGAATGATGACAACTTTGAATTCTCATCGTATCTATCAACTGACTATGGCAAAAGCTGGGCACTGACACATCAACGAATGTATACAAGGAAGGAATTTTGATCATCCGATTACTCAGGTAATATAGCCTACCTTTAGGGCAACCAACTTTTAAGATGTCATCATATAAGATGCCCAGGCTATTGATCACAATACTTCTTGCCATACTTCTGGCACCGGTAGGAGCTCAACAACTGCAAGGTCCTTGCCCAAGAAAC
>JANQEC010000101.1 GCA_028278585.1 Cyclobacteriaceae bacterium | reverse complement strand
GTATAAGTTTTCCAAAGTGTTTCATCTCTAGTTAAATTTTGTTTCTACTTATATAGTCTCCAACTTTATCCAAAGTGCTGCATCAAGTGGAAAACAATTGATCATTTGATAGAACCTATTGTAAAAGATGAATTCACATTCTCATCACCATCATGACCATTCTGAAGGCAATATCAAAGCTGCATTCTTTCTAAATCTCCTTTTCTCAGTTATAGAAATTATAGGTGGGATACTCACAAATAGTGTTGCGATCATTTCAGATGCAATTCATGATCTCGGCGATAGTTTCACGCTTGGGATTTCATGGTATTTCGCCAAGGCTTCAAAAAAGAAAAGAGACAACAAATTTTCATATGGTTACAAGCGATTAACCGTGATTGGTGCATTGGTGAGCTCTATTATCCTGGTAATTGGATCCGTTTTCGTTGTATCAGAAGCGATACCGAGGCTCTTGAATCCGGTGTATCCCAACACAGGTGGGATGATGATATTAGCTGTTGCTGGCCTTTTTGTAAATGGCCTGGCTGCCTATCGTCTAAGCAAAGGGCATTCTATAAATGAAAAGGCAGTTTTTACACACCTACTTGAGGATGTTCTTGGTTGGGCCGCTACACTGATTGGTGCAATTGTGATGCATTTTTTTGATTTACCAATTATCGATCCCATCCTATCGGTTTTAATATCAGTCTTTATCCTCTATAACATATATAGAAATCTTCGAGAGAGTTTCCAAATCATTCTTCAAGGAACCCCTTCAAATGTTGATATGAAAAAAATTCACTCTGAACTACTAGGTATTCCGGGAGTAAAGAGTTTTCATGACTGTCATTCCTGGACAATGGACGGAAGTTATAATATTTTGTCTGTTCACCTCGTGGTGGAGAATGATCAATCCTTAAAACAGCTTGAGATCATCAAAGCAGAAACAAAAGAAAAGCTTGAAAAATTGGGAATCAACCACACAACAATTGAATTCGAAACCGAAGATGAAGTGTGTGAGCCTTGTTGAAATTTTAATTGATTAATGTTGTATTGTGAATGTGAAAGAGAATAAGGTAGAAGCGCTGAGTATAGAGTTTGCCCTGCAGATCATCGAGTTATATAAACAATTGAAGAGTAAAAATGAGTTTGTTCTATCACAACAATTATTAAAAAGTGGGACTTCTATAGGTGCAAATATTCAAGAAGCTCAAGCTGCTCAATCCAAAACCTGATTTCATAGCAAAGATGTCAATAGCCTCGAAGGAAGCCAGGGAAACAAAATACTGGCTTTATCTAATCCAGAAAAGTCAAATTATTGAGATTGATGTAAACGATCTGACAGAAAAAATCTACGCACTTATCAATCTTCTCACTAAGATTGTAAAGACGAGTCAGGAGAATTTAAGGTCTGCCAAATGATCATTCATCGTTCAACATCAAACATTCAAAATTGCTTTTTGGTTGTGGCATTGTTACTTGCTATTGAACCTGCCTTTTCTCAAAAAACTCTCAAAAGGGAGCTTCAAGTAGAAAATGACAATGATGCATACACACTCAATTTCTCGCGAGATCAGTATTACAGTCAGGGGGTAGCGCTCAGATATAGGTTACTTACAGATTCGTCAAAATGGAAACCTTCGCTTGAAAAGAAAGTGAGATCCTATGTGCTTAACCATCGATTCTACACGGCTAAGCATCTCTGGTGGACAGACACTACTGAAATGGACAGACCGTACGCTGGTCAGGTCACTTTATCAGCAACTAACGAGTATTACCTCAAAAATAAATCTTACATCTATGTTGAGCTCGAGCTTGGATGGATGGGTCCCGCTTTACGGATGGGCGATCTTCAATACAATTGGCATAAAGCTTTTGGCATGCAGCTCCCCTTTGGTTGGGACTACCAGATAAACGATACACCCATCATAAATATTTATGGAAAATATGCCAGGACACTCTTTGAAAACAAGGATATAGATGTTTTATCTGAATCCAACATTGCGTTTGGAACCGGGTTCGGCCATGCCAGGCAAGAATTTGTTTTTCGTATAGGTAACACCCTACCTATCCATCAATCCACACAGTACAATGGTGCCATTGGGCGGATCAACAAAGGTCAAAAGCAATACGAAGGTTATTTCTTTATAAGCCCGGGGATCGAGTATGTCACATATAATAGTACCATTGAAGGAGGATTCATTGGGCCTGAATCTGTCTTTACAAAGACAACCGAAAAATGGGTATATCAAACAAGAGCCGGCCTTTTGCTTAGCTGGACCAAATTCGATTTTGCTCTGTTTTATTACAGAAGAACCAGAGAAACAACAGAATCTACTTATCATAAGTATGTAGGAATTAGATTGGCTCAACGATTCTAGTATTTTACACGCCAATCATAGCCTGCATCAACCATTCCAAGAAAAATGCATAAGCTTCATTTGCCTCAATGGTATATTTGAAATACTCAAAAAACTCAGCATTTCTCACATCTCTTCATCAAACAACCAAATCATGCATAAAAAAATTACATTTCTTGTGCTTATTATCAGTCTTGCTGCATGCACACCCCCTTCGCAAGAATCTGAAGCAAATTTTAGCATTGAATTTGAAAAATTTGAATTAGAAAACGGTCTGGACGTGGTTTTCCACGTTGATCGATCCGATCCGGTGGTGGCTGTGGCGCTAACAGCGCATGTAGGCTCTGCTCGAGAAAAAACCGGCAGAACAGGTTTTGCACACCTTTTCGAACACCTGTTATTTCTTGAATCCGAAAATCTGGGAAAAGGCGGACTTGACAAGATGAGTGCTAGAATTGGAGGTTCAGGTGCTAATGGATCGACCTCACGAGACAGAACGAATTATTTCCAAACAGTTCCAAAGGATGCACTTGAAAAAATGATATGGGCTGAAGCTGATAAGCTTGGTTGGTTCATTAGTACAGTAACTGACCCGGTATTAGCCAAGGAGAAACAAGTCGTGAAAAACGAAAAAAGGCAAGGAGTCGATAATCAACCTTACGGGCACACGAACTACGTAATCGACAAAAACCTTTATCCTGAGGATCACCCATACAATTGGCAGGTCATTGGATCTTTGGAAGACCTGCAAAACGCAACGTTGGATGATGTAAAGGAATTTTTTAATAGTTGGTACGTTCCGAACAATACCACATTGGTGATTTCTGGTGATTTTGATCAAAACCAGGCTAAAGAATGGGTGAAGAAATATTTTGATGAGATAAAAGCAAGTGAAGAAATATCTCCTTTAACAAAACGAGCTGGAAATGTTGAGCAAACGGTCAAATTGTATCATGAGGATAATTTTGCTCGACTGCCCGAATTGACGCTTGCATGGCCTACGGTTGAGCTTTACCACCCAAACTCCTACCCGCTTGCTGTACTAGCCAGGTATCTATCACAAGGAAAAACTGCACCCCTTTACCAGGTGCTGGTTGAGGATAACCAATTGACTGCTAATGTTAGAATGTTTAACAGGACCTCCGAATTGGCAGGTCAAACGCATCTTGCGGTGAGAGCATTCGCGGAAAAAGATCTGGATGAAGTACTGGCAGCAATCCAATCAGCATTTTCAAAATTTGAGACGGAGGGAATTTCCGAAAAAGATCTGAATCGGATCAAGGCCGGACAGGAAACACAATTCTACAACCGGCTTTCAAGTGTGCTGGGTAAGGGATTTCAGCTTGCGCAGTACAATATTTTTGCTGATGATCCGGGATTCATCAACCAGGACATTCAAAACATCCTTAAAGTTACATCTGAAGATGTGATGCGCGTATACAATACCTATTTGAAAGACAAAAATTTTGTTGCAACCAGCTTTGTTCCAAAAGGAAGGCTGGAGCAGGCATTAGAAGGTTCGGATAAAGCTGAAGTAGTTGAAGAAGCGATCCGCCTGGGAGCAGAAGAAACTTTTGATGCATCTATCGCAGCTACTTACGAACCAACCCCTTCGACATTTGACAGAAGTGAGGAGCCACCATACGGTGAATCTCCTGAAGTTACCGTTCCAAAAGTATGGGAAGATCAGCTTGCGAACGGGCTTAAAGTTTATGGTATTGAAAATACAGAAGTGCCTTTGGTACAATTCAATATTGTTGTAGAAGGCGGATTGCTATTGGAAAATTCCAATAAAGTTGGGGTTTCCAACCTCCTTGCCAGCATGATGACGAAGGGGACAAAAAATAAAACTCCTCAAGAATTAGAGGCAGCAATTGAGCAGTTGGGAGCAAATATTAACGTTTTTGCACAACAAGAGAGTATCACAATTACCGGAAATACTCTAGCAAAAAATTACGAAGCAACGATAGATCTTCTTGAAGAAATTCTTTTAGAACCCAGGTGGGATGAAAATGAATTTACGTTGGCCTTACAGCAAGTCATGAGTCAAATTCAGCAACAGGAAGCTAACCCCAACTCAATAGCTCAAAATGCTTACAACGTGTTAATCTATGGCGAGGATAACATTCGATCCAAGAATATTTTGGGATCCCTTTCATCTGTTGGTTCCATCACAATGAATGATCTCAAAGATTATTACAATAACTATTGGTCTCCCTCTATTTCAAGAATGCATGTCGTTGGTGATATGAGTCAGTCGGCTATTATGAATTCGCTAAAGGGACTTGAGAGTGGCTGGGAAAGCAAAGAAGTTTCCATCCTTCGATCTGCGGTTCCTGAAGCTCCTCAAAAATCCCAGGTGTACTTTTTTGATGTACCTAGCGCAAAACAATCCGTGCTAAGAATTGGATACCCTGCCCTTGCTGTAACAGATGATGATTACAATGAAGCAACTGTTGCCAATTACATTCTTGGCGGAGGAGGATTTGCCTCACGACTCACCCAGGAGTTAAGAGAAGGAAAGGGATACACATATGGTATCGGATCCTTTTTTTCAGGATCTAAGGACAAAGGACCTTTCACAATTGCAAGTGGTGTGCGGAGCAACGTAACCCTTGAATCTGTTCAGTCGGTAAAATCAATTTTAGAGAATTACGGACCAACCTATACTGAAAAGGATCTCGAAACAACCAAAGGCTTTTTAATTAAGAGTAATGCCAGGGCATTTGAAACGGCGGGGGCCAAACTTCGAATGCTTCAAAATATCAGTGCCTACGGATGGGAATATGATTATGTGAAGAAAAGAGAAGAAATCGTGAGAGGGATGACCATTGATAGAATTAAAGAATTATCACAACAATACCTGGATGCCAATAAAATGATCTGGCTAGTGGTCGGAGATGCTCAAACGCAATTTGATCGAATGAAAGACCTGGGCTTTGGGGAGCCAATCCTGATCAATGATATGACTCCTCCGGAGAGATAAGAAGAAGAAATCAAAAAGGAGACTTTTTTCAAAAGTCTCCTTTTTTTATGATCTTATTAAGATCCTGAATTCAATTTGAGCATCCCATCTATTTGGAAAGCTCCATAAACACCTTGCATTACTTGTTCTAACTGATCATTGTATCCCTTCAATGGATCACCCATCCCCATATGATCTACAATCGTTCTGAAAGGTCGTTCTCCAGGTGTTCCATTCACAAGGTCTGCCACAGCATCAGCTACTTTTTGTGGATCCTGATCTGGGTTGTTTTCCAATGCTTCACCAAATCCCTCACTCATTTGCTCGGGAGCGTTCATGAAATCTCCATAACTTTCGTTTCGCGATTGATCACTGGGTTGCATCAGGTTTCCAAAGAAAGAAGTTGCAAATCCTCCCGGCTCTACAATGCAATTATCAACGCCAAAGCCGGATAGCTCTACCCGGTAATTTTCTGCCAACGCCTCCAACGCCCATTTGGAAGCATTGTAAGGTCCATAAAAAGGCAAAGTCATCCTTCCAAGAAGGCTGGAAATGTAAATAATAAGACCTGATCCCTGACCTCTGAAGTGAGGCAGCACAGCTCTATTTACCCGCTGAACACCATAGACATTCACATCGAACAGTTTCTTGAAATCATCAATCGTGAAATGTTCCTGCATTCCTGCTACTCCTACTCCCGCATTGTTCACCACCACGTCAAGGCCATTTAGTTTCTCAATTGCTTGTGCCACTCCAGAGTTAACACTGTCTTCATTTGTGACATCAATTTCTACAACTGGCACGCCTGCTGCTTCCAGCTCATTAGCTGCTTCCTGGTTTTTGCCACTAACTCCACGCATGGCCGCCACCACTTTATTGTTGCTTTTCAATAGCGCATCAACCATCATTCTCCCAAAGCCGCTATTTGCTCCGGTAACAAGTACTTTCTGATCCATAATTTTGGTTTTGTGGTTTAATAATACTCTTAACCAAACAAGGAAGCTTCTTGTTCATTTTTTCTAAACACCAATTATTGACCAGGCAATAAAAAAGTCACAAAATCTTCAGATTTTTAGCCAATCAGCTACATCGTTCCAACGTTGAATATGGCATGCACCAGGTATTAATAACACCTCTTATTCTTCTTTTTTTTGTTGCAGGATGCACTGAACAACGAAGAGATAACACTAAAGATAAAACGCGCAATAATGAACCATCGGCCAATGAACCCACGACTATTGCTCAGATCAATAAAGAAGCTGAAAAAATTCCAAATATTCGAAGTTTGATTTTTAGCAAGGACGAAAAGATACTTTCTGAAAAATACTTCCGCCCCTATTCTTCTGATAGCCTGGATCATGTGCGTTCCGTAACCAAAAGTGTGACAGCTTTATTGGTTGGAATCGCCATCGATCAGGGCCTAATTGAATCGGTTGATCAGCCCATAAGTGATTTCCTTGGCAAAAAATATCCGAAGTATAAATCCAAGCTCGATCAAATAACCATATATCATTTGTTGACCATGTCAGCAGGGTTTGAATGGGATGAATCCACTGTTACAGAGTTTAACCAGTGGGTAGTATCTGGTGATCCTGTGAGGTATGTGCTCAACAGAAAATTGAAACATAAGCCAGGAGAAAAATGGGAGTATAATTCTGCCGGTTCGCATTTACTTTCTGTTATTCTAACAGAAGCTAGCGGGATGTCCACGCTGGATTTTGCGAATCGATATCTTTTCGAACCTCTTGAAATAAGGAACATTCGTTGGGACAGAATTAGCGGATATTACAATGGAGGTGCCGGGCTTCAGCTAAGGCCAATCAATATGCACGCAATTGGGATTATGATGAACAACCACGGAATGTTTAAAGGCAAACAAGTAGTGCCCGGCAGCTGGGTAGATGAAGCAACAAAATGGCACAAAAAAGTCGGTGGATCCACTGGTTATGGGTTTTTATGGTGGGTTGATAATGATCCCGACATCCGTGTTGCATTCGCCATTGGGCATGCCGGACAATTCATTGTCATTCTTCCTGATTTAAAAGTGGTAATGACTGCCTCCTGTAACTGGCAATCTCTCGGAGGAAAAGCAAGTTTCCAGGAGGGTAAGGTAGCTGAGTTGATGAAGAATGAAATTTATCCATATTTGAAAAATCTCAATAGTCAGGCAACAACCAGCAATTAAGTACCAAGAGTCAAAATACAAAAACCAAAATCCA
>JANQEC010000189.1 GCA_028278585.1 Cyclobacteriaceae bacterium | reverse complement strand
TTCTAAAAAAATTAAAGCAAGCTGTCGAAGAGCAGGTAGAGGATAAAAAGGAAGCTCTGTTTCCCTGTGAAAAAATGTAATTATAGTTTGAGGTATCCTTGACAAGTTGATCCATCCTTGCCTTCGTCATGCTGTCATCAGCCAGATCTTCCTTTTTATCCTCTACCTGCTCTTCGACAGCTTGCTTTAATTTTTTTAGAAACCCTTGTCCGTGGATCGGAATTGCTACCAATAATAGCAAAAAAAGAATATAGATGTGTCGCATGGTTAATTAGGTACTTGCTAATAAAGTTAAGTCTTTCGAAGACACTATGAAATATGATATCATCGATAGTTCACCTAATTTTAATCCTACCTAACCAATCACTGTTTTGCGATTCATTGAGAGCATATGTTATCAGGATGGGGAATATCAAAACCTGGACCTGCATCAGGAGCGACTGAACAATACCTGCTTTAATTTTTTCGGAGAAGTGCTACATCACCTAAGTGATCTTTTGCCCAGAATCGATGATGAGCGAAAACATAAGGTTCGATTCACCTACGATAATTCAACCCATACTTGCGAAGCTCTACCTTATGTCAAGCTTCCTATTCAGTCGTTGCAAGTGGTAAATACCACCTGGTTTGATTATTCTTTTAAATATGAAGATCGATCTACTTTGCAAGAACTACTTAGTTCTGCTTCGGCTGATGAGATCATCATATGCATTGATGGGTTGGTCAGGGATTGCTCCTACGCCAACCTGGTCTTTTGGGACGGCAAGGAATGGTTAACGCCAGAAGCTCCACTTCTGGAAGGAGTAAAAAGATCTCGCCTACTCAATGAAGGTCAAATAAAAAAAGCAGCTATTCTATGTGAAGACTTAGCTGCTTTCCAAAAAGTATCTTTAATCAATGCGATGCTTGACCTGGGGGAGTTGGAAGTTCCGATCTCGAAGGTTTTAAAAACTCAATCCAAATCGTAGCGCAGGAAATGACTGCTTGAAACCATTGGTAAAAACCAATTCTGGTGTAAGGCTTGTTCTGGAAGATCGCTTGTTATAAACAGACATTTTGAATGTGCTCCCTTCATAAAATCCGCCATTCTGATTGATCAGATAGCCAAACCCAATACCATATTCCCTATTGGTACCTTTAAATATTGTCCAGTAAGCATTTAGAAAGCCATTCAGATGGAGGTCAAAATCTCCTTCCGATTGCTCACTCAACATATAGTGCTGTGTATATAAAATCCCCACTTTGGTTCGTGGTTTGCCAAAGCGATCTCTGAAGTTAAGTGAAACATCATAGCTAATATCCGGAATGAACCGATCCCGGTAAAAACCTACACCTACTCCAGCCCTGAATTCAAGAAAGTCCGTCGGATTTGAATGGTTGATTTCATCCACATGTAAAACCCCCAATTCAATGCTCCCCTTTCCATTATATAGTACTCGTTTTGCATCTCCTTTTTCAATTTCTGAATTCCAAATAGACTCGATGTTGATTTCCTTGATCTGGTCCAATTCATCTGGTGAATTGAGGGAGAAAGTGATTTTTACTTTTGGCTGGGTAATCTCGAAAACTACACGATATGCCGCGTCGTGCCTCATTCCTTCTTTGCCAATCCAAAATATGTCAGATCTCTCCTCGAACTCAACCACCTCTATCCTGGCCCTCTCTTCACCATTTATCGTGACTTTACTGTAAGAAATCATAACTCCTTCATCCTTGGTGGATGATTCCAGGGAGGATTCCATTATTCCTAGAATAGACCTCCATAATTCGTTATTTAAGTCCGGCTTTTCATTTTGTATATCTCTGAAAGCAAACGTTAATTCTTTTTTGCTCTCTGTGTTGACAACCAATGTATCTGGGTAAGGATTGTCGCTTCGATCTTGAGCCTTTGACTTTGAGAAAGAGAAAAGGCATACTGCAAATACAACTATGTATATTCTAATCATTTTGTTCTGATAATTATGGATGAAAAATTATTCGACGGTCTATCTCGTCTCTTCAATCTTTTGAATCACTTGTTTTAACAGTTGATTAAAAATCTCAGGTTTTTCAATCATTGGATAATGGCCCGTGGCATTGATCTCAATTACTTCATAATCTACACCTGTCTTATCCAATCCAGTAGTATTGGTGGGTGTAGCGTCACTGTTAATCAGGTATAACTTTTGACTCAGCATCGAAAGGTTATCTGTCTCTTTGGAGCTGTACTCAAACAGGCTTTGCAAGCTTGCCACAGCTGCCAGCGAATCTGCTGAGCCGAAATCATTCATTACACGACGCTTAACTAAACTGTCTGTGCTTGAATGAAACAATGATCCTTCAGCAAATGCAGGAGCTACTTGACTAAAGTTTTCTTCGAGCATAGTGATGAATGCATCAATCTCAGATCTTACTTCTTCACTAAACTCCGCTCCAACATCTTTAAAATTATCGATACCAATTAATGCGATAACTTTTTCATTTTGAAGAGCAGCCTCCAAAATGACATCACCACCCATGGAATGCCCTATAAGAACTACATTGTTCAACTCAAGTTGCTTGATCAAAAAGCCTATGTCCTTTCCATATTCTTCTATTGACCAATCGGTTCGGTTTTTTCCGGAATTACCGAAACCGGGAAGATCTAACGTCACCAGCTTGTAGTTCTCACAGAATGTATTGATTTGATCTGACCAATAGGATTGATCAATACACCAGCCGTGAACAAAAAGTAGCGTTAATTCACCATTGCCACATTGTTTGTGATTGAGAAATACTCCATTTCTAATCAACTGACTTTCCTTATTCGAATTATCGGTCTTGCTACTCTCTCTTTTACTTCCACACCCCGCTACGATGAGCACTGTGATTAAGACACGTTTGATATGCATATTCATATTGAATTTCAATTCTGGTTTTCAACTTCTTCTGACGTTGATGTGTAAAAATGCCAGGTAGCTTTAATTTTTAGTTTCTTGTCTGCCTTTTTTCCAGACTTATCTAGACTCGACTGGATAACAGCAACGTCCCTGTTGTCGAAAGAATCCCCTACATATCTCTTTGGTTTTGGAATGTTCACCAATTCAGCATTTACCAGTTGATTGATTTCGGGTACAGCTGCCAGGACTGGTGTCGTGCGTTTACTGTCTATAACCAAAATTGCCGTTGCCTCTACCGCAGAGTAAATAGGAACAATTGGTTCCTTTTTTTCTATAGGGGTTGAAGGAACCCTTTCCGGAGCAGTTTTTTCAACCAAAACTTCAGTTGGAGTCTTGGTGTCTTGAAAACCAAGAGGAATTAAGAGAATCAGAAGTGCAAAACTTGCTGCGACAAGAATTATTCTTCTTACTCTGGCCCTCGAGTTTAATCTTGAATCCAGTTTCTCCCAAAGTTGAGTATGATCCAACACAACGCCCAAATCCGCTTCTCCAATCTGATCAAGTCTTTCTGCTAAGCTGCTAGGTTCCATATCCGCTATTTTTATTATCCAAAACTTCCTTCAGTAACTTTTTTGCCTTATGTAACTGAGATTTTGAGGTCCCTTCTGAAATGCCTAATTGATTGCCTATTTCTTTATGAGAATAACCCTCCACCTCGTATAAGTTAAAAACTGTCCGATACCCAATGGGGATCATTTTAATGATTTTTAAAAGATCCCCCACTTGAAGTTTTTCCAGAGGTGAAACATCAATTTCATTGTCGATTTCTTCATTTATAGAGAGCAGCTGCACCTCCTTATTTTTTCTCAACCTCATCAATGATTCGTTGATCATAATCTTCTTCACCCATCCAAAAAATGTGATTTCGTTTATGTAGGTGAATTTTCCCAATGCCTTGAACATTTTGTAGAACCCCTCCAGCATCACTTCTTCAGCATCTTCCCGGTTGTTCAAATATCTCAGGCAAACTCCCATCATTGGTATATTGAGCTTCTCAAACAAAAGCCGTTGAGCCTTTCTGTCTCCGGACTTGCATTTTTCCACTAGTTGTTTGGTATTCACTAAATACATTTGAAAGGATAAATGTCTGTTTGGGCTAAATGGTTGCCTGAGTAATAAACAAAAAAAGAACCACGATTATGGTTCTTTTTCAATTTCTCTCTAAATGATCCTACCTCCTGTTCCTTATGGATCTGAAGGAGAATCCCCTGTTTTCTTCAAATGCTGACAATCGATAGGTAAAGCTCAGCATGTAGTATGTACCTATTGATGCTATCCGCTCTTCTTCAATAAAATTGAAATTAGTTGTCCTGTTGATTCCCTGGTTTTGATTTAAAATATCAAATACAGAAGCCTTGAGTTCACCGCGATCGTTTTTAAGGAAAATCTTTTGAATGGATGCTTCCCAAAGTTGGATCTCCTGGTTATCCGTAAAGGAAGCACTTTCATAAACCCGGTAATCGAAACTACTTGTGACCGACCACTTTTTGAGGAAAGATATAGTCACATCAAGATAGTAGGTCTGGTTCGTGAAATCCTGATTTGAAACTTCCTGAGACCCCTTGGTCTTTCCTGTGGTATAAGTAGTCCCTACATTCCAATCCACAATTTTCTTCTTCAAATTCTCAAGGCTCACACTCAGTGTGTTATTGGTATTTGTAGTTTCTGAAGTCACATCATTTATAATGGTAAAACCTTCATTCATACCGATCCTGTTACTAATTCTAAATCTTGTTTTGACAAACTTTATAGGCCTGCTAAAAGAGGTGTAATTGCTAATACTGAATGAATTGTCGGCATTGACCGGTGTTGAAAACTGCGAGAAGTTGGTGTTGTCAACCGTTCTGCTCGTCACAATATTATCCAGGGTGTAAGAGACATCAACAAAACTGAAAAGTGAGGTAGAAGAGAATTGATCGAAGAATCGAAAGTTCAACCTTGCAGTATGAATATACTCTGCATCCAGGCCAGGATTACCTTCATAGACATTTAAAGGATTTGAATTGTCTGCGACAGGTTGTAGCTGAGTGATCGTGGGCACGCTAAGTCGTGTACGGTAGTCCAGACGCAATCCAACACTAGTACTAAAATCATAATTTATCCTGGCAAAAGGCAGCGTTCGATTAAAGTTCTTCGAAATGGATGAATTGGCAACCTCAGGTTCCACTCCATCAAGCGTACTAAATTGATAGTTAGTTCCTGCTCTTATTCGAAAATC
Organism: Cyclobacteriaceae bacterium; assembly: GCA_028278585.1. GTDB lineage: Bacteria > Bacteroidota > Bacteroidia > Cytophagales > Cyclobacteriaceae > Ekhidna. The sequence continues at coordinate 4,905 of JANQEC010000189.1, read as the reverse complement.
TTCTGTTGCATAATTGAAGCTTAGTCCTGCCCGGTTGGAATCAAATTGTCTCTCGAAAAGTGAACTCAATGCGTTATTGAAAGTTCTGGACCCGGCATTAAGGTCATAAAAATCTTTGTCATTCTCTCCATTCGTCACATTTCGCTCGAATCTGAGTTCCAAATATTTGCTTTTGCCTATGGGTTCTGTGTAGGAAATCTCAGCACCAAACGTTCTAGATCGATTATCAGAGAATTGTTCCTGATTGGTGGCCATTGCACCCGGATTGATTAATGTGTTCAGCAAATATTCTGAATCATTCAGTTGATTTGAAAAGCGAAACTCGGTAATGAATGTCCTCCCGATCTTACTGAATCGCTTGCGAAACATTAAACTGCTATTCAGGTTGAATCCATTGCCCAATGAATTATAATCGCTCGAGCTGTTGCTGGATCCAAGATCAGAAGAATTGGTGGTGTTGGTTGCGTTGACCACCTCACCATCCTGAAATCCAATGGTGTTTCTTACTTGTATATCATGGAATTTGTTGATTTCATGCTTGACATTAAGTGTAATGTTGTGATTCTTGCCAATACTCGATGTGTTAGAACTTTCGTTCGTATCAAACGCCTCATCATTAACGAAATTAGTTCTGTCCGTAAATCGATTCGTTATGTTTTCAATTCTTGAAAAGGTGTAGCTAGATCTTACCTCCGTTTTATCATTAAAATCTCTATTGAAGTTTAATCCTCCTGCACTTGTTGTCACAAACCCATCACTCAATCCATCTGAAATAGGTAGACCTCCACTCAATCCGATAGAAACCCGACCTGAACCCCCTCTTAAGCTACCTAAGCCACCCATAAAGCGGATATAATCCGAAATGGAAAATCCCTGCTCATTGATGTTGTTATGTTTTCCAATAAGCGAAAACTGGTTGTCCTCCCTGAATTGATTCACGTTGGCAGACAGTTGATTTCGATCATCCGTTCCGTATCCACCACCTATTGTACCGAAGGTTCCTTTTTTATGATCTTCTTTGAGTGTCAGGTTTATTGTTTTCGACTCATTTCCATCATCTATTCCTGAGAATTGGGTAAACTCAGATTTTTGATCAAATACCTGTACTTTGTTAACTGCATCAGCTGGAAGATTTTTTGTTGCCATTTGTGGATCGTCTCCAAAAAATTCTTTCCCGTCAACGAGCACTTTATTAACTGTTTCTCCTTGTGATCTTACCGTTCCATCTCGTTCCACCTCAACTCCAGGCAACTTTCTCAGAAGATCTTCCACCACATCGTTTGGTTTTGTCCCAAAAGCAGCCGCATTGTATTCTATAGTATCCTTCTTCATGGTGATCGGGATCGCTTCCCCTTCTACCACAACTTCTTCCAATACATCCAACTCCAGTTTGACTGTTCCAAGATCAATGTCTTGATCAGCTACTTGTAAAACCTGGTCGTATGTTTTATACCCAACAAAGTTTATTCTCAGTAGATATTCACCCTTTGGAACTCTCTTTATCTCAAATGCACCATCGGCATCCGACATAGCAAATGATGCAAGAATAGAATCCTGAGCCTGAAGTAGCATTACCGTTGCAGAAAAAAGGGATTCTCCATCTTCATCCTTAACCAGTCCCTTTATGGTTTGAGCGTGTCCAGCGCCAACTACCATTACAAAAAATATGAGTGTGACCTTTTTCATAAATGTGGGCTTTAGTTTCGAATGATAACCCTTCCGCCACTACCCCCATTCATTTCCTGCATCTCCTTAATTTTCTCATCCCGGATCTTTTCAAATTGTTTTCGAGTCACTTTTTTCCCTTTCTGGGGGACAGTAATAGTTTCCTCGTCAGCAAGCTCTCTCAGGTCAACCTCCATTGCTTCAATGGTTCTTTGTCCATCGTTGATGTCGACAGCCAAGACCATTCCGGGAAGTCCCTGGTACTCAGCAGGACCCAGGGGAACCGGAATCTGAGGACTGAACCATGCTGCAATCGGGATCGTATCACGCATGTAAGTAGCTTTCATGCATTGATAACCTGCAATCATTTGTGATTCACTTGTGATCTTCCAGTCGATTTCTTCTCCTCCCTTAATCAAAAAGGTTCGCCCCATGAACTCGGTTTTATCAATAGAAGTGCCTTCCTCCAGATTCGTATAAAATTCATTATCACGACCTCCCGGTGTTCTAAGTTGAATCCTGACTCCACCTCCCCTAGCTGTCACCCTTCGATTGATATCTTCTCCCTCTTGCACAGCCCTATAGATCGATTCCTTTTCGTTGAACAGCAGTTGGTTTTTGGATTTCCTTTCAGGAGGGATCATGCCTTTCATTTCAGGTGGGAATCTACTAAGGTCGATTCGCATGATTGATTCGTAAGTAACGACACCCTCCTTATTTTGAGCAAGGCAGAATGCTGCTATTGAGCTAAACAAAATGATACATATTGATCTCATGATGATTAAAGTTTTAGTTTGGTAATCAGGTGGATCTCGTAAGAGTCCTTTGTATGAACAAATAAACTGGAATCACTTCTGGAGGTATGTTAACTGCGGTTAAATAATGTTAACTACCTGTTTTCCAGGCTCTCAGTGCTACTGTTGACTTTTAGTTCACCTCCAAAACGGATCAAAAAGTGTAGTAAATCCGTGATTTGCACAAAAAAAAATCACTATGAAAAGATTAATTGCATTGTGCATACTTCTAGGACTTAGTTCCGTGGTATTTTCCCAAGCCGACGGAATGATCATTGAAAAGGAAAGGATCAAATCGTTTGATGAACTTATTGAGTACATTAAAAGAACTGAGAAATGGGATAGTGTTTACCTGGATGAAAATCGGTTTAAACATTTCGAAAAAGTGGAGGTTTATGGCATCACATATCTCAGCGATGGACTCAAAGTGAAGGGTTTTTTATTTGAGCCAAAAAAGAAAGGAGCCTATCCTTCAATCATTTACAATCGAGGTGGAAGTCTGGAATTTGGGTCTTTAACTCATTACGTTTCTTCAATTGGGCTTGGTGAATTGGCAAGATTGGCAAACAAAGGATATGTTATTGCGGCAAGCCAATACAGAGGAAATGGCGGTAGTGAGGGAGCCGAGGAATATGGAGGGAGTGATATCAATGATGTATTGAATTTGATCCCATTACTTGGAGCCCAGCCAAAAGCCGATACGTCAAGACTAGGTATGTTTGGCTGGAGCCGGGGCGGGATGACTTCATTTCTGACCTTGAAGAAAGACCAACGGTTCAAAGCGGTAGTTGTGGGTGGCCCCTCCACAAATCTTGTTCAACGTATCATAGACAAACCCGAACGGGATGAATGGTGGGGTAAATTCATCCCGGATTACAACACGGATAAAAAAGAAGCACTATTGAAAAAAAGGTCTGCGGTCTATTGGGTGGATGAACTTCCAAAGCACATTCCAATTCTCATTCTCCAGGGCGCCGCTGATGAAGTAGTTCGTGCAAAGGAGAATATCAGGTTTTTGAATGAGATGCAAAAACATGAAATGAACTGTCGGTTCGTCATGTATGAGGGTGGCAATCACAGTCTATCTACTCATCGTGACGAAGCATTCAGACAAATCGACGGGTGGTTTAAACGATTTCTCTAATCACCGTATAAAAAAAGCCATCGAGAGTAATCAAGATGGCTTTTTATTAAAAATTATTCTTTATCTATTCATCCACAATCTTCTCAACCAAGACGTTCACTTTGTTGTGAATTACTTCAACAACTCCTCCTTCCACCAGAATGTGGACTTCTTTTTGTTTTTCTTGTTTGTATTTTATGTCTCCCTTTCCCAGTGTGGTCACCAAAGGAGCGTGATGGTTCAAGATCTGAAATGATCCATCAGAACCCGGAAAAGAAGCGCTTACAACTTCACCTTCGAAAATTTTCTCATCAGGAGTAACGATCTCTATAAACATGATTAAGCGTTTGCTTCGGCCATTAACTTCTCACCTTTCTCAACTGCCTCTTCGATCGTACCTACAAGGTTGAATGCAGCCTCGGGTAAGTGATCGAGTTCTCCATCCATGATCATGTTAAATCCTTTGATGGTATCCTTAATGTCCACCAATGCACCCGGAAGACCAGTAAATGCTTCCGCCACATGGAAAGGTTGAGAAAGGAATCTTTGCACTCTTCTGGCTCTGTGCACCACTTCCTTATCTTCGTCAGAAAGTTCATCCATTCCAAGAATGGCAATGATATCCTGAAGTTCTTTGTATCGTTGAAGGATCTCTTTCACACGTTGTGCAGTGTTGTAGTGATCATCTCCAAGTATATCTGCACTCAAGATTCTTGAAGTAGAATCCAATGGATCTACCGCAGGATATATACCAAGCTCTGCAATTTTTCTTGAAAGTACCGTAGTAGCATCCAGGTGAGAGAATGTTGTAGCAGGAGCAGGGTCAGTCAAGTCATCGGCAGGTACGTAAACTGCTTGTACCGAGGTAATGGATCCTCTCTTTGTGGAAGTAATTCTTTCCTGCATTAATCCCATCTCCGTAGCCAGAGTAGGTTGGTATCCCACTGCCGAAGGCATCCTTCCCAGCAAGGCAGACACCTCAGATCCCGCCTGAGTGAATCGGAAGATATTATCTACGAAGAATAGAATGTCCTTACCTTTTCCTTCACCATCGCCATCTCTAAAATATTCAGCAACTGTTAATCCTGAAAGTGCAACTCTTGCACGTGCCCCTGGGGGTTCGTTCATTTGACCAAATATGAATGTTGCTTTTGAATCTTCAAGCTTCTTTTTATCAACTTTTGACAAATCCCATCCGCCTGCTTCCATTGATTTCTTAAATTCCTCACCGTAATCAATAATGCCAGCTTCAATCATTTCTCTCAAAAGATCATTTCCTTCACGGGTCCGCTCTCCAACACCGGCAAATACAGATAGACCTCC
>JANQEC010000177.1 GCA_028278585.1 Cyclobacteriaceae bacterium | reverse complement strand
AATATATCTACTATTAATGATGTGGATTCGTGGATAAAAAGAAAAAAAACAATTTGTATTTCTAGAATGTTTTTAAGTTGAATTTAGCAAGTCTTGTCTAACAAAGTAATCAACAACTAACTGATTGATTAACAGTAGATAAATTCCTCATCGTGGAAATCTTTTGTTTTCTGTGTTAGTAACTGGAAAACGAAATTTTAACGAATAAAATGGGTATAAGTCCATTGTTTTATTGAGAAAATGAAAATTACTTTTTACTGAGAGGTATTGATATTTTTGAAATGGGATAACTCCACCTTTATAAGTGGGATATTAACAACTTATCAAAAACTAATCTGGATATCTTCACCTACAATCCAGTTTTCACGAATTGCTATTTTAGGAGGGAATAAGTAGACTTCTTCGGGTTCCACATTATTCATAAGATTACCAAAGGACCATTTGCCATCTCCATTAGAATCTATCAGAATCCTGATCGTGTAGGAGGCTGGCTTCACATTGAAAATTGGGGATTTGTTATTGATGGTTTGATAGGCTACATCATCATTGGAGTCAAGTAATTGTACAATAAAGGAAGACTTATCTGTGATAATATTGAATTGAAGGGTACCAAAAGCCTGAGTAAATTCTTTTTTGTGCTGAATTTCTTGAATTGAGGAAGAATCGTTTTCAACTGATTTGAATGCTGCTGACTCCACTACAAATTTGATTGGAGATTTTTCAGCGATGATTCGCTTTAATGAATCACTTTGAGCGCGACTTAGCTGTTGAATACTATCTGCTGACCAATTTCTTAGAAGGGTAGTGTCAAGCTGAATGGATTGAATTTGTCTTGCGTAAAGGGAATCTTTGTTTAGGAGGGTTTGCAGTTGCAACTCAGTTTTGTTTTCATTCCAGTTCAGGATGGAACTATCAGGTAAAAAGGTAAAAGTAGAATCAGCTTGATAAACAAATTTTGAAGGGTCGCTATTTATGACGGGTTTATTGAATTTTATTCTATATAATGGATTGTTTATTAATTGATTTTCAGCATATGTTAGATTTAGTTCGAATTCTGTTGGCCTTCCTATGTTGTCATTGAATACAATTTTAAGTGTGTCGTCTATTGTATTTGATAAACTGTCAGAAACGGAGAGTATCATTGATATTGAATCCCCAAAGTTGAATTGATTGGGGTTATAGAGTCTCAATACATCTTTTTCAGCCCCAGCGATCGAACTAAATATTGAATCTGGTTGAATCCTGTATGAGTCAATTTCTCTGCTGAATTTTAATTCATGATAAGAGCGTATTGGTCTGTTGTTGATGAGTTGTATTGGTTTAACATTTTGTAAGAAACTATTGATCTGAATTGGGGGTATCGAATCATATAAAAGCAACGTATCTGCTACAAATCCATGAGGCTCTTCCTTAGGATCCAATAGTAGATTTCGATTCTCATCGTTGAACGCCAGTATTCTGTATTCCCCGGATTTAACATAGGATAGCACAAACTCACCCGAATCGTTTGCTGTGGTGAAGTAAGTTGGGCTGTGTTGTAGAAAATCCAGCGAATCAGAAGTAGGGAACAGACCTATGATAAATTTTGCAGATGGCTCTTTTGATAGCAGATCATCTACAGTTCCTGATACTTTCATAGAATCTATGAAGGCGCCAGTGCTGAAAGCCAGGATCAGGTTAATTGCAGGATTTTTTTCTGTTATGTCAGTTACCCCATCGAAGAAGTTTAAGCTATACGTTGTACTGTCTTCGAAAGCTTCTTCAAATTTCATGACCAACTGATTTCGCTTGACTACATGTTTGAATCTTAGATCTGACTTCGGTGTGATGATCAGGTTTTGCTGGAGCTTATCTGCATTGATATATTCTGAGAAACCCAATGTAATGGTTTGCTCTTCAAAATTGATGGAACCTGTTACTGGCTGCGATAGAATTAGATCTGGGGGAATGGTATCTTTTGGACCTCCGGTTGGCGCTATAGGATTTGCACACCTTGATAGCGTCAAGTCTGCGATCACAAGAGCCACTAGTATGTAAAACAGATTTTTCAACTACTTCTTTTTAAGTACATAGATCAGGCTTGAGTATTCTCCGGTTTTCGCTGCTTTCCTGTTGGACTTTAAACCATTTAGAAAACCCTTCAAAAAATTCCTCTTTCCATTTTTGTATTTTTCGCTAAGCAAGGACACGTAAAATGAATCGAACTTCATCGGTAATGTTTTAACCAATTTGAATTTGGATTTTTCAACAAGGTTTCTGAAGGATATCTGTGTAAAATGATACAAGTGTCTCGGAACATCAAATGCAGCCCAATGTTCTTTGTATAGATTGGCATCAAATGAATTAAGGTTTGGTAGGGCAACAATAAAATACCCACCCTTGTTGAGCTTTTTTCTTAGCAATTTTAATGTTTCTCTTAGATCAGAAATATGTTCCACAACGTGCCATGCAGTGACCATGTCAAATTTTCTTTCGCTGTCCACTTCTTGTAATGAACTAGATATTTTACCTCCGACTTTCTTTTCAGCTAACTCTCTGGCGTTATTGTCCGGTTCCACACCAAACGCCTCTAAACCTTTTTTTTCTAATGTTCTAAGAAAATCTCCGGTTCCACATCCATAATCCAAAACTGTGCCTGAAGGTTTGAACTGCTGAATTAGCCTTACTTTTTTTGACAGTGTATAGGAGCGTACAAGTTTGTACAAGATGTTTATGAGAGAATTTCCTTTGTCAGTATGAGAAATGTATGAATCACTTTGATAGTATTTGGTTAGCTCACCCTTATTTGGGCGCGGATTGGTAAATACGAGTCCACAATTTTTACACCTTACCAGTGCGAAGCTTTCATGGGTTACCGTATGATCTTTACAAATAAGATAATTGTCAAATTGAGGATGCTGGCAAGATGGACAGTTTTCTAACTTCTCGTACATTATCGACCTAGGTATACCATAAGAACTGAAACATCGGAGGGAGAAACACCGCTGATCCGTGAGGCCTGACCCAATGTTTCGGGACGGATCTTCAAAAGTTTTTCTTTTGCTTCAGCTGATAACGATGGTAGTTGATTATAGTCAAATTCTGGTTTGATCTTCAGATTTTCAAGACTATTCATTTTCTCAGAATTACTCTTTTCTCTTTCAATGTAAGTTTGGTATTTGATTTGAATTTCAGCCTGTTCGATGATTTCCGCACTATATGATTTTATCACTTTTTCTATTTCTCCTGAAAAAACGCACAGATCGGTAATCGAAATCTCGGGACGTTGTAAGATAGTTGCCAGCGATGATTTGTCTTTTATTGGGGCTGAGTTAATTGAAGCCAAAAGATCTTTGGTGTCATTGGGTTTAATCAGGAACTTGTTTAAATGATCAATCAGATCCTGTGTTTGTTCTTTTTTCGCTAAAGTCTGGTTTAAACGGTCATCTTTTGCGAGTCCGAGCTTGTGGCTAATCTCTGTTAAACGAAGATCAGCATTGTCCTGTCTTAAAAGCAATCTAAACTCTGCTCTGGAGGTAAACATGCGATAAGGCTCGTCTGTCCCTTTGTTGATCAAATCATCTATTAGGACACCGATGTAAGCCTCGCTTCTTTTAAGCACGAGTGGCTCTTTGTTGTTTATCTTGAGGTGAGCATTAATTCCCGCCATCAGACCCTGACAACCAGCTTCTTCGTACCCGGTGGTACCGTTGATCTGCCCAGCAAAATAGAGGTTTTCTATTTGTTTGGTTTCCAGCGTGAGATTAAGCTGTGTAGGAGGGAAAAAGTCGTATTCAATTGCGTATCCAGGCCTGAACATTTTTACTTTTTCAAAACCGGGAATTTTAGTTAGTGCTTTGTACTGTACGTTTTCTGGTAAAGATGTTGAAAAACCATTAACATAGATTTCAACCGTGTTCCACCCTTCTGGCTCGACGAATATTTGGTGCCTTTCTCTTTCGGCGAATCTATTTATTTTGTCTTCTATGGAAGGACAATAGCGAGGGCCGAGACCTTGTATCCTTCCAGTAAACATTGGAGATTTCTCGAACCCTGTTTGAAGGATGTCGTGAACTTCGCTGTTGGTGTAGGTTATGTAACAGCTTCTCTGCGTTGTTAAAGGTCGGGTACTATCCAGGTAGGAGAATTTACCTGGCAACTCGTCACCTTCCTGTTCTTCCATTCGATCAAAGTTCAGGGATCTGCCATCGACTCTTGGTGGAGTTCCTGTTTTCATTCGGCCCGATTCAAAACCCAATTGAATGAGTTGTTCTGTAATACCAGTGGCAGCTCTTTCCCCGGATCTCCCACCACCGAATTGTTTTTCGCCGATATGGATTAAACCATTCAGAAAAGTACCATTGGTTAAGACCACAGCTTTGGCCTTTATCTCCAGCCCAATGCTTGTCTTTACTCCAACCAATTTCCCCTTTTCTACAATCAAACCTGAAACCATCTCTTGCCAGAAATCAAGGTTTTCTATTGCTTCCAGGGTAAGCCGCCACTCTTCTGCGAAACGCATGCGATCTGATTGAGCTCTTGGGCTCCACATGGCAGGGCCTTTAGATCGATTAAGCATTCGGAATTGTATCATTGATTTATCTGTCACAATGCCCGAATAGCCTCCCAACGCGTCTATTTCACGAATAATCTGACCTTTGGCAATTCCACCCATTGCCGGATTGCAGGACATATGAGCTATAGTATTCATGTTCATCGTGACAAGAAGAACTTTGGAACCCATATTTGCTGCTGCTGCTGCTGCTTCGCACCCAGCATGCCCTGCACCTACTACAATGATGTCGTATTCTGGAAGCATAAATTCAGATGTTTCACGTGGAACATTTGAGACAATAACATCCCATTTTCAAGAGTGTTCCACGTGGAACTTATTTTTTTTGCAAAGATATACAGGCATCCTCTTTTTCTCGCATCACCCTTTTCTCTTCGTCTGTCTGGTCCTTATATCCAAAGAGATGAAGAAGGCCATGAGCCATGACCCGCGATAGTTCGTTTTCGAAGGTGACCCCTTGATGTTCGGAGTTTTCCTTCACACGGTCGATACTAATGTAGATGTCTGCTTCGATTAAGTCATCGGACTCTGAATTATCAAAAGTGATTATATCTGTGAAAAAATCGTGATTGAGGTGTTCCTGGTTGATGTTGAGCAAATATGAGTCTGAGCAAAAAATGTAATTGATTTCACCAGGATTTTTTGAGTTTTGATGAAAGATCTCGTGTATCCAATTGCTATAAAAGGCTGGATCTTTAAGTACAAACGGAGTTTCTTCGGAGAAGAAGTGGGTAGGCATTAAGGTAAATAGAAGCTTAATTCAGCGGTGGATCCTGAATCCTTGAAATTTACTTCGTCGGATAAATTCTTCATCAAGAAGATGCCTCTTCCACCTGGCTTATCCAGATTTTCAGGCAATGTGGGATCTTCCAGGTTTTCAAAGTCAAACCCTTGTCCCTGGTCTTTTACGATAAATTTTATTTGTGATTTCTCCAGCGAAAGATTTAGAGAAACGTTCTTCTTGTTGTCAGACTTGTTACCGTGTAAGATGGCATTGTTGACCGATTCTGTTACTGCAATCATTATGTTTCCATAGATGTCATCATCCAGGCTATATTTTTCTTTGACATTATCTATGAAGCTTTCTACAATCCTGATATTCTCAGGTAATGAAGGAATTTGAATTTGAATACTATCTATCATCCTCTTTTTCAGAACTTATGCGCCTAAAGTAATCGTTTACTTCCTTTTTATAAAATGGATTTAGCTCTGCAGGAATAGTTTTTAATAATTCTATTTCTTTTTGCTTCATTTTAAGGTATTCCTCGAACTGTGGAGGTATTTCTCTCGAGAAGATTGAAGGAGATTCTGCTTCACGTTCTTCTTCCATTTCTTGTTCGCGTTGAGCTTTCTCCGCTTCTAACAGGCGCGTCTCAATGCTTTTTTGTCGGTTCAACAATTGCTGTGTAAGCCTCTTATTAACAAGATCAACTTCATTTTGTTCCATTTGATCAATGGCGCGCTGAAGTTCATCCCCATTTCCATTGCCTCCACCAGGTTTTCCATCCTCAGCTTGCTGAATCAATTCTAGTTGCCTCCGGATAAGTTCTTGCTCAGCGGCAAGTCTTGCAAGTTCTTCGGAAAGCTCCCTTCCTTGTTTGCCAGACTCTCTTAGTTCGTTCATCTGCTGACCTAGTTGTTGTTGCATTTCCTGCAGGTCTGGTAATCCACTTTGCTGTTGTTGACCTTGTTGAGGATTTCCCATAGCCTCTGACATAGCCATTTGCATTTGTTGCATGGTATCATCAAGCAGTAGTGCCAGGTTGTTAATAGATGTCATCGCAAATTGCTGGCTGGAAAGGGCTCTACCTCGATTTCTGTCTTTAAGATGATCTAGCGCATCGTCAATGTTTTCATTGATGTTGCCAACTTCCCTGGTGATGTAGGAGGAGATCTGTGCTACTTTTTCAGCAAGTGATAGCAAACTGTCCTGTAGAACTTTTGCATCGTCTTTTAATTTCAATTGGGATTGGGAGAGTTCTAAGAATCGTGGGTCTGACTGGTTAACCTTCCTCATTTCATCGAGTAGTTCTTCTTGATTGAAGGAGAGCTTAACCAAATTGTCCAGAATGTCTCTGAGCTGATCAAGGTTGGCTTGCATCATCTCCATCTGCATACCTGCCTGCATGTTTGAGAGCTTTTTGCTCAGTTGCTTCATTCTTTGGCTGGCATTTTTTTGTTTTTGTTGAGTTTGTCTCCTGTTTTGCTGCTGAGATTGCTGTTGTTGAGAACCAGTGTTTTGTTCACTGGGATCTTGCTGATGTTGTTCTCCACCACTTTCGTTCTGTTCTTGACTTTGCTGACCTTGTTGTTGATTTGAGTTCTGGTTTTGCTCTTGATTGCCATTCTCAGACTCTTGATTCTGTTGTTCGAGTTGCTCTTCGATTTCCCGAAGTTCTTTTGCAATCTGTCGTTCTTCCAATTCAAAATCCTGGAGTGCTTCAGGCCTTTTTAGTTCCTGGTTCAACTGTTGAACCTCGTCCATCTTCTCCCTGAACTCATTGAAGTCTTCCTGGAT
>JANQEC010000061.1 GCA_028278585.1 Cyclobacteriaceae bacterium | reverse complement strand
GGAATACTCGATAGCGTGTTGAATAAGCTACAAGATGAAAAGTCAGTGCCGGACGAAATAAACCGACTTTCCGGAAAATTTAAAGACATCCAGGAAGATCTTAATTCACTATTAGCACAAAGGGGAATTTTGAAAAAAGAAGAAACCAAACTTCTTTGGATCCCGCTGTCTGATCGAATGGATAATGCCAACTACGCTTTTGAGCAGGAAATAAGAAACCAAATGAAGGCCATCGTTTTCAAAAGTGCCAAGCCTTCTCCTCATTTCGTTGTCCTGTTTTCCCTTATCTACGACTGTGGAATACTATCGGAAGTATTCAGAGACAGGGATGAGCTCATAGATGCGGAAAAAGTTGGTAAGGATATTGTTAACTCGCCTCAAGTGGATGATGACCTGTCCAACGTACTGAAAGAGCTAAAGACCTACTTCGGTAATTAAGCAAAATCAAAAAGATTACTCGTTATTCGATGGCAGCCTCTTCGGACTGCTGGGATAGAACATTTTGCAATCTTGTCTCGGATTCGATTCTTTCCTGTTGAAGGTAATAGTTGAAGATAGCTTGATATAAAGAATCTCCCGCACCATCACTTATGCCGTACAGACGGGCATAAATTTTGGCCTGCATATCTCCGATTGCTTTGAGATGCGCCATTAGTGAGTCTTGCTCTGCAATAATTCGATTGCCGCTAAAAGCCATAAAACCAAAACCCTCGTGAGGGTTGTTGTTGTCTCTTTCAGTGATCAAATATTCTACACCGTCATAGACAATGCGGTTAAAATGAAATTCCTGAAAATTTTCATTGACCTCTCTTGGACGAAACTCTTCTCCTTCGTTGATATCCCTGTTCTCGCATGAGGAAATCAAAAAAACAAGTAAAAGGATGTAGAGTGAGTTTTTCATAATTACGGTATTTTCAAGTAACCTTCTTCAACACCAAATACTTTTCTAAGGAGTTTATATGCTTTTCCATTGAGAATTACAATGATATGATCACCAGGTGCAATCTTCAGATCACCTAATGGATTCTTGATCAGTTTCTTTTGTCCGAACTTATCTCGTTTGGTAATTCCGATGAGTACAGAATTGTACCTTTTTTTCAGGTCGAAAAATACATCCTGGTAAGCCTTTCCAACATATGGGTTTTTTGGTGTGATCATCAACTGCTTCATATCATAATCTCCATCTGACTTGGCAAAAGAAAGAATGGATTCACTATACACAGCAACATCTGGTTCAAACATATATGAAGCCAGAAGTTTTGAAGAAATATCTTTCGTGGAAATGGTGTTGGTGACACCAGCAGCCTGGAAAGTATTTTTCAGATCTCCGTTTTCAAGAGTCACTACAAATTCAGTTTCAGGAAATGACTTCTTGAGATTAAGCACATAGACCAGCTTCTCCGTGTCATCATCCAGGTTCACAAAAACAATGGAACAATCTTCTATGTTGGCTTTTTTAATTAAATCAAAATTATTGTAGTCACAGAAGAGGACATGCACCATCTTGGAAGCATACTTCTCCTGGATCAAATCAACATCATCTTTCTTATTAGTGACAATGGCTAGCTGCTTACCAACGCCCACCAGTTGATCAGCTACCTGCCAGCCAAATTCATTCCAACCGATGATCAATGCATGATTAATGAAGCTGGTGCCAGAATATCCCAGCTTCTTGTCTTCTTTTAATGTGGCCATAAGCGTTGTTAGTTTTCCTATTAATAATCCAAAAATCCCAACACTAGTCAGTATAAAGATAAAACCTATCCACCTGCCGTAAATGGTGGCTGGAAATAAATCACCATACCCGACGGTAGTTAAAGTAACAAGAGAATACCATATTGCATTCGGGTAGTTCGTTATTGCAGATTGCTCGCTATCTTTTTCTACGTAAATCAATAAAGAAACGAGAATGAAATAAATGACTAAAACCAGTCCAATCTGAAGAGCTATCCGAAGTGGTAAATTCTTTTTGAGTTTACTAGGCATAAAGGATTGGTAAAAGTCAAATATAACATAAAGAGTTAGGTTGTTTTAGGTAAAAAGAGGTCTTATTTGCTGTTGAGGTAGTCAGACAAGCCCGAAACGGTTGTGATTTTAAGCGAATCAGCATGTTCCGTTCGCATCATTAACGCAAATGTGTTGTTGAAACCCAATGGCTTAAGCCAACGCAAGTTGTGTTTTTCAGCGAAATCTTTTTTGACATCATTGTAGATCACATCAGGGTCAGTGAAATCGGAAACATCTTTTGAGGATTTTTGAAGCAAAACCAGGTACCCGGTTCCTGTGTATTCGGGATAGATATCAATTTCTCCCAATCGTATTGCATCAAAAATCAATTTTGTTCCCCCAAACCCAAGCTGTAGCTTCGTCTTCAATGTTGTTTTGTTTTCAATTACCTGTGCGAAAATATGAGCAAGTAAAAAATTCTCTGTGAACGCTTTAGAACCAATGATAATGTCAGGATCTTCCGAACTACCTGCGTCTGTACTTGCGTAAATGTTGAGTTCTCTCAAAAAAGCATTCGCTACTTCGGCAAGTTCCTGTTTCTGACCATCTACCAAATAATTGAGCCCAGCCATTTTTTCATCGCTTAGTTGATTCGCAATAACATCCAGTGCCTCGTTTATTTCCGGATATCTTTCAAGTGTTTCTCCATTTACAATCGGAGCAGCATAATAGGGAGGGAAGTAGTTTTTGTCATCTATCAGGGATTTCAAATTGAATTCTTGTATTCTTCCATCCGTGCTAAACCCGTCAATGACATCCACATCACCATTGTATAGTGCCTGGTACATAAGGGAGATTTCCATCTCTTTTATTTCCATAGGTAAATCATATAGCGCATCCAATCCGATGAACCCGTCTTCACGCTCAATGAATTCAGAATTGAATCCGGCAATCAACCTGGATTCTGTTTTGGACCCCGAGATAAAAAAGCCAACAAGGATGAGTACGATGGATACACCCATGGTTACCCATGTCCTCCTACTTGCCGGCTTTTTTTGAATAAAGCCAATGGTAGCATCCAGAAGCACCGCCAAAATGGAGGCGGGAATGGCACCTGCCAAAATCATGTATTGATTGTTCAGTGAAATTCCTCTGAAAATAAATTCTCCCAGTCCTCCGGCTGCTATTAACGCACACAAAGTTGCAATGCCTACATTGATCACAGTTGCGGTCCTGATTCCGGCAAGGATGATAGGGAATGCAAGTGGTAGCTCAACATACTTGAGAAGCTGAAAATTGGTCATCCCCATCCCAATGGAAGCATCCTTAACGGCCGGATCGACTTCAATAATCCCTGTATAAGTGTTTCTGACAATGGGAAGTAAGCCGTATAAAAAAAGTGCGATGATAGCAGGAGTGACACCAATGCCGAAAATCGGAAGCAAGAAGCCAAGGAGAGCAAGACTCGGAATTGTTTGAATAACACCGACAAATCCCAGTACAGGATTTGAAAGTTTTTGAAATCGTGTCA
Organism: Cyclobacteriaceae bacterium; assembly: GCA_028278585.1. Classification (GTDB taxonomy): domain Bacteria; phylum Bacteroidota; class Bacteroidia; order Cytophagales; family Cyclobacteriaceae; genus Ekhidna. Next base: position 1,874 of record JANQEC010000061.1, on the reverse strand, counting down.
AAAGGATTCCGACGGTAATTCCAACCGAGGTTGACAGTACCATTGAGGCAACCGTTAAAATCAAATGCTCAATGGTTTGATCACGTATTTCACTAAGGTGCGATATGATGAAATTCCAAAAATCCATTAGAAAAGATGCTTAAAAAAGCCATCCATTGCAACTTGCTTATCCTTGCTGCTCACCTCGCTATCATTTAAGTAATCGAATAGCGATTTTTGGTTATGCCTTGAGGTCTGAAGACTCAGGATGAATTTATCTTTCTTCAAAAACAGCTCCACCTTCTCATTGGCCGGACTATTTAGTAATTCAAGTGGAGTACCATACTGTTGAATTTGCCCTTCTTCTAATAAAACTATTTTGTCGCCAAGTTTAAATGCTTCCTGAACATCGTGTGTAACCAATAGAATCGTCTTGGTATCCAGGTGCTTCAAATTCAAAAAGTCATCCTGGAGCTGACTCCTGGTAATATTATCTAATGCACTAAATGGCTCATCCATTAAAATGATTTCCGGATCTGTAGCCAGTGCCCGGGCGAGGCCTATACGTTGCTGCTGACCTCCGCTTAATTCAGCTACACGCTTGTCTAAAATATCGTTTGGCAACCCGATCAGTGATAGTAATTCATTCACTTTTTCCGGCGGAACTTCCCGTTCTGAAATTTTGCCGACAAGCTCAATGTTTTGCCTGATGTTTAGATGGGGGAGGAGGCCGGTATCCTGAATCACATATCCAATACTCCTTCGCAGGTTTTCTTTTGATTGTTGTGTAATGTCCTCACCATTTATTGAAATCGTTCCACTATCCAGTTCTTCAAGACGATTGATCAATCGAAGAAGTGTTGTTTTCCCGCAACCACTGGGCCCTAACAGAACAACCGTCTCAGATGCTTCTATAGAAAAACTGATATCCTTTATGACATTTTTCTCAGCAAAGGATTTGACGATATGATCAAGTTTTATTTTTTCGATTTCAGTTTGTAATTAATGCAGAACATGCTGTCATTCTGAATTTATTTCAGAAGCTAAATCATATCGAAGTTAGCAAAACCGAAAGTCCTGACAAGTTCTGGACAACAGTGTGGATCACTTGTTGAAACCCCGGAGCTTAATTTGAGTAAGCTTTCGTTTGGTATCCAGGGGGAAATCACCTTTCATGATCCAGTCGTAGAAGCTGGGTTCTTTTTGCAGGATCTCCGTTACCTCTTTTCCCCTGTGTTTTCCGAAATTGAAGATCTCCTTTCCGTCTTTGTAAATCATTCTTCCAGCCAGGTCGATCATCCTGGAGGTGCTCAATTTATTGAGGGCCTCCATGTCATTGGTGATATCTGTTACTTTATTTCCCTGGTTATCAATCGCTTCTTGTCCTTCGTACTTTTCCACTTGTGAAAGAAGAACTTCATAGGTAGCTCTTGTGTCTGCAAGAGCACTGTGGGCATCAACAAGATCTTTGTCGCAGTAAAATTTGTAAGCAGCAGTAAGATTTCTCTTTTCCATCATATGGAAGATTTTTTGAGCATCGATAATTTTTCTTTGGTCCACCTCAAAATCAACATTGGCCCGAAGGAATTCTTCAACCAGCATGGGCACGTCGAATCCTACACAATTGAATCCACTCAAATCACAACCCTCCAGCCATTGAGCCATCGATTTTGCTATTTGCTTAAATGTTGGTTCGTCCTTTACATCATCGTCGTAAATGCCGTGGATCGCACTTGAATCTGCAGGAATGGGAATCGTGGGATTGATTCGTCGGTGTTTTTCTTCTGTAGAGCCATCCGGCATTACCTTGATCAACGCCATTTCAACGATTCGGTCCTGAGAAATATTCGTGCCTGTAGTTTCAAGATCAAAAACTACTAGTGGATTCTTTAAAT
>JANQEC010000169.1 GCA_028278585.1 Cyclobacteriaceae bacterium | reverse complement strand
CGTGATCAACTATCTCACAGGACAAGCTAACAACGATGTGTGGGCCAACATTCTTGAAAACTTTAGAATACCAAAGGCTGTTACCGCAACATTGGCAGGGAGTGCCTTAGCTATCAGCGGTTTACAGATGCAAACACTTTTTCGAAATCCATTAGCTGGTCCATTCATTCTTGGTATTAGTTCAGGAGCCAGTTTAGGTGTCGCGTTGGTTATTTTCCTGGGGATTTGGATTGGGAGCATACTTGAACTTTCTGGCATAGGAAGAAGCTGGCTCTTGGTTGGTGCATCTGCAATTGGTTCTTTCTTAGTCTTGTTTATTGTTCTCCTAGCTTCTTTCAGGATCCGAAGTGGTGTCTCACTTCTTATTATAGGACTTATGTTCGGTTCAGCAACTTCTGCCATTGTCAGCATTCTTCAATATTTCAGCCAGGCCGAAAACATTCAATCATTTGTGATTTGGTCTTTTGGAAGTTTGGGCAGTCTTTCCTGGACAGAACTTTCTGTGTTTACCCCTATCCTCATTATTACACTTCTACTCTCACTGCTATTGAGCAAAAACCTGAACGCTCTTTTACTAGGAGAAGACTATGCAGAATCGATGGGGTTGAAGCTTAAAAAAGCTCGAATGCTAATCATCGGATGTACCAGTATTCTTGCTGGTACAGTCACTGCTTTTTGCGGACCAATTGCATTCATTGGACTTGCGATCCCGCATATTGCCCGTATGCTGTTCAATACTGGAAATCACTTACGCTTAACCCCTATAGTGATCTTGATTGGTGCAATCGCTTTACTAATCTTTGATATCATATCTCAGCTACCTGGCTACCAGGAAACTTTGCCAATCAATGCAATTACCTCTCTTTTTGGGGCTCCGTTTGTGATTTGGTTGATTCTTAAAAAATCTAATCTTAAGTATTCCTTTTAGATTATGAGTGGATTACAAATTCATAATTTAACTGTAGGATATCCCCCTGATAAGGTTCTTATAAGGGATATCAATCTCGAATTAAGTCCTGGAGACTTTGTAGCACTGGTTGGACAGAATGGCGTAGGCAAATCCACGTTAATCAGAACACTCTGTGGTCTGCATGCCCCACTGAATGGTGAGATGAAGCTCGATGAAAGATCCGTCGCTGAATATTCTGCAAATGAATTGGCCAAAAAAGTTGGAATTGTTCTGACAGGAAGGCCTGAGTCACTCAATCTGTCTGTAATTGAACTGATCGCATTAGGTCGGCATCCCCACACGGGTTGGTTGGGCGTGTTGAATGAAACAGATAAAAAAATAATTGAGGATTCAATCTCCCGAATGGAGATCAACTACATCGCAACGAAAAAGTTGTTTGAGCTTAGTGATGGTCAGCTACAAAAAGTGATGATCGCCCGTGCCCTGGCCCAAGACACTGAATTGATAATACTGGATGAGCCCACTTCCCATTTAGACCTGAAAAACAAAATCGAAGTGCTGGATTTGTTAAACAAGATCTCCAAATCAGGAAAAGGAATTCTTATTTCCACCCATGAGATCCAATTAGCTTCTCAAGTGTGCAATCAATGTTGGTGTGTAGATTTCGGCAAGCCTCTTCTGGAAGGTACTCCTAAAGAAATGATTGCGTCCGGTATCATTCATGAATACCTTCATTTACCAGACAAGATTAAATTTTGAAAGCTGTAAAAATTCAAAAAGGGACCCATGGAGAGTCCCTTTTTAGGATGGGATTGATCGTAACCTAACCTAACCGAAGACGACGATAATGTCGCCTACCCACCCGTTTCACCTAATCACCAAATATGTGGTACCGTATTATACAGATTTTCTGTACTTTTTGTTCCACATTTTTTATGTCAAAGATTTGACATATCGATAATTAATACTCTTCATACGGAAAAGTATTATTGTTAAGAGCCTTTTATCGGATAAAGAGTTGGAATTTCATCAAGGGAAGAATAGTATTTGACATCAAGTAAAAAGTTGAAATTCATTTATGTCAATCGTTTGACATTACTCCAATTCTCTGAGTAACTTGAATCATGTCTCCCGTATACTTGAACCGTATTAGAAAACTATGCAGCATACCGTGATAATCGGAAATGGGATAGCAGGTATCACCGCAGCTCGAAATATCCGAAAACTTTCAGACAATAAGATCACCGTTATTTCAGGAGAAACCGATCATTTCTTCTCCAGAACAGCACTTATGTACATCTACATGGGGCACATGAAATATGAAAACACCAAGCCTTATGAAGACTGGTTTTGGTCAAAAAACAAGATTGACCTGATGAGAGATTGGGTGACCTCAATCGATTTCGCTGGTAAAAACATAGCCTTTAAAAATGGCTCCTCGCTGACATATGACCAATTAATTCTGGCCACGGGTAGTCAGTCCAATTTCTTTGGATGGCCTGGGCAAGATCTTAAGGGTGTTCAGGGTCTTTACAGCTACCAAGACCTTGAGCTAATGGAAGCCAATACAAAAAATGTTAAAAATGCAGTTATTCTTGGTGGTGGATTGATTGGTGTTGAAATGGCTGAAATGCTACACTCGCGGGGTATCCATGTAACTTACCTTATTCGAGAATCTCATTTTTGGGGAAACATGCTTCCCAAGGAAGAAGGCACGCTAATAGACAATCATCTTGCTGAACATGGAATTGATCTTAGAACTGAAACTGAACTGGAGGAGATTCTTGATGATGGAAATGGTCATGTGAAAGGTATTAAAACGAAAACAGGAGAAATCATCGATTGCCAGTTTGTAGGGCTCACCGTTGGCGTACATCCCAATATCGATTTGGTAAAAGACTCCCATATTGAAACTGACAGAGGAATCCTTGTTGATGAAAACCTTCAAACCAGTATCCAGGACGTATATGCAGTTGGGGACTGTGCCCAATTAAAAACACCTCCTCCACACCGAAGGCCAATCGAGGCAGTATGGTATGTCGGAAGAATGATGGGCGAAACGGTTGCGCATACCATTACAGGAAATGAAACAAAATACCAACCAGGCGTTTGGTTCAACTCTGCAAAGTTTTTTGATATTGAATATCACAACTACGGTACAGTCCTCCCGGAATGCCCAGAAGGTTGTTCTGAGTTTTACTGGGAATGCAGCGACAAAAAGAAATGTATTAAGGTCATCTATGAGACGAATAGCTTGAAGGTGAAAGGTGTTAACCTCTTCGGAATCAGGAATCGACATGAGGTTTGGGACCGCTGGCTATCTCAGGAGAAAACGTTGGATCATATCATTGAGAACTTACCTGAGGCGAATTTTGATCCTGAGTTTTTCACCCATTGGGAAGGAGAGATTCAGGAGAAGTTCAACAATGAATTTCCGGACAAAAATATCTCAGTTCGTAAAAAAGGATTCCTGGAAAAAATACTTGCTTAAATGAAATGACCATAATGGTCTTAATCATGGAGCTGACAAGAAAAGAAATTGATAAAAAACCTCAAATGACTCATTTCAGCAAATTCTAAAACATGAAAACAATTCAACTAACTGGTCTTGCTCTATTCATCACGGGCTTTTCACTTTTTATTATCAGCTTCTTTATTCCTGGCTATAAGGTAACAGAAGAAGTAGTTGGTAGTTTAATTGAAGAGTCCAAGCAGTCAAGCTTACTTGAATCAGCCGGAGATATTATCAATAAAGACTATTCTTCAAACATTTCTTTGATCGGAGACCTCAATCGCCTCTTTGAAGAAATCAACGAGACACAACTAGCCAAATATTCCATCACTGATGATGAGAAAAAGGAGATCCAAGAAGTGAATTTTTCGACAGGGAAATTTTCCCTCTCTAGTTTGGATAAGATTTTTTCAGACGAAAAACAGACTGAGGCATTCAAGAAAAAAGCATTCAATGACTATGGTGGTTGGATGGATGGCCGAGAGTACGGTTCAGAACAAGAGTTGACGGATCACATCACTAACGTAACCGACAACATTCGAAAATATGGGATTGTTAGTCAATTTGGATTTGACAAGTACCAATCCAAATACCTTAAATATGCAATTGTTAAGGAAAGCAGCATTGGTTCTATCGATAACAACTCGATACTTTGGATTCTGCTGACCTATGGTTTATGCATCATTGGTGGAATAGCCTACTTGCTTCCTACCAAAACGTTGGATGGTCCTCCGGGAATCAAAAACAATGGAATTTTTAAAAATGCCATGTCAAACAGGGGGTGGCTAGGCATCCTGACCGGAACATTTCTGATCATATTCTATATTCTACTTTATTTCTATCCGGAATACATGACTGCCTGGATCATCACAGTAGATCCTGTAAGCCAGCTTTTGAAAGGTTCAGATGCCGGTAGGTTCTTTTTGTATGGGTTCATCTACACCCTGGCAATCCTGGTGATGGGAGTGCGGATGATCATCAAATACAGGCACAGCAAGTACCAAATTGTCAGAACAGTAAGTGTAATGTTCTTTCAGACTGCATTTGCCTTTTTGATTCCTGAAATACTCTTGAGGTTAAATCAACCCTATTTTGATTTCAAAAATATCTGGCCACTTGATTATGACTTTTTCTTTGAAAACGAGCTAAACACACTGATTCAAAGTGGCGGACTTGGCATTTTCATGCTTGGATGGGGTCTCGGACTTATTGGGCTTGGTGTTCCGGTTTTCGTGTATTTCTTCGGCAAGCGTTGGTATTGTAGTTGGGTCTGTGGGTGCGGCGGATTGGCCGAAACTTTGGGCGATCCCTATCGACAGCTTTCAGATAAATCTTTGAAAGCATGGAAAATAGAACGATGGTCGATTCATGGTGTGTTGGTTTTTGCTATTGTCATGACCATCGGTGTTTTGTACACGTATTGGACAGGATCCAGCCAGTTATTTGGTGTGGTAGACACCTACCAAATGAGGTCTGTATATGGTGCCTGGATCGGTGCTGGATTTGCCGGAGTTGTTGGCACTGGTTTTTATCCTTTCATGGGAAATCGGGTATGGTGTCGTTTTGGATGTCCATTAGCCGCTTACCTTGGGCTCGTTCAAAAGTTTAAATCCAGGTTCAGGATCACCACAAATGGAGGTCAATGCATTTCCTGCGGAAATTGTTCCACCTACTGTGAAATGGGGATTGACGTAAGGTGGTATGCTCAAAGAGGGCAAAATATCATTCGTTCATCATGCGTAGGATGTGGGGTTTGCTCGGCCGTTTGTCCGCGCGGTGTCCTTAATCTCGAAAATCGGGATGAAGATGGACGATTCAACCAGCCAATTTTGTTAGGTAACGACAGTATTAAAGTTTCAAACTAGATGAAAAAGCTAAGATTCATTTTACCCCTACTATTGATTGGTTGCATCGGTGAGGATATCGAGTTCGATGAGGTAGATCCCATAATACAAATTGTAAATCCTATTGCAACCTTGCAGGTTAACACCTTTCATCAATTCGAATACATGTTTCTTGACAATGTTGGCAAACCTGTAGACCCCACTACTATAACATGGATGAGTTCTGATGAGTCACTCTTAACAGTCGATGATAATGGATTGGTTATTGCAATTGACAATGGGACTGTGACTGTTTCAGTAAGTGCCATGCTTAATGAGTTTGCCGCAGATACAAGTATCACCTTTGATATTACGGGTGATCCAACAATGACACCGAGCATACGATCAGGAAGGATAGCAACAACAACTTCCTACGTTCTTGAAGGCTCATTTGACCTTAGGAAGAATGAAACCGATCTTGTTCTGGAATTTGAACCCAACTATGTTGCAGATGATGGACTCCCAGGCTTGTACATATATCTCACCAATAATCCCAACTCCATCGCCGGCGCTTACGAAATAGGTAAAGTAAGTGTCTTCTCCGGAGACCACAGATATATGATACCTAATACCGGACTATTCGACTACAATTACATTTTATACTATTGCAAACCATTCAATGTAAAAGTTGGGGACGGCCTAATTCAATAATCCAAATGAAAATAAGCGTAATGCTCAAAACATTGAGAAATATCAACTGAAGATGATCAAAATGTACCAAACCACTTATTCCGCTAATTTTAAACAAATGAAAAAAATCGCTTTTCTATTTCTCCTGATCTTACCGTTTCTAACCATTGCAGGTGGCGGCTGGCCCAAAAAGAAAGGAACCGGCTATTACAAGCTTACTCAGTGGTGGGTTGTATCAGACAAGCATTACACTTCCACAGGTGGTCAAGATCCGAATGTTACCACCGGGACTTTCAATACTTCACTCTATGCCGAATATGGCATCACCGATAAATTGACCGGAATCGTCTACTTTCCATTCTTTAGCCGTACCTACCACAATGACATTGTCTCTGCGACCAATGGTCAGGTCACCACCGAAGGGCAATCAATCAATTCCATCGGTGATACAGATATCGGTGTTAAGTATGGGATCAGCAAACCTGGTAGCAAATTCGTATTTGCTGGCAGCTTTTTTCTTGGCATACCTCTGGGAAATGATTCAGGAGGAACTGACGGATCATTACAGACGGGCGATGGTGAGTTCAATCAAATGATCCGATTTGACCTCAGCAAATCAGCAGCTTTTGGTAAAATATCTGCATATGCAAATGTATATGCAGGTCTAAACAACCGGACAAACGATTTTTCAGATGAGTTTCGGTTTGGTGGAGAAATTGGAGCATCCATCCTCAACAACAAATTGTGGTTTATCTACAGGATCGATGTTGTGGAATCCATGATGAACGGGCTCTCTTCCGCTGAAGGAAGTCAAGGAGCTACCATTTTCGCCAACAATACCGAGTTTGCTGCCTATGGCTATGAGGCAGCCCTATACCTCACGGACAAGCTTGGTGTTTCAGCCTCTTATACTTCGGCTTTTAGTGGGCGCCTGATTTTTGCCAGTCCATCGTATTCCGTTGGCGTATTTCTTGATTTGAAATAAAAAACTCCGACAAACAACTATCAAACCTCTTATTAGAAGGATTTTGAGTCAGTCAATGCCGTCAATGATCCCCTGTTGGGGGCGTGATTTAATGCACCGAACAAACCCAATTTTGGATACATTCTCAGATTTGTATAGTGTTCCTGCCGGAGCATGGCGAATTTAAGGTTTTGTCAGGAACTATGAATTCTCAAGTGATCTTTTTGTATGTCTGGCTTGTCACACATTTCCTAATGTCAGGGGAATCTAATCAGTCATCGAACCGAAACATGTAATTAGGGTAAACATAAAGTGAGTTGTGAAGTATAAGACCTGTTAAAATATCGGAGGTATTATGCACTTAATTAAACTTTTCACTTTGGTCGTGTTCCTAAATCCTTTTTTCTCAAAAGGGCAAAAGGAAGAGAGCTTTAATACACTCGATCAATACTTAGCTACGGCCGCTGTGAAAATCGAAAAGGAGGCCATTATAGATAATTTAGGCTACTTTATTAATAATGATTTCAATAAGAAAAAGAATAGGTTAAAGTGGTTCAGAGGTTCAATAACCACTAAAAAAGGAGAGGTATTTAAGGATCTTCAATTAAAATTTAATACCATCAACAACTCGTTGTATATAAAGAGAAACGATAAAATCTTAAAGGTCTCTCAATTTCGTATCTCAGAATTTTCGCTAATAGATAATGGAAAAGTAAGAAAATTCAATAAAGGTTTCAGTGTTCCGACAACATCTGGCTTCAGTGTGGAATTCGAAATGAATGCTCCTGAGTTTCTCAGGTTCTTAATGGGTTATGAGAATTTCGACCAACTCGAAATTGCATCTTTAACGCTTGGCAGTCAAGATCAGGTTGGCAGAATAGATATAGAATTAAATACGAACGTATCTGACAACGCAAGTGATTTCAAAAAATATCTTTTTAGCAGAAGTGGTATTAAAAGTGTAAAAGTGGATTCCGGATCAAGCGATACAAGTGTAAATACTTTCTTTGAAGTTCTCCTTGACTATGAGAATTTTCGCCTGTTGAAATGGAACTCCAAACGGTTAAGTTCCATAGATGTTGT
>JANQEC010000016.1 GCA_028278585.1 Cyclobacteriaceae bacterium | reverse complement strand
TTTATGGAACATTATGTATTACTATACTACTGCTACACGCAGATAGAAGATCCTGAAGTATTCAGGGAAGAACATCATCAGCTTTGTCTTAACCTTAATTTGCGAGGACGAATAATTGTCGCGTCGGAAGGACTCAATGGTACTGTTTCCGGGTCGCAGGAAACCTGTGAAGCATACATCGAAGCGGTCACCAGTGATCCCAGGTTTGCACACACCGAATTCAAAGTGGATGTAAGTGATCAACCCGCATTCCAGAAGTTACACGTTCGATTGAAATCTGAAATAGTACATTCTTCCTTGAATCACATTGATCCAACAAAAAAGACCGGAAAATACATCGAACCCGAAGAATTCAGAAAGGTGTTGGAAGAAGAAGATGAAGATACAATCATCCTGGATGTACGTTCGAATTACGAGCACATGATCGGTAAATTCAAGAATGCTGTAACACTTGATATTGACAATTTCCGGGATTTCCCAGAAAAAATGGCGGAGCTAAAAAAGTATAGAGACAAAAAAGTTATCACGTATTGTACCGGTGGTATCAAGTGCGAAAAAGCCAGCGCCTACCTTCTTGAGCAAGGGTTTGAAAATGTGTACCAACTTCATGGTGGCATCATAAAGTATGGATTGGAAGCCGAAGGAAAAGATTTTGAAGGCAAATGCTATGTCTTTGATAACCGAATTGTGAAAGAGGTAAACACCGTTAACCCAAGCACAGTTTCAAAATGTTATGTAACAGGCGAACCATCTGACCGAATGGTAAACTGTGCCAATCCTCACTGCAACAAACACATTCCCATGAGTGAAGAAGGAGCAAAAGTCTATAATGGATGTTGCTCGGAAGAGTGCCAGAAAAACCCAGATGCCAGACCATACGATGGAACAGGATTTTATCAAAAAGAGCTGAACGGCTATAACCCTTACAAGGATTCTAAAAGGCTCAAGGTCGAAGAATAATGCACTCTTTATAGATCGGGAGCTGTATAAATTCCAAAAATCAAAATAGCAAAGATCATATAAATCCCAATACCCAAATTTCAAACGTTTCGATTTGGCATTTTTGGCTTTGGTGCTTATTTGATATTTGATATTTGTTCATTTGTGCTTTCAATCACCAAACCTTCCAAACAAATTATCGTTCTTACATTTGTTTTTTGATTACAAAACAAATGAACCGAACCTTTATCAGTGAGTTAGAAGAACTCGTTTTGCTATCTGTCGGAGTCCTCTACCCTGAAGCATATGCATACAACATCAGGTTGGAGATCAAAGCCCAGATTAGCAAATCACTTTCGCTGGCATCCGTACACACCGTACTCTATCGATTGGAAAAAGTTGGGTTATTGAGCTCCGAGCTTGGTGGCAAAAGTGAAAAAAGAGGTGGTCGGAGTAAGCGACTGTTTTCTTTAACTCAACATGGTGCAAAAACGGTACAGGACATTCAGACTGTGCGCCAAGCCATGTGGGCACGAATGCAATCTACCTAACCATGGAAGTAGATCAACCTCCAAAGCATCCTCAAAAATTGCTTGCCTGGTTCTGTAAAGACGAGTGGGTAGATGAACTGTTGGGTGATTTGGAAGAGGAGTTTAAGGATAATGTGAGCGAAAGAGGAAGAAGGAAGGCAGTTCTCGCCTATTACAAACAGGTCATTTTGCTGCTAAGACCACACATTTTAAAAAGGAAAGAAAAAACACCAAGTATGTTTAGAAATTATATCAAATCCGCGTACCGAAGCCTATTAAAAAATAAGGCCTATAGCATCATTAACATTTCAGGATTGACTGTTGGCATAGCATGTTGCCTTCTGATCTCAATGTATGTATATGATGAAATGTCCTATGACAAATTCTTTAAAGACAGTGAACGGGTTTACCGTGTGGCTCTAGAGCGTGTCTATCCAACAAACACCCGGTTTTTTGGTTCTTCTCCAGTCAATATGGCTCCTACTCTCCTGGAAAACTATCCTGAGGTTGAAGAAGCCGGAAGACTTCATCGTCTCTTTTTTCAAAACGAAATTGTAGTTGATATTGAGGAAAAGACGTTCATAGAGGATCAATACCTTTTCGCTGATAATAATTTTTTTAAGGTCTTTTCTTTCGAGTTTGTTGAAGGCAATCCTGACGCAGCGCTCGACGCATTCAACAAAGTAGTACTAACCGAATCAACAGCTAAGCGCTTTTTTGGTGATGAGCCTGCATTAAACAAGACGTACCAGATCGATACTTCGAGCTATATCGTTTCAGGGGTCATTAAGGATGTTCCTGTGAACTCACATATGGCATTTGACATCCTCGGGTCCATTGATGCACTTCCTTTTTTGGTGCAGGCTGCCGAAACAAACAGCTGGATAAATCCATGGCTGTTCACGTATATCAAATTGAGAGAGGGAGTGAGTCAGGATGGTTTTGAAGCCAAACTTCCAGAAATGGTTGAAACGTATGGAATGGCGAGTATTCTAAGTCTCCTGAACATCAGTGCAGAAGATTATCCAGAATCCGGAAATGACTTTAAATATTTCCTGCAACCAGTTGAGGATATTCATCTAAAATCCAACCTGTCAGTTGAGGTAAGGCCAAATAGTGACATCACCTATGTGTATCTTCTCATAGCGGTTGTGGCTTTCATCCTGATCATTTCTTGCATTAATTTCATCAATCTTGCCACAGCACGATCTGCAGAAAGAGCAAAAGAGGTGGGTGTGCGAAAGGTGTTGGGAAGCAGACGAGCACTCTTGATCCGACAATTTCTTACGGAATCAAATTTGATTTCCTTCATAGCATTGGTCTTGTCAATTGGCCTAACGGCCCTCGTCCTCACAAAATTCAACTTGCTGGTCGAAAAAGAACTGAGTCTAAACGTGCTGACTGATCCAATGGTGATGTTAGGTTTATTCGCAGGCATGCTTATGATTGGTACACTGGCGGGATTGTATCCGGCGCTGGTTATTTCTTCTATCAATTCGGCACTCGTGCTTAAAGGAAAATACAACACAAGTTCCAAAGGTGTCTGGTTGCGAAATTCACTGATCGTATTCCAGTTTTTTATCTCTATAAGCATGATCTCAGGAATGCTGATGTTGAACAAACAGATGCGTTTTATGGAAAATAAAAAGCTTGGTTTCAACAAGGAAAATGTGGTTGTCATTGACCAGGCACAGGAGTTAGGTCAACAGCAACAAGCGTTTAAAAACGAGCTTTTAAATATAGAGGGAGTACAAAAAGTGAGTTACTCGTTTGCACTTCCGGGAAATTTTATTGGCAATTTTATTGCGAACTCTGAGAACCCGGATATCCCCCAGGTGCGCACCTTTTCTGTAGCTGTAGATGACGAATACATTCAAACATTGGAAATGGAAATAGTGGCAGGAAGAGCGTTCTCTTCTGATTTCAATGATTCGCTGAACGTGATCGTAAATGAAACCACAGCTTTTTTACTGGGATACGATGACCCAATCGGGAAAAAGGTCTTTAGTCCAAGTACCTCAGGACCAAATCAGAGCCCGGAGTTTACAATTGTCGGAGTGGTAAAAGATTATCATCATCAATCATTGCATACCGAGATCCCACCAATGATCCTGTTCAATACTTCACAGCGGGCTATCCTGCCAAGGATTGGTATTAAAGTGGATGGAGGAAATACCTTATCATTATTGAAAAACATAGAAGATCAATGGAAAGCATTTGATATCGAGCGTCCGATATCCTTTGGATTTCTGAAAGACCGATTGAGTGCCATGTATGATTCCGACCAGCAAACAGGGAAAATATTTACCCTTTTCACAGCAGTCACTATAATCATGGCATGTGTTGGACTATTCGGATTAGCTGCCTATGTGACGCAGCAACGAACCAAGGAAATTGGGGTGAGAAAGGTACTGGGAGCATCCATTGGAAACATCGTGCTGATATTGTCCCTCAACTTCACAAAGCTGATACTACTATCGTTTCTCATTTCATTGCCTCTGGTCTACTTTGGTATTGGAGAATGGCTTGGCAGCTTCGCCTATCATACCAATGTCGATCCAATAACATTAATCGGAGCAGGTTTGCTAACGGTTATCCTCGCATGGCTTACGATCAGCTACTATTCCATCAAGATCGCAATACTTAATCCAGTAAATAGCTTGAGAAGCGAATGATTTGGTAAGAAATAGCAATGTTCAAATCCCAGTAGTCAAATAAATCCCAAAATACAAATTTCAAATTCGATCGGTGTTTGTGATTTGATGGTTGGTATTTATTTGAGATTTGTTATTTGAAACTTGGAATTTCATTTAAACATAGCTTCAAAAGCCCTGCGGATCTCTGTAGCAGCTTCATTCAGGTGAATTTTAGCATGTTCCCACTTTTCACTACCACCGGAAGAATAGTCTTTGAAGTCTTCTTCCAGTTTTTCTTTTTTCTTCTTCAGGTCCTGGATCTTTTTCTCGGCTTCCTCCGAAACATTGCTTCCAGCTTTTTTTGTCTCGGCAATGAGTTGATCCATTTTCTTGCCCAGCTCTGCAAGAATCTCTTCTACTTTTCCTTTTTCGTCACTCATAAGTTAGATCGGTTGTGATCGCAAATTAACTGCTTTTTCCGTACCATTTCGCAATGATCTTTTCAGCAGGTTTTCCTTGTGGAGTGAAACGGGTTTTATTGCGCTCTGCGCCTCGTGTGGTTAGATGCCATTTCCAGAGAAACCCTCCTGCAAACCAGGGCTCATTCCAAATGGATTGAAATGTAGCTTCATAGGCTTTGCTCTGGACTTCCATGTCTGCATTCTCATGCGATTTGTCCACTTCCCAATGTTTGCCAGCACCTCCTTTGACGCTCTGAAAACCGTATTCCGTGAATAAAATCCGTTTCTTCCATTCTTTGGAAAAGGATTGCAATTCTTCTTTTAGCGGTACCCAGCCGGCCTTTATTTCTTCCAGCGATGGGCTGTCACCTTCTGCCAATGGAAAATAGGAGTCAATACCAATGTAGTCGACTTCATCCCACCAGGTGATGTTCATGTAGTTGTCCCAATTGGATGCGTAGGTGATCTTACCGGAATATTCCTTTTTAATTTCTTTGATAAGTCCCCGCCAGAATTCCGGACGTTCTTTAGCCGGAGTTCGGTACTCTGTCCCGATACACAGCATTTCAACATTCAAAGAAGCTGCTAAACGTGCATGGTGTAAAATGTAGTTGGAGAAATCCTGCTCCCATGTCTTCCATTCTTCCTCATTGTGCGGTTTGTAGTCTCCGGTCCACCCTTCTCCTAACACCCACACGTGAGGTTTGAGCATCACCTTGAATCCGTTTGACTTTGCATAGGAGATTAGTTCGCTGGTACCCTCTGTTCGCTCACCCCACCACTGTCGTTCGTGATCAAACGTTACCCTTCCCTGACCAGGTCTCGAAAAACCGTAAGGAATCACCGCAACCCATCCTGCATTGATCCGCTTCACTTCGCTCACTTTATCTGAAGGGATCACTCGAGGAGGTGATACCAGGCTAACTCCGTTGATCTTTTCGTCGGCATCTGATGGGATAAATACCAGGGCTGAAATACCAACCAGAAGGACAAAACCTGGAACAAAAAGGCGCATGGCATAAAGATACGGGAAGAGCGTGGAATGGTTAGGTTGCGTATAATCCGTTAATTCTTCCTTAAATCAGCAATTACTAGTAACCTTCTGAATTAGAGGGTTATCCGCAACTTGTTGAAAAAAGCAGGGACAAATGATAAACATGAAGGTATTTTTGATATTGCATTTATATAATTCTTGGCAATAATTTGTGTACAATGACATTTTACGAACAGGAAATAAGGAGAATAAGGAATTTGCTTTACTCAAATCAATTTCAAATTGATACCGTAATTGCAACTAAGAACTTCATTGACGGTAACTCTGAAAAAGACCTCAACCTGAATCTATTGTCAAAAATCCTCTTTACATCCAAGTATCACTTACAACGATTATTCAAAAGACACTACGGTTTAACTCCCAAACAATACCTAATCAACATTCGCATTAATAAATCCAAAGAGTTGATGAAAAAAGGAGTATCAGTCACTGAAACGTGTTTTGCAGTCGGTTTCGAAAGTCTTGGCTCATTTAGTTCATTGTTCAAGAGTCGAACCGGGAGGCCTCCCATTCAATACATAAAAGAGCAACTTTCAAGAAGCAATTGAGCCTGGAATCCGAGAGCTTGCAAATCCAAAAAAGGATATTGATATGAAAGTTAAAATTGTAAGTGTGTCAGTTTTAGATCAGGAAAAAGCCCTTAAATTCTATACCGAAAAACTAGGGTTTATTAAAAAAAAGGACATACCACTTAGTGAAGGTAACAGATGGCTAACTGTAGTATCTAATGAAGAACCAGATGGGACAGAGATTTTGTTAGAGCCAGCTCCAAATCATTTTGAACCATCAAAAGTCTACCAAAAAGCACTTTTTGACGCTGGAATTCCATTTACCCAATTTGATGTTGATAACGTCGATGAAGAATACAAAAGATTAGTAGAACGTGGGGTAGAATTCAGTATGAACCCAACAGTTATGGGAACCGCAAAGTTTGCAGTATTCAACGACACTTGCGGAAATAACATCCAAATAGTTGAAGAACTATAGCACATGCCTCAACGAAGGCACTTGAAAGTGATCGGCAAAACCGATACTTTAGTAGACATTCAATAACCAGAGACCAGTGGTGTACCTGGGAATTGTAGCCTATTGAACAGAATTCAACATGGGACTAAAAGGACAATCCATAATGCTCCAGGTCGATAGTATGGACGACACCATAGCATACTATGAAAATGTACTTGGTTTCAAATGTGCAGCTCGCATGGATGATGAATGGGCAAACATGGAAAGGGATGATGTTTCAATAATGCTTTCCTGTCGTCATGGACATGAAAAGGACAAAAAACCATTCATGACAGCCAGCATTTACATTTTCACTAACGCTGTTGATGAACTATGGGATGAATTGAAAGAAAAAACAAACATCTCCTATCCCATTGAAACCTTTGACTTTGGCATGAGGGAATTTGCCATCCTGGATTGCAATGGATACATGCTACAATTTGGGCAAGGAGTAGAATGATAAAACTCTATCAGAATTACCTTCCTGTTGAAATAGCCTTTATACTTCCTTACTCATACTTCAACGCTTTCACTGGATTGGATGTTGAAGCTTTAGCTACCTGGTAAGCAATAGCAGAAGCTGCCACCAATACGATAATCCCAAATGAAAACAGGAACGGCCAAATACTCATCTCCATCCTGAAAGCAAAACCATCCAGCCAGTCTGAAAAAACATACCAGCAAACTGGCCATGCAATAAGATTGGCTATGAGGATCAATCCGAAAATGTCTTTACTCAACAGCACTACAATACTGTGAATACTGGAGCCAAGTACCTTTCGGATGCCAAGCTCTTTTGTCCGCTGTTGGATCGAATACGACGATAATCCGATAAGTCCGAGAATGGCCACCAAAATCGTCAAACCGGAGAAAAAAGACAGCAATCTTCCAAACTCCAATTCTGTCTTATATTGAGCATCAAAGCTCTCACGTAGGAAATGATAATCGAATGGATTGCCAGGGAAAAAATTAAACCACGCGGCTTGAATCTGATCGATTGTATTGGATAATTCGTTCATACTCATTCCACTGGCATTGAGCTGGATCGAATAAAAATTTGAGGCATTTTCATTCCGAAACATAATGACCGGGCTGAAATCATTTTTGAGTGACTGCTGATTGAAATTTTTCAACACTCCGGCAATTCGCCATTTATTTGATTCAGGATCGCCTGGATCACCGGCTGTGATTGACTTTCCTATTGCACTCTCAGCATCATCGAATTCAAAAAGCTCAGCAGTGGCTTCATTGATCAGGATCACACCCTGATCGGTTTCTGTAAAATTTCTTCCAGCGACAAATTCCATTTCATAATTCACCGCGAAATCATTATCAAATGAGTTGATGTAACAAAATTTACGATCTGCCTCCGGGTTGTCGACCCGAGTGAACCAGGTGGCTGAGTTGAATTCCTTCCCCGGAATGCTCTGGGTGGCAGAAACTCCTTTAATCACGGGTAGCTGAAGTAAAGAATTTTTCAAAGCAGTGTACTTCGAATTGTAGGTGGAATCAACCACCATGGGACCTTTTAACACCAACTTGTCGTCGATGCTCATTCCAAGCTTCTGGTCCCGCATATAGGTAATTTGAGTATAGATAATGATTGTTCCGACGATAAGGCAAACCGAGCTGGCGAATTGAAAGATCACCAGCCCTTTTCTTAGAAAAATACCCTTTCGATTGGCGGTAAGTTTTCCTTTCAACACAGAGACCGGATGATAGGATGAAAGAACCAACGCCGGATAAAAGCCACTAAGCAATGAAGAAGCCGCCCATGTAAAAACAACTGCTATCCAAAACCACGACTGGACGAAAATGTTGATGTTTTGAAGTTTTGAAGCACCAAGTTCTCCAAGGAAAGGCTGAACCAGAAAGACAATGATGATACTAAACGCCATCGCAAAAAAGTTGACGACAAATGACTCAACCATGTATTGTGTAACTAACCTTGATTTGTTCGCACCGATTACTTTCCGGACACCAATCTCTTTTGAGCGTTCCATAGCCCGTGCTGTTGCAAGGTTCACATAGTTGACCAGTGCAATCAGGAGAATCAAGAATCCAACGATGGACATGTAGTCAACTATTTGAGCATCCCCATTGATCTCTGCCTCATGCTGAATATGTGAATGAAGGTGGATATCATTTAAAGACATTATCCCGAATTTCAAAACCACATCTTGCTCAGCAAGTCGTGTTCCACCAACAAATTCCATCACGAAATCAGGAAATTTTTCGCTTAGAAGATCAGGATTCGTTCCCGGCGTGGTACGAATAAATAAATGACCATGAAAAACCGAAAGGTTGTCTTCTGACCAATATTCCGGCATGATGACTGATAGTGTAGCATGTGACAATAAAAGGTTGATCCGCATGTGTGAATTCTCCGGCGTATCTTTCAAGATGCCGGTGATCATGTAATTTTCGTCGCGCCCTTTTCTTATGGTCTTTCCAATGGGATTATCATCACCAAAATATTTCTTTGCCATGCTTTCTGTGATCACCGCTGTAAACTGGTCGTTAAGAACTGTTTTGGCATCACCCTCAATTAACTCATATGAGAAAATCTCGAAAAAAGATGGGTCAGCAAAGTATACATCCTCCTCTTCAAAGAAATTATCTCCATACCGGATCAGCGCCCGTGATGTTATCAAACTAGCCGGACGCACGCACCGACGATCTTCCAGTTCGCCGGCCTCGGCTCGGC
>JANQEC010000015.1 GCA_028278585.1 Cyclobacteriaceae bacterium | reverse complement strand
CACAGCTAATCGTGCCGGCAAATCATTGGTTCGCTTCCAAAGTGACTGAACCTGATAGCTACTCCCTTGTGGGTTGCACGGTTGCTCCTGGCTTTGATTTTGACGATTTCATGCTTGCCAAAAGAGAAGATTTGCTTGCGAGCTTTCCCCAACATGAAGTGTTGATTCGCGAGTTTACACACTGAAAATTTACTGCATTTTTTATGTCGAAATCACCTAAAGGCTTCGATTGATCACCCTAAAGGATGATTTTCTGAAAGTAATGTCTCCAACAATGGAAAAATGAGAAATGAACTGCATTACTTGGCAATGTCATCAAGAGACATATTTTCACCAAAATCATTGAAAACCATGAAATCTCTAAAACAAGTAATCGTTATTTTGGCATTTTCATTTAACTCTAATTACCTGATTGCGCAGGTAGGAATGGAGGATATTTCAGGTCCAGGTCCAGAACATGAAAACCTTAGCTCTTATGTTGGAGAGTGGGATGTAGCATTGGAAATGGGGAAGGAAAATTATGAAGGAAGTTCAACTACCAGTATGATTGTCGGTGATCGCTTTCTCCAGGTAGATTTTTCTGTTAGCAACGAATCCAACACCATCGAAGGGATTTTTTTCATCGGCTTTGATCGTCGAAATGACGCCTACCAGGTACTTGGTATGGATAGTTTTGGAACCTACTTTGTCACCGCCTCTGGTCCTGCCGTAGAAGGTTTTACTTCAAAAGCATACGGCAAAGACAATGACCCAATGATGAAGAAGATGGGGTTTGAAAAAGAATTTGGTTACAATCTGACATTTAAAGAAAAGGACCGTTTCGTTATCGAGATTTTTTGGATCGACAATCGAACAGATGCACATACGGAGATCAAAGCGTTGGAGTATGTTTTTATTGCGTCAGACTAAAACATTGAGTAAGTCGAGATGTTCTTCCAATTTCTGTCACACCAGGCTGTCTCATTGATTACTTAACCAAGCTGTCTCATTGATTGCATAACCAAGCTGTCTCATTGATTGCATAACCAGGCGATTTTCTATTTGTCATACCGTGCTTGACACGGTATCTTCCATAATTCCTAAATCTCCGTCCCACGAAGTATCAGCACTTATGCATGTTTGTAGAAGATGCCTGATCAAGTCAGGCATGACAGAGCAGGCTATCTCATTGATTGCATAACCAGGCTATTCGCTATTTGTCATACCGTGCTTGACACGGTATCTTCCATAATTCCTAAATCTCTGTCCCACGCAGTACCAGCGCTTTTGCATGTTTGTGGAAGATGCCTGA
>JANQEC010000163.1 GCA_028278585.1 Cyclobacteriaceae bacterium | reverse complement strand
ACTTAACCGGTTCGTTTAAGTCTCGGGGAATGAGCATGGCCATCTCTAAAGCAAAAGAATTTGGTGTGACTGAATGTGTGGCTCCACCAGCATTGCCCGCAGTAGGAACCACACATTCAGTCACACCAAATTCTTTTGCTTTAGAGATGGCCATGCTCATTCCCCGAGACTTAAACGAACCGGTTGGGTTCAAGCCTTCGTCTTTCACAAATAGCTGTTGAAATCCATATTTTTCCGAATAGCTATCGATCGGAAGAATAGGAGTCATTCCCTCACCGAGACTTACCTTATTCTTGTAATCCATCAATGGAAGCATTTCTGCATACTTCCACATCGAATTTTCTCTACCAACAAGTTCGTGTTTATCAAGCTGACTACCAGTTGAATAATTAACAACTAGTGGTTTCTCACAACAGCTTGAGAAAGAGTGAGGGTTGTTTATTTCATATGATTCCCCACATTGAGAACACGAAAGGTCTGTGGCAAATGATCGTAAATGAAGTGCTGCTTCCATGCTTCAAAGGTGGGTGTTAAATCATAACCAGTCAAATGATTTATACTCATGAAGTATAACTAATAGTTATGATAAGTAAGTCGTATTCGATAATTAGAAATCGCAAAACAAAGATCAAATAACAAATAAGTACCAAATAAAAAATTGCAAAACACAAACCAGTTTGAAATTTCAAAATTTGGAACTTGGGATTTATTTGAAGTGGTTTTTGGTATTTGAAGTTTAAATCTCAACATCTCAATAGTTGTATATGGATTTTGCTTCTTTGATGAACTCTTTGGTTATACCAGCAATCTCCTCACCTTTCCGCATCACAAATTCAAACTTCCGATTGATCTTAAGTGATTTGATTTTTACCTCTTGCAGAATTCCGGATTGAAGCTCATTCTTCACTGCAAGACGAGACAAGAACCCAACCGAATTATCTTCAACCAGGTAATTCTTCAAGGCCTCAGTTCCACCCAAACGAGCGATAATGTTGAGTTCGCCCAACTTCAGCTTATGAGATTCCAAATTTTCTTTTAGGACAGCATGAGTCCCCGATCCTCGTTCACGTAACGAAATCGGAATGTTCTTCAGGTCTTTCAAAGTGAGTTCATTTTTAGCATAAGGACTATGCTTCGAGCATACAGGAATAATTTCATCTCTCATGAAGGGCTGAAAATGAACTGCGTTGATCTTGTAATGCGCTTCAATGATAGCCATATCAATTTCCTGGTTGACTAGCGCCTTTAAAATGTTTTCGCTGTTCCTATTGATCAAAAGTAACTTCACGTCAGGAAATTTCCTCCGGAAGGAGGATAGGATCTTTGGCATCACATATAGTGAAATTGTAGTGCTTGCACCGATCTTCAATTCGCCTTTTGCTGTCTGCTGATTCTTGATGATGTTAATGTCGGATTGTATCTGCTTTTCTATTGTTTTCGCTTGACGTACATATTCCAGTAGATTTTCTCCAGATGAAGTGAGTTTGATGGTATTGCCTTGGCGCTCAAACAATGCAATGCCGAGCTCTGATTCCAGTTTTTTTATTTGCTTGCTAACTGCGGGTTGAGAAATGTAAAGGACCTCAGCGGCCTTAGAAAAACTGAGATGAGAAGCTACCTCAAAAAACACATCATAAGCTATCGCGAGCATATCGAATATTTACCGATCGAATGCTAAAGTTAGGTAGTTGTATCTTCACTAAATGAAAAAACCTAATCTATCACTTTCCATTCTTCTATTCATAGCAATTTCCTGCACTTCATCAAGCAGGCAGGCTAAAACCTATCCAGTTGGTCAAATAAAGACTCCACAGGGTGAAATGCTTTTCTGGTTATATGATGAAACTCCAATTCACAAGGCCAGCTTTATTGAACTAGCCAATGCCAGTTACTGGGATTCACTGACCTTCAATCGGGTCATAGAAGGATTCGTCATCCAGGGCGGATGTCCAGACACTCCGGAAGGATTCGCCGATTCTCCTTATCTATTAAAACACGAATTCAATGAATCAATTAAACATATCTATGGTGCCGTAGGTGCTGGACGTGATGACAACCCTGAAAAACTCTCGGCAGGATGTCAATTATACATTGTACATGACAAAAATGGTATTCCTCGTCTCGATGGCGAATACATGATCTTCGGTCAACTATTCAAAGGATTTGATGTATTGGATGCCATTGCAACCATGGAAACAGACACTACAGATACCCCCTTGACAGATGTGCCAATGGAAGTCGATGTTCTTAATTTGACCATAGACGAGCTTAAATCCTTCGGGTACGAGCTCAAAGATTATTGAATTCACCAAGTTAGGGTTCGATGGATTTCATTTGTATTTATATAAAGAGTTACAGCTATGAAATATTCAGTGATCCCTTTTCTTATCGTTTTTTTGGTTTCTTGTAAAGAAAACAAGGACGATAGCTTCATACGACTAAATCACTTTGATGGAATTAATACAGGGTTTATTACCACACTATGTCCATTTATTCAAGATGCAGAGAGTTTCGGAACCGAAGAATGGGTTTCGGCTTGCATCACAATCGAAGGATTTACCTATGAGAGAGGGTTCCTTTATGATCTTCGTGTTGAAAAAAAATACCACGATGCCTTTTTAGCAGATGGAGCTCAATTCTACTATAACCTCAAAGAGATTGTTTCCAAAGAAAAGGCTGATGATGAAGCTACTTTCGAATACAGATTAAAATTGATACAGGGTGATCAAATCATCAATTATGTCACAGGAGATTCTGAATCCGGATACAGCATTTTAGGAAAAGCAGAAATAGAATGTGGGAATTGGTGCGATGAATTGACCAGTAAGCTTGAATCTGAAGATCAGCTTACCGGAACATTCAAACACAGTGAAAACGGCAAAATCCGCTTGATTGGCCTTCGCTCCGAATGATTACATGGCGTCATAGACCAATTTCACCATCTCCCCAAGTTTGGATGGCTGCAACCATCGGGTAACAATGACTACATCCGCTTCCTGATCCACAACAATGTAATTTCCCCCAAACCCGGCTGCATAATACAGATGACCTGGTACTCCATCTCCTAAATTTCTAGGGCCCTTATTTAGCCACCACATGTATCCATAGCTTTCAAATGCTTTAGCAGGAGTTTGGATCATTTGTGTCCACTTCTCAGAGATCAACTGTTTTCCTTCCCATTTTCCTTTTCTTGCAAACAATAACCCAAACCTTGCATGATCCTGGGCGCTAATGAATACACCTCCTCCATGATGTCCGCCACCACTCACCGATTGCATTTTCACACCGTCGATCACCGTCCAGGTGTTGTCATACCCATACCATCTCCATGTTGTACTCGCACCGATCGGATCCATGATCCGCTCTTTTAATACCTGAGGCAGCGGACGCCTCCAAACCTGTAAAGCAGAGTATGCCAGAACATTCACGCGAACGTCGTTGTACTTGTAGCTGGTTCCGGGTTCTTTCAATTCACGATATCGCATATCATCGATCTTATGATCTCTTGAAGGTCTGTCCGTCCAATCATACAAACCAAACAATGCTCCGGACCAATCTGAGGTCTGCTGAAGCAAATGTTCCCAGGTGATCTTTGAATTGTGTTCTCCTTCAAAGGTTCCATCCCATACGTATAGATCTACTTTATCTTGAACTGACCGAATTAATCCATCATCAAGTGCTAGCCCAACCGTCGTTGATAAATAACTTTTTGTTACACTAAAAGTCATATCTACACGATCAATATCTCCCCATTGAGCCACGATGTAACCATCTTTAATGATCATCCCGGCAGGTCCACCACGCTTCTTTGTCGGACCCTGAATGTCATGATAGGGCTCTCGTTGAAATCCTTCAAGAATCGCCATGCGAAGGTCTTTATGACCAGAATATTCGTTGGCCTCTGCAAAATCGACTGCTTCTTGCAGTTTATTAGCATTAAAACCAAGTTCCTTTGCATCCTTTGACTGCCAGTCGGTTCTGGATGGATAGTACGTTTGGGCCGTAACCCAAAGCGAAAAAACAACAAAAAGTAGGGGTAATGATCTTCTTAACATCTTAGTATTTGGTTAATGAGCGATGCTAAGATACTTTTATTTGGAATTCAGGAAAACTTGATCTCATTGATTTTCCTCAATTGATGTCAACCTTACATTTCACCTAATAATATCCGTTGAAAGTGCTTTTTGCTTAAACCTTCGATTAAGCAGCGGATAGAGCAAAACAGACGCGAGGATCGAGCCCGTTCCTACATAAAATCCTAAAGTCATTTTTTCACTTTCTCCAAAAATTATAAGAGCTAAAATGATTCCATAAATAGGCTCAAGATTTACAGTAAGATTTATGGAAAATGCCGATATTCTTTTCATCAATTCAACCGAGATAGAATATGCGTAAACGGTACAGAAAACAGCTAGGATACTCAAGAAGACGAAATCCAACACCGTACCTGATAACTGTAGTTTATCGACGTAGGTTCGTGTGTAAACGGGGAAAAATAGAACGATGGACAGCCACGCTCCTATCATCTCATAAAAAGTAATTACATACGGATCATACTTTTTCGAAAGTCCAGCATTTATGACCGAGAATAAAGCGCATAAAATCGCAGAAAGTATGCCTACTAAAAGACCATTGAAATAGTTAAACTCGGTATTAAAGATCACAACAATTCCAATGATCGCAATTACAGCAAGGATTAATTCGTAACCCTTAACCTTCCTTCCCATTGAC
Organism: Cyclobacteriaceae bacterium; assembly: GCA_028278585.1. Classification (GTDB taxonomy): domain Bacteria; phylum Bacteroidota; class Bacteroidia; order Cytophagales; family Cyclobacteriaceae; genus Ekhidna. The sequence continues at coordinate 359 of JANQEC010000163.1, read as the reverse complement.
AATGGCTCGATAATAGAGGTCCAAAGTGAACACGTGGCAAAACCTGCGAGAGAAATAGAAATGTTTGAAATCCTGGCCGACAAGAAAAAAGTGACCCAGTGAGCCGCAATAAGAAATCCCGTACCAAGAATTATCCAGAAATCACGAGTTTGATTGATACGAAAACTCACACCACGAGCTTTGATGACTATGTAAAGACCCAATGCAGCAATCAGCGTTCGATAGAAGACAAGCTCAACTGTGGGCATCGTGATTAACAAGCCAAGGATCGCTGCAAATCCCCAGATAAGAACTAGGAAATGAAGATGCAAATAGTCCTTAGTCTCTTTGGTCATCTTGGAACAGTCTTATACAGAACC
>JANQEC010000406.1 GCA_028278585.1 Cyclobacteriaceae bacterium | reverse complement strand
ATAAGTCCTTTCCAATTGGATAATTAGGCAAAATTTGATTTAGTGATTTAGATGAGAAGGTTGTGATATAGGAAATTTCCGGATCAGGTAGGAAACGAGGCTTGAAATGGATCTCGTTACCTTCTAAGAGATATGATCCCAACATTGGTCTGGTGGACCCTTGCACAACGGTCCGAAAAAAGGTTGACCATTGCCGATCTGATAACTCACTTTTCGCGAGTTGATCAATAAAAGATTGACTTAAGCCTCGAATGGAGATTTGGCCGTAGGATGGGCTGTCCGCATCTTTATCATAAATGATCTCCTGTGCGATTCCGGCATTCAGAATGAAGAAAAAATAAAGGAGGTAAAATACACCTCCTTTATTGAATACAATTTTGCTATTTCTTAAGGCCTTAACCATGCTTTTGGGAAGGATACCAATGCAAGTTTCCCGTTTGGCATCCGTTGAGTGGCAAGGATAAACTTATCATTAAAATCTTCCAATTCCTGAACTCCAGATCCCGATCTTGGCGTGTACTTTACACCAGCAATATACCCTTCTACCTCTGTGGTAATTTCTCCCTCATATGATTCTACATCTGCCGGATCAAAGATCAGCAAAGGAAGTTGGCTGTTTGACATCAGAACATAGTCCTTTCCATTGTTTTGGTAAAGTACCATATCAAGTGGATAATTGCCTGCTCCAAATTCAGCAACTGTTCTGCCCTTTACATGCTTCTGGTTTCCAAGCTTATCTGTTTCAAATGTCACAAGAGGGGTACATAAGTAAGCAGCCATGATGTGATTTTTGTTATTCAGTTCATAGGGAAGAAATGCACGGATAGGAGCATGAGTTTCGTATTCTCCATGGGCCCCATGATAGATCTCAAGTGTAGAAGTTTTTACTTCTTTCTTAAATGGATATGGAGCAACCCACATAGATGCAGCAAATTCTTCATTGGAAAGTCCGGCTACATAGATGCTTCCACCACTATAAATTAGATCCGTAATTGCATCAACCCTGAGTCTGGTTCCTTTTTTCCACTGGTGCTCTTTGTCTGTACCAACCGGGTTAGGTAAACTGACACTTGAAAACTCCACATTTTCCAATTTTACTTCAGAAAATTCTCCTTCCGGGGAGACCTTGATCAATACATCAGCGCTAGAAAGTTCATTCGGAAGCTGCCATTTGGATGTCCACTTTGCCCTGGCTCTTGATACACTTAGATATGCATTTCTTGAAATGGGATTAACTGCCATGTCATGAATGAGAACATTCGCTGCAGTAGTTCCCAGCATTCCTGCAATTTCACTTTCTACGTCCTCAATTGTCAATCCTTCTTCATAGTCACTTTTCGCCTTGTCATTTAGATCAATAGCGAAAACATTTCCTCCTTCTGAATCTCCAAGAAATAGTATTCCATCTTCATTAAAGGCCAGCTTACTGATGGATTTGATGTCTGGTGTGCCTTTCTTCATCCCCGGATCCAATTCACTCGCAGATAGTGAAACGATCCCTAGTGTTAAAAAAATTGTAAGTACTTTTTTGATCATGGGTTTAGATTTTTTGGTTGCATAAAGTAACGGCTTCATCTGAAAAGTGTTAAACAGAAAAAGCTAAGAACCCCACAAAAGGGCTCTTAGCTGACAGATTAGAACAGGTTGGATCTTTTAAATCTTAGTTAATGTCTTCTCCGTTTTTCAGTTTCTCAAGGTTTTGCTCAATCACAGGGCCATTGATCGCTGCGGCATTTGCCGGCATATTTTCTTTAGCCAATTGCAAATACTTGAGCGCTTGTTTATAATTGCCTAGAGCAGAATATCCCCTGGCCAATCCATAATTTGTTGGCCACTGGCCCTTATTGGTTTTTGCGTTGTATTGAAAAACTTCAAGCGCTTTATCTTTTTGGTCTGCAGCAATTAGTTGCCGTCCATATCCATGAATAGCTCCTGCATTGGCTCCCGGTAATTTGATGGCCTCATCCATTACAGCAATAGCCTCGTCCATCTTTCCTGCATTTCTTAACACACCAGCCTTCGTTTGCATGGTACCAAAAGTTTTTTGACTGAAAAAATTTCCCGCTATTGCAGCATCGGCCCATTTTAACGCCTGATCATGAGCTCCTACACCGGATGCATAATTTGCTGCTGCCTGATAATTTGTCCCTGTAAATCCAGGAGAATTATTCAACTCAGCAGTGACTGCAGCAAGTGTGATATCGTTGATGTCTTTGACTTCAATTTTGAATGGAACCATCTTATTTTCCCAAACAAGAGCAGCAGTCGCAGAGGTAGCCTGCCTATCAATAAACTCGAATGTAAGCCATTCTCTGAATTCAACATCTTTTGCTTCAACATCTGCTCTTAAAGCATCATTGGCTGGATCATAAAAGAAGCTTCCCCAGTGGTTGTTGTCTTTAGAGAAAATGATCGTCCATGGGCCATTTTCTGCGGGTGCTACATGAAATCCGTATTTACCTGCCTTCAATTCTTTCCCTTCAATTAAAACATCGTGCGAGAATTCGATCGTTGTATTCTCATTGGCACCGGCTCTCCATGGTGAAGGATTATCTGCCGTGCTCAGGCCAAATCCAAGTGGAGCAAATCCATATGGAACCAACTGTCCCCAAATTTGTCCTTTTCTGCTTTGACCATTGGGCCCGGTAACGTCCGGGCTATTGTAAACAATCTCTACGGAAGCCAATCTTCCAATGAATTGTTTTACAACGCTTTTTTGGTTGCCGCCTCCGGGAGGAGTACTCAATTGTGCCATTGTCAAAGTGGCAAGACACATACTTAGAACTAGTAATAGTTGTTTGCTTTTTCCCATTGTTCAATAAGGTTTTGTTGTAAATGCGTAAAACGACAGAATAGTGATTTACCAGCTTATTTTGTTTTAAGGGGATTATATAATAGATGAATGGTTTATCTTAAACCCATAAACGGTGTACAATGAGAAGCGCATTAAAAGGTCAACTGGTTGGTCTTGATTCTAAATTTCGCTATCGTGGACTCAATCAAACAAGGATTGAGACCTTTAGTGATGCAGTTTTTGCAGTTGCGTTCACACTCGTGGTTTTGTCTACTTCAGTTCCGGAGACATTTGATGAGCTAAGGGCATACATCAACGATATAGTACCATCTTTTATCTGTATCGTATTGATCGTCGTGATCTGGTATCAACATTACATTTTTTTTCTTCGATACGGACTACAAGACACAAAGACTGTTACCATCAATACACTGCTGTTATTTCTCCTGCTTATTTATGTGTATCCATTGAAGTTTCTTGCAAGGTTTCTTTATGAATTATACTCAGGACTAATATTTGGCAGGGGTGATAACTTCATGGACAATTTCGGAGGAGCCATGAACAGCAGCAATATGACCCTCTTAATGGTTGCGTATGGACTTGGTGCTTGTGCAATCTTTCTTTCAATGTCCTGGTTGTACAGACATTCTTATATGAAAAGAGATGATCTTGAACTGGACGAATATGAAACCTACTCAACCAAGGTAGGTATGTGGCAAAACCTGCTGATGAGTTCCATACCATTTCTCTCCGTGATGATCATCTCTTTAGGTATTTTCGGAAGGGGCACACTTAACTATAGCATTGGTGGTTTTATATATATGCTTTACCCACCAGTCATGTTTACTTTTGGTCACCTAGTAAATAAGAAAATAAAGTCGAGGTTTGAATAATTAGTTAGAATCCGACTCGCTATCCCAAAATAATACCACTAGTTCTTCGAATAGTCTATTACAAGCAATTAAAATACCCACATTTGGGTATTGACTTTATCATCTGATAAGTACGATCTTTACTTCGTTAAACAACCAAGCTTCTACACAATGAAACGAATAACTGTACTTCTTTTTGTAATACTGGTTCTTCTTCTCATGATTGATGGGCTAGGAATGTAAATGTTAAGAACACTTTCAAAATGAAAAAATTCGCTAAAATAATACTGATGATCACCGCCTTGATACTCGCTGTAGTTGGAATCGGTAAGTTGAGGGTTGATAAAAGCAGATAGTTAACTGGTTATTTAATTGATTAGTTAAACAGTTAATTGGTAGAATAGTAAGAGTTTGATCGGTAGACACAGCCAATACCAATTTCACGATTTAGCTAATTAACTAGTCAACCAATTAACCAAACACTACAATTTCTTTGCACGTTCCCAATAGGCATCCATCTCCGCCAAAGTCATTTCTCCCATTTGCTTCCCATCCTTTTGTGATTCCTGCTCCAGGTATTTAAACCGCTTAATAAACTTTTTATTTGTACGTTCAAGTGCTTCTTCAGGGTTGATATCAACAAATCGTGCGTAATTGATCAACGAGAACAGTAAGTCTCCAAACTCTCCCATTTGTTTTTGATGATCCGTTTCTGACTGGAATTCATTCAATTCTTCTTTGACCTTATCCCAAACCTGATCTTGATTATCCCAATCAAAACCAACTCCTCTCGCCTTCTCCTGAATACGCATCGCTTTCACCAACGCAGGAAGAGATTTTGGGACACCCCCCAACACCGACTGATTGCCCTTTTCCTTCAATTTGATTTTTTCCCAATTTTCCTTTACGTCTTGTTCTCCATCCACTTTCTCATCTCCGTAAATGTGTGGGTGTCTACGAATCAGCTTTTCACTAATTCCGTTTAGCACATCTGCCACATCAAATTCCTTCTTTTCAGAGGCTATCCGGGCATAAAAGATCATGTGTAAAATCAAATCTCCCAATTCCTTCTTTACTTCATTCAAATCATTTTCTACAATGGCATCTGATAGCTCGTAAGTTTCTTCTATTGTTAGATGTCTTAAACTCTCCATGGTTTGTTTTTTGTCCCATGGACAATTCTCGCGTAACTCATCCATAATGGTCAATAGTCGATCGAATGCTTTGAGCTTGGCTTCCCGGTTTAGATCTGGTTTTGATAATGGAGTGTTCATGGAATTTTAAGGAATTGTATTTTGTTGAATAAATACAATCGCAAATTGGCTAATTTTGAATCAAAATTGATGTGATGCAAACAGTATTATTGGGGGTCGGTTTTTTTGCTCTATTCTTCATCTTACTTTCCGTTCGGATTTTGTTGAAGAAAAATGGTGAGTTCAAAGGCACGTGTGCGTCTCAAAATCCCTATTTAAATAAGGATGGACAAGCTTGTGGCTTTTGCGGGAAAACAGTTGCTCCTGGTGATGAATGTGGCAATCCGGATTCTGAGGTAAATAAGGTTTTAGCAAAATATTAGACCAGCAACTTTTCAATTAATCCTTTCTACATGTAATCGGGCTTGCTCATATTTGCGCTCCGCTTAAAAACAATCACCTTTGACACTTATAAAATCTATTTCCGGCCTTCGTGGAACGGTCGGCGGCAAACAAGGAGAAAATCTTACTCCACTTGACGTTGTGAAATTTTCAGCCGGATATGGTGCCTGGCTTAAAACCTCCAATGAAAATCCAAAAGTGGTTCTTGGACGCGATGCGCGTCCGTCAGGAAAACCATTTTCCAGACTGGTGGCGAACACATTGATCAATCAGGGAATTGATGTCGTTGATCTTGGCCTGAGTACCACCCCCACTGTGGAAATGGCTGTTCTTGCAGAAAAAGCTCAGGGAGGCATCATTTTAACAGCCAGTCATAATCCCGCCGGTTGGAATGCCATGAAGCTTCTGAATAACAAAGGTGAATTCATTTCTGCTGAAGATGGGAAAATGGTATTGAATTTATCCGAATCAGAAGATATAGCGTATGTAATCCCCGCTAAATTTGGGAAGTATAGTAAGGACGACTCATACATCGATTACCACATCGAACAAATCCTGGATCATGACCTTGTTGATGTGGAAGCGATCAAAAAAGCCAAGTTCAAAGTTGTCGTTGATGCAGTAAACAGTACCGGCGGTATTTCAGTCCCTCCCCTTTTGAAAAAATTGGGTGTAGAAGTAAAAGAAATGTTCTGTGAGCCGAATGGCAATTTCCCCCATAATCCTGAGCCACTCCCTGAAAACCTGCAGCAAATAAGCGGTGAGCTCCAGGCAGGTAATTATCACCTTGGTATTGTAGTAGATCCCGATGTGGATCGCCTGGTTTTTATTTGTGAAAATGGAGAACCTTTCGGAGAGGAGTATACGCTTGTGGCCATTGCTGATTATGTGCTCTCTCAGAAAAAAGGTAACACCGTCTCCAACCTATCCTCTACACGAGCACTTAAGGACGTAACTGAAAAGCATGGTTGTGAATACAATGCTTCAGGTGTTGGAGAAGTGCATGTGGTTGCAAAAATGAAAGAAACAAATGCGGTAATTGGGGGAGAAGGAAATGGAGGAGTAATTGTACCAGAACTTCATTACGGCAGAGATGCCCTGGCCGGTCTGGCTCTTTTTCTTACACACCTGGCCAGGTACGAAAAGAGTGCATCTATGTTGAGAGCTGGCTATCCCAACTACCATATTTCTAAGAACAAAATTGAATTGACCCCAGAAATAAACGTAGATGGTGTTCTTAATTCCATCAAAGAAAAGTATTCATCCAACCCAATCAATACTGAAGACGGTATCAAGATAGAATTTGACAAGGAATGGGTTCAATTGAGGAAATCAAATACTGAGCCGATTATTCGTATTTTTGCAGAGTCTGAAAGTCAGAACACAGCCGAGCATTTAGCCAATAAATTAATCTCGGACATCAAAGAAGTGATTTCAGGTTAAATTGAAACGCATATGAATGTTTACTTTGACAATGCTGCTACAACCCCATTGGATCCGGCGGTTTTCGAAGCAATGAAACCTTACTTATTGGAGCATTATGGAAATCCATCTTCCATCCATACCCATGGAAGAAAAGTCCGTACTGCTTTGGAACAAGCTCGAAAAAAAGTAGCAGACCTGCTTAATGTGACTCCAGGAGAAATCTTTTTTACATCAGGTGGTACAGAGGCAGATAATACGGCAATCCGATGCAGTATTCGTGACAAAGGTGTGAAACACCTCATTTCGAGTAAAATCGAACATCATGCAGTTACACACACACTTGAGGCAAAGGAAAAAGAAGGTGTCAAGATCAGCTATGTTAATTTAAGTGGCGATGGAGAGGTCGATTACGATCATCTGGAGGATTTGCTAAAGAATAATAGCAACTCGATGGTTTCACTGATGCATGCAAACAATGAAATTGGGAATCTATTGGACTTGAAACGAGTTGGTGATTTGTGTGAAACCTACGGTGCAATCTTCCACTCGGACACGGTTCAAAGCATGGCCCATTATGTGCATGACCTGAGCCAGTTAAAATTGGATTTTGCTGTTGGATCTGCTCATAAATTTCATGGCCCCAAAGGAATTGGTTTCTTATACATCAATCATGAAATGAAAATAAATCCATTTATCCATGGTGGGGCTCAAGAACGAAACATGAGAGGTGGTACTGAAAATGTTTGTGGGATTGTAGGTCTCGCTAAGGCAATGGAAATTGCCTATGGTGAAATGGAAGCTCATAGAAAACACATTGAAAACCTTAAGAAAAGAACGATCGAAAAACTTCGGGCATCTATTGATGGTGTAGGTTTCAATGGGCTCTCTGATGACCTGGATAAAAGCTTGTATACTGTTTTGAACATTTGCTTACCTCCATCAGAAGACAATGATATGTTGCTCTTTAATCTCGACATTAACGGGATTTCCGTATCAGGCGGTAGTGCTTGTACCAGTGGCTCGAATATTGGCTCACATGTGCTCGCAGAATTGGACAGGGATCAGTCAAGAGGTGCCATTCGATTTTCATTTAGCAAGTACAACACAGAAGAAGAGGTAGATTACGCAGTAGAGAAGTTGGCTAGTCTGTATCAAGGCCAAACCATTCCTGCATGAACATCTTTACACAACAATCCTTTACAAAACAGGATATCATTCACTGGATTCCACGGATCGTTGTTGTAATAATTATTGGACAAACGTTACCGTTCAAATACATGGCAGCTGAAGAAAGTGTTCAGATCTTCACCAGGCTCAACATGGAACCTTATGGTAGAATTGGTATTGCTATAATAGAAACTGCCGCTATTATCTTATTAATGACCAGGTTTTATATCATGGGTGCTATCATATCATTAAGCCTTATTAGTGCAGCTAACTTCCTGCATTTTGCAAAGCTTGGATTGGTAATCAATGATGATGGAGGATTGCTCTTTTTCTTGAGTATCATCGTTATCGTATGCTCTTTGTGGATTGTGATCTATTGGAACACAATTAAGAAAAAAAAGAAACGGGTGAAATTCGACTTCTCAGATCCCGACGAAGGCGATTTCGTAGGATAGTTCAGCAAGCTTCAATTAGTTCAGAACTATTTCTTTCAGGCATTCCACCCACTTTTCTTCTACATTGAGACTTGGAACAAGGTCCCATTGTTCTCCTCCGGCATTCTTAAAATCTTCCTGGTAGGTTTCCCCTACTTCAACGGTCGTTTCCAAACAATCGGCAATGAAAGCAGGTGAGAAAGCTAGCACTTTTTTAAACCCTCGATTTGCGAGATCTACTAGTACCTCATCCGTGTATGGCTGTATCCAGGGTGTCTTGCCTAAGCGAGATTGAAAGCTATTTGAAAATGTGCCTTCCGGCAGCCCCAATTTTTGGACTAGCAGCCGGGTGGTTTCAAAACACTGTGCTCGATAGCAATACCTGTTCTTCTCCGTCAATGAATTACAGCATTCTCCAAATTGGCAGAAACCATCAATCGCCCCTTTGGTGATTTGTCTTTCCGGAATTCCATGATAGCTAAACAGAAAATGATCATACTCAGTATCAGCCATCAATTTCTCTGCATTGTCTAGGATGGTTTCCAAAAAAAGCTCTTCCTCAAAAAATTGAGAAGTGAACTTAATATTCGGAATAACCTGCCACTCCTTCACAATCTCCATTACTTTATCCTGGACTGAACCAGTACTTGCTGAAGCATACTGTGGAAACAATGGAATGATGTGTATAGAAGTACAGTTTTTTAGCGCTTTAAGTCCTTCCTCAATGGAAGGGTTCTGGTACCTCATTGACAACTCCACTTTGTAATTGCTGTCCAACTTGCCTTGTAGTTTATCACGCACTTCAAACCCGTAATACTTTAATGGAGATCCCTTCTCGTCAAATAGTCGCTCATATTCTTTAGCAGATTTTGGAGCTCTCAATGGAGCAATTATTAGGTTCACCAACATCCATCTATTGAGAAACGGAATATCAATCACCCGTTTGTCCATTAGAAATTCTCTAAGATATTTCCTGACGTCAGGAACTTTCGTTGAGTCTGGTGTTCCCAAATTCACCAATAAAACTCCTTTTTTGCTCATACCTAGTTTAGAATGTTAGCTTCCCAAATGATCATTGAATAAACAAGAAACCTTGCGAACCGAAATAAAGAAAAATAAAGGTATTTTCTAAATGAGTATTTCACAGATCCTACCAACATGGCTATCCCCGAAAATGGTAGTGGAGTTATTGCTGCTACTATCACAAGAAAACCGCCATAGTGATTCAAATGCTTTTCAAATTTCCCAAATACGCGTTTCTTCATTTCAACAAAAAATTGAGTTCTATTCAAGTATTGTCCTATTAAAAAACCTATAACTCCAGCCGCATAGGAAATGATAGAAAGTGAAACGATATTGTTTATGTAGTTTGTAAGAATTTCGGCGCGCAACGACCAAATCATAAAAAATTCAGGAGGAATAATTCCAAAAATGACCTCAGAGGCGAGAAAAATAAAATAAACGATGGTTGGTTTCTCATAAACCGGTCCAAGAACAGCTTCTAAGGTAAAGTTCAGATTATTCCTTGCATAGAAATAGCCCCCTACAATTACAATTAACCAGGTAAATCCTCTTCCAAGGTTCTTCAGCAAAAACCTTCTTCTATCAGGAAGTGATTTGTTTTCTTTTTCAGACATAAAATGGAGATAACTCTATTTGGGATCAGATTGTTCAACTTCAGCTGATTCTTTTTTAGCCGGTTTCTTATCGAAAGAAACAGACCAGTAGGGATCCGCAAGTTCGGTATACCTCCCATGAAATTGAGTAAGCATTATTTTCACAGCATAATTTAGTCGGTTGACGGCATCGATAAAGTAATCGTGGCGATTTTTGGGGTGGTAGATAAAAAATTTAATGACTGGAAATGCACATGTTCTAAAATCACCAAGTACTTTTTTGGTATCTGGTTTTTTTTTCTCCAGGCGCTCCGTGGCTTTCCCACAGCAATTTCCTAAACCTTTGACAAGCGGGATATAAATCTTATTCACCTCTTTTTCCGTTTGCCCCATGTCTTCAGAAGCTTCATCACAAAAGGCCTTCAAAATTCTCAGCGATGGCAAGCTCATGGCTGCCTCAGTGAAGACATCTGGCTGCCACAGAATTTCCCGGAAAGTAAATAGCGATGGCAATAGCTCCGTGTCATAATCCTCATCGCTTTGAAGTGATTTAAGCGTCTTGTTAGTGATTCCAGTCACCTCCACATCACCAGCATGAAATGCATAGGACCATCCTTTCTCATTGTCTTCAATGAGTTTGTGAAAGTTCCATATTTCGTTTAAAGCCAATTTCATGTTAAAACCAAAAGCCAAAATAACACATTACATCACATAACTTTTAAATAGTCTATTAAGAAACGTACTTTTAAGCTTATGTATGGAAAAAAAGTGGATTTACTTAGAAGAACCGAATGATGAAATAATACAAGACCTTTCCAAATCCATTAATATTAACCCAACCTTAGCCAAGATACTCGCACAGAGAGGTATTCAATCATTTGATCAAGCCAAAAAATTTTTTAGGCCAAGCTTAAAAACTCTGCATGATCCTTTCCTGATGAAAGATATGGATCAGGCAGTGAACAGGCTATGTGATGCCGTATTCAGCGAAGAAAAAATACTGCTATATGGAGACTACGATGTAGACGGAACCACCTCGGTTAGCCTGCTCTACTTGTTTCTTAAGCAGTTTACTCCCAATCTCGGATTTTATATTCCAGACCGATACTCGGAAGGTTACGGGATTTCAGAAAAGGGTATAGACTGGGCTGCAGAAAATGGATTCACTCTCGTGATTGCACTTGATTGTGGCATCAGGGCAAATGACCGGGCGATCCAGTCTAAAAAGTTAGGAATTGACCTCATAATATGTGATCATCATTTGCCAGGTGAAGAACTTCCTGCAGCCTATGCGATCTTAGACCCCAAGCGGCCAGATTGTACCTATCCATTCAAAGAACTTTCTGGCTGTGGCGTCGGCTTCAAATTGCTTGAAGCATTCTGTCAACAGAATACAATCAATAAGGAAAAACTATTTCAATTTCTGGATCTGCTGGCAGTCAGTATCGCATCAGACCTTGTCCCAATAATTGAAGAAAACAGGACCCTTGCCTATTATGGGTTGAAAAAACTAAACCAAAATCCTTCTGCTGGATTAAAGTCACTGATACAGGTAAGTGGCCAAAAAACTGCTCTCAACATTTCAAGTGTTGTTTTCTCTTTAGGTCCCAGAATAAATGCTGCTGGCCGGCTTGCTCACGCCAGGGAATCAGTTAATCTCTTGATAGGTAAAAGCGAGGAGACGACAGAATTTGCTGATAATCTTAATGCGCGTAACAAGGAACGAAAAGAATTTGATCATAGCATCACTCAAGAAGCCCTGGAAATGATCGAAAAACTGCCCTTGGATAAAAAATCCACTGTCTTATTTAAGGAAACCTGGCATAAAGGAGTCATTGGGATTGTGGCATCCAGATGTATTGAGCATTACTACCGTCCTACCATAATCTTAACCAAATCCAATGGTAAGGCTACAGGCTCCGCTCGTTCAGTGGATGGTTTTGATGTACATGCTGCCATCACTGAATGCGAAGACTTACTTGAACAATTTGGTGGCCACAAATATGCAGCAGGGTTAACACTGGCAATCGATAAAATTGAAGCTTTCCAGGAAAAGTTTGAAAAGGTAGTAGCCAAAAGAATCCTACCAGAACAATTAATTCCAAGTGTTAAAATTGATTCTGATATAGAATTGAAAGATGTGAACTTTAAAACCAACAATATCCTTGCTCAGATGGAGCCATTTGGCCCACAAAATCTTGCCCCGATTTTTGGCACAAAAAATGTTGTTGTAAAGGTGAAGCCACAGGTAATGAAAGATGCACACATCAAAGGATTTTTACACGAAATTGATCAGAACAAGATGTTCGAGTATGTAGGGTTTGGACTAGCTGAAAAAGCTGAAAAAATTGAACCTCATAAACCGTTTCAAATTGCCTTCCATTTAGAGGAAAATAACTTCCGACAACAAAAGTCACTTATCCTCAACATCCAGGATATCAAATTTGATTCATAACTTGCACCCCGTTTCAATATCGGATGGAATTACGCGCTGAACATTTAGTAAAAAAATACAAAAAGAGAAAAGTTGTTAATGACATCTCAGTAACTGTAAAACAGGGAGAGATCGTAGGGTTGCTTGGACCGAATGGTGCTGGAAAAACAACTTCCTTTTACATGATCGTAGGGTTGATTAAACCAAATGAGGGTCAAATTTTCATCGACGATCAGGATATCACCGAGTTGCCTATGTTTAAAAGGGCACAAAATGGTATTGGGTACCTTGCACAAGAAGCATCCGTTTTCAGAAAGCTTTCTGTAGAAGACAATATTTATGCGGTGTTGGAAATGACTAAGCTTTCGAAGAAAGAACAAAAAGAAAAAGCAGAAGAGCTCCTTGAAGAATTCAGTTTGACACACGTTAGAAAGAACCTGGGTCAGGTTTTATCCGGTGGTGAAAGAAGAAGAACTGAAATTGCCCGGGCACTGGCTGTTGACCCCAAATTCGTTTTACTCGATGAGCCATTTGCCGGTGTAGATCCGATTGCGGTTGAGGAGATCCAGAGTATTGTCGCTCAATTAAAAAACAAGAACATTGGCATACTCATAACCGACCACAACGTAAATGAAACGCTCTCTATCACCGATCGCGCCTACCTGATGTTTGAAGGGAGATTACTAAAAGCTGGTTCGGCAGAGGACCTTGCCAATGATGAACAAGTGAGAAAAGTTTATTTAGGGAAGCATTTCGAATTGAAACGTAAAATATAATTTTTACGTAAATTAGTACACATAATATGTGTGCACATGAAAAATGTAACATTATCAATTCCAGATGATCTGCTGAAAAAATCCAGGAGCTACGCAAAAGAACATCAAACGACCTTGAACGAGATGATTAGAAATCTACTTCGGAAAACTGTCAATGCCAAAGAATCTGATTTCTTAAAAAAACTGGAATCATTTCAGGAAGAACTATCTATTGACACCAGGATAAAATTTAAGCGCGACGATCTTTATGACAGGTAAGGTATTCGTTGACTCAAATGTACTCGTATATCTCTTTAGTAAAACTGAACCGAAGAAGAAAACGGCATGTGCTCAGTTTATAAGTAAGTTTAACTCAAAAAATCAACTCGTATGGTCAACCCAGGTCATTCAGGAGTTCTACTCGGCAATGACACGAAAGTACGGTGAGGATCCACTTAAAACAAAAGAATCAATCAGTGCTTTTGATAATTTTGAATTGGTAGTCAACGACCGAAAAATCATTGAACATGCCATTGATATCCAGATCATCAATCAACTCTCATTTTGGGATAGTTTAATCATAAGCAGTGCACTTTCGAGTAAGTGTGATTATCTTTTGACCGAGGATCTTCAAAAAAATCAGATTATATCAGGTTTACAGATTGTAAGTCCATTTGAATAAACAGAAAAATTAGAATTTGGCGCTGTTTAATTCCATAATGTCATGGGTGATGAAGAAAAGGATCCATCAGATCGATCTCTTCATGAAATACCCACATGAAGTTCAGGAAGAACTTCTCCAAGGCCTTATAAGGAAAGGAGAAGACACAGAATATGGAAAATCACATGGATTCTCTGCCATTTCTAATTATCAACAGTTTAAATCTGAGGTTCCAATTGTCACATATGAAGATTTGTTTCCTTGCATCGAACGGGTAATGAAGGGTGAACAAAATGTTCTATGGCCGACTGAAATTAAATGGTTTGCCAAATCATCGGGAACTACAAACGCCAGAAGCAAGTTCATCCCCGTTTCACAAGAGGCATTGGACGATTGTCATTACAAGGGAGGAAAAGACCTCCTTTCGATGTACTTCAATAATTATCCGGAAGCTAATATGTTCTCGGGCAAGGGACTTGTTATAGGTGGTAGTCACCAGCTCAATCAATTTGACGAAAACTCTAAGTCGTATTACGGAGATGTTTCAGCTGTTTTGCTAAAAAATCTTCCGTGGTGGGCACAAATGGTCCGTACTCCCAGCCTTGATATTGCACTAATGGATGAGTGGGAAGAGAAGATTGACCGAATGGTTGAAATCACATCCGAAGAAAATGTCACAAACATTTCAGGCGTCCCGACCTGGATGATCATACTCTTAGAAAAACTATTAGTCAAGAAAAATGCATCTAACATTTTGGAAGTCTGGCCAAACCTGGAGGTCTTTTTCCATGGAGCTGTTTCATTCACTCCCTATGAGGAGTTATTCAAAAAACTGATTCCGGGAAATCAAATGAGGTACATGGAAACCTACAATGCATCGGAAGGATTCTTTGGTATCCAGGACCAAACAGATAAAAAGGAGTTTCTGTTGATGCTTGACTATGGAATTTTTTATGAGTTCATTCCTTACGAGGATTTCGAAAGTGAAAATCCAAAAGTCCTTTCCCTTGATGAAGTTGAAGTTGGTAAAAACTATGCAGTTGTTATCACCACAAATGCAGGGTTATGGAGATACAAAATCGGTGATACTGTTCGATTCACCAGTATTGACCCATATAGAATTACCATCTCAGGTCGAACAAAACATTTTATAAATGCTTTCGGTGAAGAACTAATCATAGAGAATGCGGAACATGCCATTGCCGAGGCATGCAAAAAAACAAATGCGGTCATCGATAACTTCACTGCCGGTCCGAAGTACCTGGATTCAGGGACAAGAGGTGGTCATGAGTACGTTATTGAATTCACTAAAAAACCTGATGACCTAGATCGATTCATCCAGCTATTGGATGAAAAGCTAAGAGAGATCAATTCTGATTATGACGCAAAACGATACAAGGACATTGCCTTGCTCCCACCAATCATTCATTCTGTTCAACCTGGTACATTCTATGATTGGTTGAAATCAAAGGGAAAAATTGGAGGACAACACAAAGTTCCAAGATTGGCAAACAACCGGGAGTTCCTGGATGAACTTTTGTCGCCTAAAATCCATTCTTAGCACTCCTAAAACAACTTAAAAGGTTTTTGGTTATAATTGTGCTCATCGAAAAAACCGAAACCTATTAAAAAATTATGGGCAACTTAAATCACATGTCTCAAGAAGGCTTAGAGTGGACTGGGAAACCGTTTGGTGGAATAATTGAAGATATAAGGCGGAGAGCTCCACATTACATCAGTGATTTCAAAGATGGACTAAGCTCGAAAGTTGCCGGTACCACCTTCTTTATGTTTTTTGCTGCACTTGCCAATGCAATTGCGTTTGGTGCACTAACCGGAGCTGTTACTGGCAATGAGATTGGGATCACTGAAATGATTGTTGTGACAGCAGTTGGTGGAATTACTTTCGCTTTACTATCCGGACAACCTCTTACGATCCTTGGCGGAACAGGTCCCATAACCATTTTCACCGGACTCTTATACGATGCGTGCGTACGGTTAGATATTTCTTTCTTATCAACTTACGCATGGGTTGGGATATGGTCCGGACTCTTTATGCTTATTTGTGCATTTACAGATGCAAGTGCCCTAATGAGGTACTTTACCCGTTTCACCGATGAGATTTTCGCTGCACTTATTTCAGTGATATTCATAGTCGAAGCGATAAAAGATGTCCGGTCTACGTTTGTATTTGATGATCCTGATTACTCACATTCTACAAGTTTCTTGACTTTAATCCTTGCTTTAGGAACATTCATGATATCCCGGTGGCTAAAAAACATCACACAGTCGCCTTACTTAAGGAGGACAATGCGGGAGCTCATTTCAGATTTTGGGCCATCAATTGCAATTATTGCCATGACCGCTTTAGCTATAAGTTTTCCTAATGTAACTATTTCAAGGCCTATTGTCCCTGACACTATTGGAACCACTTCAGGACGTCCATGGCTGGTGGATATTTTTGGAATTCCTGTTTGGGCAATGTTCGCAGCAGCTGGGCCGGCTATATTGGCTACTATTCTTTTGTTTTTGGACCAAAACATTACTACCCGTCTGGTAAATGCTGCTCAATACAAACTAAAAAAAGGTCCGGGCTATCACTTAGACCTAGCCGTTGTAGGTTTGATCATTCTAGTAGGATCGCTATTTGCACTTCCATGGATCGTAGCAGCCACCGTGCATTCATTGAATCATGTCAGGGCTTTGGCAGACATGAAAGTGACCGATACTCCTAAAGGAAAAGTTGAAGAAATTGCTAGTGTAAGAGAAAATAGAATTTCAGGATTGTTAGTACATGCACTCATTCTTACATCACTATTCTTTTTGGGTATTGTTGCGCTTATTCCGATGCCAGTATTGTTCGGGCTATTTCTTTACATGGGTGTTGCTTCCTTAACTGGTAATCAATTCTTCGAACGAATGACCCTATGGTTCAGGGACCCTAAGCTCTACCCCGAGGCACATTACTTAAATATTGTGCCAAATAAGGTGGTTCATCAATTCACAGTGGTACAATTCCTTTGTTTTGTTGTCTTATGGGTGCTGAAAACTTCACCTGTAGGAATATTATTCCCTTTATTCATTGCAATGCTTGTGCCAATCAGGCTTTTTATGGGTAAGTTCTTCAAAGCAGAGCATTTGTGGGCCCTTGTCAAGGAAGATGAAGAGGAAGAGGAAGAACTTGGAATTGTGATTTAGCATCACTCACAGTTTCGATTCATTAATACACATAATTTTCCATTGAAAAAAAGAATGTAGATTAATGAAACAATATGCCCTTTATTTCTGTTAATGGTCGGTACATGAAGTTTAAGGTTTTCATACAGGTATTCTCATTGTTACTTGCTATCAATTTTGCTAACGAGGTTATATTGACAACCTCTGCTATTACTTTGGCACAAGTGGAAATTGATCTTGACGCAGACGCTGAGAAGAAGGAGCCCAAAAATGAAAAAGAATCTGACAAGATCAACCAAGGCCATTTATTCTCAAAATTTGAAAGCCGGAAAGAAAGAGATCTTTCAGCTGTTCACTATGGCACTTGCTGGATCTCCCCAACCATAGAAATGAGCAGTCCGCCTCCTGAATTGGGCTAAAACTCTAGTCTTGGTTCCAAATTCAATTCTCAAAATTTCTGATAATCAAAACGAATAACTAACAGTACAGTTATGTTTAAAAATATTAAATCCGACCTTTCCTCAAGCCTAGTGGTCTTCCTTGTTGCTGTACCTCTTTGTCTTGGAATTGCACTTGCATCAGGGGCACCTCTCTTTGCAGGGATCATTTCAGGAATAATTGGTGGCATTGTTGTGGGTGCAATAAGCGGCTCTTCGGTAGGTGTGAGCGGCCCGGCTGCAGGACTTGCCGTTATTGTCCTGGCGGCTATCCAGGACCTGGAAACGTATCCTGTCTTTCTTGCGGCAGTGTTTCTCAGCGGGATCATTCAAATTGGTCTGGGAGTAGCTAAAGCCGGAATCATTGGCTACTACTTCCCTTCTTCTGTGATCAAAGGAATGTTATCCGCAATAGGAATCATTATCTTTTTAAAACAAATACCCCACGCCTTTGGATACGATGTTGACCCTGAAGGAGATCTGGAATTTATCCAGCAAGACGGGGAAAATACCTTCTCTGAATTATTCAAAATGATGGATTTTATCAGTACTGGAGCAGTACTGATTTTTTTCACCTCAATCTTGATTCTTATTTTATGGGAGCGTCCATTTATGAAAAAAATCAAGATATTCCAGGTGATTCAGGGGCCGTTGGTAGTAGTCACCATTGGTATAATAATTAACCAGCTATTCATTGGGTCAGAATTCTATTTAGATTCTTCTCACCTGGTTAGTTTGCCTATTGCGGGGTCAGCGAGTGAGTTCTTTGGCCAGTTTACACTATTTGATCCGACAGCATTGGTTAACAAAAACGTTTTGTTGATCGCTGTGACAATTGCAGTGGTGGGTTCGCTCGAAACCTTGCTCAGTGTTGAGGCTACTGACAAATTAGATCACCAGAAAAGAATCACTCCAACTAACAGAGAATTGATTGCGCAAGGAGTGGGAAATTCACTTTCAGGAATAATTGGTGGTCTTCCGGTTACCCAGGTGATTGTTCGATCTTCGGCCAATATTCAGTCTGGTGCCAAAACCAAATTGTCAGCAATTATTCACGGAATACTTCTATTAATATCGGTTATCCTGATACCAAGGATTTTGAATATGATCCCACTTTCGAGCCTTGCAGCTATTCTGATTTTGGTAGGATTCAAATTGGCCAAACCATCTATTTTTAAGGAGATGTTCCGGTCAGGAAGATCGGAATTCATTCCATTCATGGTAACTATTCTTGGGATTATTTTCACCGATCTTTTGATTGGAATTGTCCTTGGTTTGTGTGTTGGCATTTTTCAAATTCTATATGCGAATTCCAAAAAACCTTACGCACTTACTCACATTGAGGAAAATGGATCCAGCAAAATGTATATTGAGTTAGCTGAAAATCTTACATTTCTAAGCAAAGCCAGTATGTTAGAGACCATATCCCACATTCCTGATGATTCCAAGGTTTTAATAGACGCCTCACGTTCTTACTTTATCCATCCGGACATAAGGGAGATTATCACTGACTTTAAAAAGAATGCAGAATATCGAAATATTCAGCTGGAAGTCACTGGACTAGACACAACACATAAAGATCCAGTAGAGGCGCTTAAAGAAATTGCAAACAAGCCTCAGGCTACGATGAATGATCAACATAATTGATCCACTTTTGAATAACGGCTTGGAAGTCTTCGGGGAGTTCTGACTCTACGAAGACTTTCTTTTTTGTAATGGGATGAGTAAACCCCAGGGTCTTGGCATGCAGTGCTTGTCTTGGCATGATTTTGAAGCAATTGTGTACGAACTGCTTATACTTTGTAAAGATCGTTCCTTTTAGAATCTGATCACCACCATACATGGCATCATTAAACAGTGGATGTCCAAGGTACTTCATGTGAGCCCTTATCTGGTGGGTTCTTCCTGTTTCAAGATTACATTTTAGCAGAGAAACATATCTTAAATCTTCGATTACCTCATAATGGGTAACCGCATGTTTCCCAAAATCACCCTTAGGAAAGGAGGTTGTAATCCTCCTGTCTTTAAGGCTCCGGCCAACATTTACATTGATCGTCCCCCTGGATTCTTCAGGAACACTCCACACCAGAGCATAATATCTTCGCTCAATGGAATGATCGAAAAACTGCTTTGCCAAACCATTCATTGCCGTTTCAGTTTTTGCGATGACCAAAAGTCCGGAGGTGTCCTTATCAATCCGGTGAACCAGGCCTGGCCGGCCATCATTCCCTTTCATTTCAGGTAGATTTTGAAAATGATAAGCCAACGCATTAACCAAAGTTCCCGACCAATTTTGATACGCAGGGTGAACAACCATTCCAGCTGGCTTATTCACAACAAGTATATGATCATCTTCAACAACAATATCCAATGGAATATTCTCCGGAACGACTTCCTCATCTCTTGGGGGCTCAGGGAGCACAACGGAAATATCATCCCCGGGATGAACCTTATAATTTGGTTTTACGCTCTGGTCATTGACCTTAACAAATCCATCTTTTATTCCGCTTTGCACCTTGTTTCGTGTCACATTGGGTAAACGATCCATTAGGAATTTATCTATCCGCAACAGCTCCTGTCCCGCATCCACAATAATTCGATGGTGTTCATAAAGCTCTTCTTCAAAATCCTTTGGTTCCTCCGACATGAGTGTAAATTTAAAGCGATGGCAAGACTACCCAGCCCGCTACAAGAATTATCACATCCTATTTTAGATGAAAAGGAGATACAGCTTTTTGTCAAAAGGGATGATCTGATCCATGAAAAAATCATGGGAAACAAGTGGCGGAAGCTAAAATATAATTTGCAAGAAGCTAAAAATAAAGGAACTTCAACCTTATTGACCCTGGGTGGAGCATTTAGCAATCACATCCATGCTACCGCGGCCGCAGGTGCTGAATTCGGGTTCAGAACCATAGGAATTATCCGTGGAGAAGAACTTTGTCCGACCAGCAATGAAACCCTCCAATTCGCATCAGCCAAAGGAATGGATCTACGTTTTGTTGACAGAAGTACCTATTCGTTACTGAGAAAAAATCCGGAGGTATTAAGGAAAGATTATCCTGAATGCTTCATTTTACCTGAAGGGGGAACGAATGAGCTAGCAATTAAAGGTTGCAGGGAATTGATCGAAGAAATAAACATTGATTTTGATGCCATAGTCGTTCCAGTCGGTACAGGTGGGACATTTAGTGGAGTGTTGGATGGGGTAAAGGAATCACAAAGTGTAATAGGTATAAGTAG
Organism: Cyclobacteriaceae bacterium; assembly: GCA_028278585.1. Taxonomy (GTDB): domain Bacteria; phylum Bacteroidota; class Bacteroidia; order Cytophagales; family Cyclobacteriaceae; genus Ekhidna. Next base: position 5,502 of record JANQEC010000406.1, on the reverse strand, counting down.
TTTGAAAGGTGCTTTTATCGAGCAAGAAATGGAAAAACTGATAAATCAATTCCAAATCAAGAACAGAAATTATGTGATTAATACCGATTTTCATTTTGGTGGATATGGAAAAACCACCGGGGAGTTAATCGATTTTATCAATTGGTTTAAAGAAGTATTCGCCATTTCTCTTGACCCCATTTATACTGGAAAAAGCTTTTTTGCCGTTTGGAATATGATTAATAACGATAAATTTGAAAAAAATCTCAAAATAATCCTATTGCATACAGGTGGTTTACAGGGTATTTTGGGCTTTAATCGAAAAAATAAAAATATTATCCAATAAGACTTAATTTTATCACAGACTTGTAATGGTGAAAAAATTTGTGTTCATAGCCTTTTCGGTGATTTTGTTTGCTGGCTGCAATTCAAATGAACTGGAATTCGATAATATCGATCTGCCTACGGTAAATGGAGCTTTTGACTTTCCATTAGGCACAGCGACTTATACCATTCGAGAACTTATACTGGATCAGGAGGATAGCACCCTGGACTTCCAGGTTGACGAAGATTCACTCATTACTCTTCTCTATTACGATTCAATGAGTTATGAATCAAATACTGATTTCATTCAGATTGACGATATTTCAAATGGAGGAAGTATAGATTTGAGCGGCGTTGCGGCGACAGCTGGCCCTGCTGTAATTCCTCTTAGCCAATCTTTCACCTTTGATTTCAATCCCGATGACCCCACTGATGTTATTGACTCAGCTTTTTACTCAGGAGGAGAAGTAACAGTCAATGTTACAACAGATGTTCAGGGTGTTCTGGACTATACGTTCACACTCAACAATTTTGTAACGGTTACGAACGAAGTGCCCCTTGTGGTTAGTTCTACCAATCCGGTTCGTGGACTTGCAATCCCACAACACAAGGTTCTACTGTCAGGCACGGGAAATATGTTCACGGTTGACTTTGCCGGTAATATCAATCTCGGAGCGGGTCAAGAATTTTTTGGAACAGAATCAATAACATTTGATATCACATTTGCTAATCAAACTTTCTCCGTTATTTACGGAAAATTTGGAATGGACACTGTTCAAGTAGGTAGTGAAACTTTGAATATCGAATTTTTCAGGGAAATGGGTGAAGAAGGTATCTTCTTTGGAAACCCCGAAATGCGGTTCTTTTTCGAAAATTCTTTTGGCATTCCCATCGGTGTTGATTTCTCCGGATTATTTGGTGATGATGGAGAAGGTGGCACACAAACATTTCTTACAGGTGATGTTGTTGAGAACCTTCCAGTCATTGCAAGTGGAGACATAAATAATCCTGGAGTCATTGTAAGGGACACCATTGTCCTGAGCAATGGGAACTCTTCTATTGTAGATCTTCTCGCCACTTCCCCGGCAAGACTTGGATTCGATGTTTCTGCTATTTCGAACCCTGAAGATCCCAACCGTATAAATTTTATTACAGACCAAAATGAGATCAACGCCACTATTGAAATAGAAATTCCCTTAGAAGTTAGGCTTGAGGACCTTGAACAATCCGTCAATTTGAGTTTGAATGATGGTTTCAACACTGATTTTGTTGGTGATGAAGGATCTGAAGTTGATTCCGCCCAATTGAGGGTTGTAACCGTAAACGAAATGCCTTTTTCTGCCACGCTGCAAATTCAGATTAGGGACAGCACCCTTACCACACCTCCTAGTGACAGCCTTATTCATACTATGCCTGCAGTTAATGTGCCTCCAGTTGATGTGCTCGCCTCTCCTTTTATAAATGTCAATGGTGAAGTAACTGATCCTAACGGAAATTTTGCCAACATACCATTGGATAGCACAGGGATAGCACTTTTTTCAACCCCTCCAACTAAGCAAACCTACATCCAAATGAGAGTGACACTTAACACACCCGGAAGTCTCAATTCAAGGGATATCTTCGTAAAGATCTTAGCTGATTACAGGCTTGAGGTTTCACTTGGGATCAGAGCTTTTCTTGATGTAGACTTAGATGATCTCTAAATGAGAAAGTTAACCCTGACCATATTAGCCGCCCTAATTGCCACAACCTTGTCTGGTCAGACAAGCATGTCTTTCTATCATCTTGGTAAAGAGACATTCCAAAATAATTCACTGAATCCTGCCTGGGTTCCAAAAGGCAGACTGTTTATTGGAATACCTGTCTTGTCAGGCATTCACTTACATGTTAACAACGCTCTGAGCTACAACGAAACGTTCACCAAAGAAACCAATTCTATCTTACTGGATAAGGATAAGATCTTATCGAACATTAAAAACCAGAACCTTATAAGTGCACACGCTAATATTAGCCTCTTCCATGTAGGGTTCAAATTCCCGGCAGGAGCGTTCATCAGCTTCTTCGCCAATGAAAGAATAGAAGCGGATCTGCTATTCCCTAAAGATTTGATAGAGGTGGGAATCGATGGCAATGATGCCTTACTCGGGGATAAAGTAAAAATTGGAAATGTTGGTCTCATGGCCACTCATTTTAGGGAAATAGGAATAGGATATGCCTATTCCGTAAATGGTCAGCTTGATTTTGGGATTAGGGCTAAATACCTAATGGGGTTCACAAATGCTAGTGTGCCCGGCAATGCAAAAGCTGATATCACAACCAATGCCGATTTCTTCCAGATGGATGTGAATTTGCAAAATGCGCAATTAAGAACCGCTGGTATAGATATCTTAAGTGGGGATGAAGGAGACATTGGGAGCCACTTGATTTCAAGTGGTAACACAGGTTTTGCGATAGACATTGGTGGAGAATATAAGTTAAACAGGTATTACTCCATAGCAGGATCGCTGCTTGACTTAGGATGGATCAGCTGGAATACCAATGTAGTCAACCAAACATTGAATGACACAACTTTTACTTATAGTGGAGTAAATCTTGATGGTGTTGGAGATCTGGTTGATGCACTTGAGGATTCACTTTTTGACAAATTTTCTGTTACAGAAACCAACGAAACGTATAAGACCTGGCTACCTGTAAGGGCATACGGTAGCTGGATCTATCATTATGATAGAAGTTTAGATTTTTATGCCTCATTAGGAGCAAGATATATTCAGGGTCAGTTAAAATTTCTTTATGGAGGAGGTATTACCAGGAGGTTTGGAAAAGTCGCAACACTCTCGGCAAGTGCGTTGAAACTTCCGCAACAGTTTTTTAATGTTGGAGCTGCATTTACAGTAAATGGTGGCCCGGTACAATTTTACATGGCGGCCGACCAGGTGATCAATTTTTCGGCCCCGGATTTTAAAGCGTTTGATTTCAGGTTTGGAATCAACCTGAAATTCAGAGAACGGGATAGAGGACTTAGATCGAGTTCATCTCTGGCAAGATCGAAAGGATTTGGAAAGAGCAACAATGATGGTACGTTGGAGGGGCCAAAAGGCGTTGATTCCGGTTCTTTCCTTGGCAAAAAAGTTAAAAACAAAAAACGCGATGAGATCTACTCCATAATACCTCGACAAAAAAGACCAGATGTGGATACCGGTGGGCCACAGAAGAAGAAAGTAGAGCCAAATTCTCCTGCAGCAACCAGTCCACCAAAACCTTTTTACAAGAAAAGTATCAATCAACGGGGTGAAATCAAGCCTAAGAAAAAGAGGAAGAAAAAAGTGATCAAAAAGAGCCTTACAGGAAGACATAAGAATTGATAATCAGAAAAGCTCTTGAAAAAGATCACTCAATTTGGAGAACGGCTTAATCGAGATCTTGAATTGTGAAAAATCTTTAGGTTTCAGGTTATGCTTCGAAATGTAGATTTCCTTGAATCCCAATTTTTCAGCCTCATTTATTCTGCTTTCTATTCTACCTACCGGACGTATCTCTCCACCCAATCCAACTTCACCGGCAAAGCAAACATCATCTGAGACTGGAACATCCTCAAAGGATGAAAAAATGGATGCACAGATGGCCAGGTCCAATGCTGTATCCTGAACTTTGATTCCTCCGGCAATATTCAAAAAAACATCTTGACTGCTAAGACGAATGCCAAGTCGTTTCTCCATTACAGCTAAGAGCATCGTTAGTCTTTTGTAATCATAACCGGTAGTACTTCTCTGTGGATTGCCATAGCTTGTTGGGCTTACCAGTCCTTGCGTTTCAAGGATCAATGGTCGGTTTCCTTCCAAGGTTGCCCCCAAGCTAATACCACTCAACCCTGGCTCACGAGGAGAGATCAAAACTTCAGAAGGATTCTCAACTTCCCTCAAGCCAGCAGTATTCATCTCAAAAATTCCTAGTTCTGAAGTTGACCCAAATCTGTTTTTGATAGTCCTTAAAATTCTGTATGATAAATGACGATCTCCCTCGAATTGTAAGACTGTATCTACCATATGTTCGAGTACCTTTGGTCCGGCGATCGCTCCATCTTTGTTAACATGGCCGATAAGAAATACAGGAATATCTTTCTTCTTGGCAAACTTCATCAGCTGTCCCGTGCATTCCTTTACCTGTGAGATTGAGCCAATGGATGCTTCAATCCGATCCGAGTGTAGTGTTTGGATCGAATCAATGATCATGATATCAGGACCCAATGTATCCGCCTGGTTTAGGATTTCTGACAACCCCGTTTCTGCATACAGAAAACAATTTTCAGGTGTTTTCCCAATTCGTTCCGCACGCATTTTTATTTGTTGTACACTTTCTTCACCTGAAACATAAAGTACTTTTCCCTTTTGTCTTAATGCCATTTGAAGTAAAAGGGTAGATTTTCCAATGCCCGGCTCACCTCCAACTAAAATCAAGGAGCCGCTCACAATCCCTCCACCCAAGACTCTGTCCAGTTCCCCAATTTGAGAGGAAATTCTGATTTCTTTTTCACCTGCTTCGGTTTCTTTCAGATTCACAGGTCGTGAGCGTTCATAAGAGAATTCTGCGGGAGATGAAACTTGTTTGGTTACGACCTCTTCCACGTACGTATTCCATTCATTACATGACGGACATTTTCCTACCCATTTCGCAGATTCGTTACCACAATTTTGACAAAAAAAGACAGTCTTCGATTTCGCCATATTTACATCGAGAGAGTAGCGAAGATATAAACTGTCTCACTTAATTTTGGCGCCATGCAAAGAGACCTTAAAGTATTTGATCTGATTGAGGCCGAAAAGAACCGGCAGCTTAACGGGATTGAGCTGATAGCTTCTGAAAATATTGTTTCACCACAAGTACAAGAAGCTGCAGGAAGTGTACTAACTAACAAGTACGCCGAAGGGCTCCCTGGTAAGAGATACTATGGAGGCTGTGAGGTAGTTGATCAAATCGAGGATCTTGCACGAGAACGAGCCAAAGAACTTTTTGGTGCTACATGGGCCAATGTGCAGCCTCATTCAGGTGCACAGGCGAACGCAGCAGTTATGCTTGCTTTGTTAAATGCCGGTGATGAAATTCTGGGATTTGATCTTTCTCATGGTGGCCACTTGACACATGGGTCTACGGTAAATTTTTCAGGTAAGCTCTACAAACCCAATTTTTATGGGGTTGATAAAG
>JANQEC010000396.1 GCA_028278585.1 Cyclobacteriaceae bacterium | reverse complement strand
ATTTATACAGAAGATAGTATCAAGTCCCTTGACTGGAAGGAGCACATCAGGTTAAGGCCTGGTATGTATATCGGGAAGCTCGGTGATGGATCTTCACCTGACGACGGGATTTATGTGCTTGTGAAAGAGATATTGGACAATAGTATTGATGAGCACATGATGGGGCATGGTCGGACGATCGAGATCAAAGTGACTGATCATCGCGTGAGAGTACGAGATTATGGCCGGGGAATTCCACTCGGTAAGGTTGTGGATTGTGTATCCAAAATAAATACTGGCGGTAAATATGATTCAAGTGCTTTCCAGAAATCTGTAGGACTGAATGGCGTTGGTACCAAAGCTGTAAACGCACTGTCCAATTATTTCAAAGTTCAGAGTTTCAGGGATGGCGAGACGAAGCTTGCTGAGTTTGAACGAGGAGAGATCACATTGGATGAAAAAGTGAAAAAGCTGGATTCCAGAAATGGCACAGAAATCATTTTTGAACCTGACGGGGATGTCTTCAAAAATTACCATTTCATTCCGGAGTATTTGGAAAACCTGATGTGGAATTATGCCTACTTGAATGCAGGCCTGACGATTAGCCTAAATGGAAAAAAGTTCCACTCAGAAAATGGTCTTTTAGACCTGCTCACTAGAAAATCTGATCCGGAAAGCCTCCGATATCCAATTATGCATTTAAGAGGAGAAGATATCGAAGTAGCTCTCACCCATGCCAATCAATACGGAGAAGAATACTATTCATTTGTTAATGGCCAGCATACGACACAAGGTGGAACCCATTTGGCAGCTTTCAGAGAAGCAGTTGTAAAAACAGTACGGGAGTTTTATGGAAAGAACTTTGATGCCGCAGATGTACGTTCTGCGATTGTAGGAGCAATTGCTGTTCGGGTACAGGAACCTGTTTTCGAAAGTCAGACAAAAACCAAGTTAGGGTCTCAGAATGTCGGCCCGGATGGACCTACAATGCGGACATTTGTCAATGATTTTATCAAGAAAGAGCTTGATAACTACCTGCACAGAAACACCGCTACTGCAGATGCTTTGCTCAAGCGTATCCAACAGTCAGAGAGAGAACGAAAGGAGATCGCAGGGATCAAGAAGCTGGCCAATGAACGTGCGAAGAAGGCCAATCTGCACAATAAGAAACTAAGAGATTGCAGAATCCACTACAATGACAAGAAGGGTAACGATGATCAGAAAGATAATACAATGATCTTCATTACAGAAGGGGACAGTGCGAGTGGATCCATAACTAAGACACGAGATGTTCAGACGCAAGCAGTTTTTTCACTGCGCGGAAAACCTTTTAATTGCTTTGGGCACACGAAGAAGGTGGTCTATGAAAATGAAGAATTTAACTTGTTGCAGCATGCTTTGAACATTGAGGATGGATTGGAAGGATTAAGATATCGAAAAATTGTTATTGCGACTGATGCGGATGTGGATGGTATGCACATTCGCCTCTTGTTGCTAACTTATTTCCTGCAATTCTTTCCGGAACTAGTCAGGAATAATCATATTTTCATTTTAGAGACGCCACTTTTCAGGGTCAGGAATAAGAAAGAGACGATCTACTGCTACTCTGAGGAAGAAAGACTTGCAGCTGTTGAAAAGCTAGGCAACAAGCCTGAGATCACCCGGTTTAAAGGGCTGGGAGAGATATCGCCTGATGAGTTTTCCGGTTTTATTGGAGAAGATATACGCCTGGAACCTGTCATACTTCAGAAAGACACCAAAATCAATGACTTACTCAACTTTTATATGGGTAAGAATACGCCTGACAGGCAGCAGTTTATCATCGAGAAATTGAGAGTTGAAAAAGATTTGGTAGAAGGTGAAGCAGCTTAGAGAAAAATCGCTTACTACTCATGCATTCCGTCTATATAGAATTAGCATTCTAGTATTTATAGTGCTGTTGGCTGTTATTTATATGTTACTGGGGTATAATTCAGGAGGAATAGTAGGGATGATCATTTTAGGTGTGATCGTAGTATTCGCTCTTTCTAAATCATACAAAGACACGTATGGGAAAATAAAAGAGATCAGTTATGATGAGGAGAATTTGTACGTGCATGAACAGGATTATGAGATACAAATTCCTTATCATCAGGTCAAGGATGTGGAGATCATATCTCTTGGGGGACTGTATAAATTCACACTTTTAAGGCATGACCAGTTCGGAAGAGAAGTTATCTGTAAACCATCAATTTGGTATCCTCTTAACTATAGAAAAATTGACAAGAAATTGAATAAGATAAGGAGCATGATACGAAAGGCTCAATGGAAGTACAAAGATCAGATCCTCACAGAAAAAAGTTTAGCTAGCATTAACTGATGGGAGAAGAACACGAAAAAGAAGAAGAATTACATGACGTTATCCCGATCTCAGGGATGTATGAAAATTGGTTTTTGGATTATGCCTCATATGTAATCCTTGAACGAGCAGTTCCTGCGATCAATGATGGTTTGAAACCGGTACAACGTCGGATTCTGCATGCCATGAAGGAGATGGATGATGGCCGGTATAACAAAGTAGCCAACATCATCGGGAGCACCATGCAGTACCATCCACATGGAGATGCTTCTATTGCGGATGCGATCGTTAACCTGGGTCAAAAAGACCTACTGATCGATATGCAAGGTAACTGGGGAGATGTTCGCACAGGGGACTCTGCAGCGGCACCCAGGTACATTGAAGCGAGACTCTCCAGGTTTGCATTAGAAGTACTTTATAATCCACAAACCACAGAGTGGCAGCTATCATATGATGGCCGTAAGAAAGAGCCGGTTACTTTTCCCGCCAAGTTTCCATTGCTGCTGGCACAGGGTGTAGAAGGTATCGCTGTTGGGTTGTCAACGAAGATGCTTCCTCATAACTTCTGTGAGATCATTCAGGGAGCAATAGCGATCCTGAAAGGAAAGCGTGTTAAACTGATGCCAGATTTCCAGACAGCCGGAAAAATTGATGTTACCGACTACAACGACGGAAAAAGGGGGGGGAAAGTACGTGTACGTGCTACTATCATAGAGCAGGACTCGAAAACACTCTTGATAAAAGACATTCCGTATGGTACAACTACCACCTCACTGATCGAATCCATTGTTAAAGCCAACGACAAAGGAAAAATCAAGATCAAACAAGTGGTTGACAATACTGCACAGGATGTAGAGATCGCAATTTCCCTGGCATCTGGTATTTCACCAGACATTACCATGGACGCACTTTATGCTTTCACCGATTGTGAAGTCTCCATTTCTCCAAATGCCTGTGTGATCGTCGATGATAAACCTCAATTTCTTTCAGTAACTGAGATACTCAAGCAATCAGTTGATCAAACGGTAGATCTTCTGAAACAAGAGCTGGAAATCAAGAAAAGTGAATTACTTGAGAAAATCCTGTTCAGTTCATTGGAGAAGATATTTATTGAAAACAGGATCTATCGTGATATTGAGGAATGCGAAACCTGGGAGGCAGTAATTGAAACGATAGACAAAGGGCTGGAGCCGTTCAAGCCACAGTTCTATCGGGAGATCACAGAGGAGGATATTGTACGACTTACAGAAATCAAGATCAAGAGAATTTCCCGTTTCGATTCATTCAAAGCGGATGAATTGATGAAGAAGCTGGAAGAAGACCTTAAGGAAACGGAGCACCATTTGGCTAACCTCACAGAATACGCCATTGCATATTACCAGAACCTTCTGGATAAGTATGGCAAAGACAGAGGTCGAAAAACGGAGATTACCAACTTTGATACAATCAAGGCGACGGTTGTGGCAGCTAATAATGCCAAGCTATACATCAACCGTGACGATGGTTTCGTAGGGTACGGATTAAAGAAAGATGAGTATGTCAGCGAGTGTTCAGACATTGATGACATTATTGTCTTTACCAGGGATGGAAAATGTGTGGTCACCCGTATTCAGGATAAAACTTTTGTAGGGAAAAACATACTTTATGCCGGAGTGTTCAAAAAGAACGATGAGCGCAAGGTCTATAACATGGTATACACAGATGGAAAGTCAGGGAAAACTTATGTGAAAAGATTCCAGGTTCTTTCAGTAACAAGAGATCGGGAATACGATTTGACCAAAGGGGGAAAAGGAAAAGTCCATTACTTCTCCGCCAATCCAAACGGCGAGGCTGAAATAGTGACCATCTCGTTAACACAAGCAAGCAAGGCAAGAAAGAAAATATTTGATTACGACTTCTCGGAGCTTGAAATAAAAGGAAGAGGAGCTGGAGGAAATATTGTAACGAAGTATCCGATCAGAAAAGTGGTGCTTAAGGAAGAAGGAAAATCCACACTTGGAGGGGTTGATATTTGGTACGATCCAATAGTTGGAAGATTGAACAGGGAAGAAAGAGGAGAGCACCTGGGTAATTTCAATACAGGGGATATGGTTGTTGTCTTTTACAAGGATGGAAACTACGAGACGACTAGTTTCGAATTGACCAACCATTATGATTTTGAAAGGGTAATAGGGATTTATAAGCTGGAGACAGATGCTGCGTTTAATGCTATTCACTATGATGGTGAGTCAAAAACCCACTACGTCAAGCGCTTTATCATTGAAACGAATACACTTAACAAGAAATTTTCTATTGTCACAGAGGCAAGCAGTTCAAAATTGTTGTTCATTTCAAAGGGAATTCAGGCAGATGTTGAGGTAACGTTCAAAGACGGACGTAAACATTCAAAGAAAAACCTTGATTTAATCAACCTGATTGACATAAAAGGATGGAAAGCCATTGGCAATAAACTACCTGTTCAAAATGTCATTAAGGTAGAATTGGTAAAAAATGAATCAGCACTTGACCTGGAAGCGTTGAAAAATGAAATCAAGATTGAAGTGGAAGATGAAGAAAATCAATTAGGGCTCTTTGGTGAAAATGGAAAGGAATAATGCCGACGATATTATCTCCACACTAGAAGAGTTTGTTTCAAAACATAAAAAGACGTTGGTTGACCAGGTCTTGGAGAAAAGAACCAGGTACGTCACCCTGGTATTCGAAGATATTGATAAGCCACATAATATAAGTGCAGTAGTTCGCACTGCAGAGTGTCTTGGAATACAAGATCTCCATTTTATTAAGAACCAAAACGCTTACTCTGTTAACCCTACAATAACTCAGGGGGCTTCTAAATGGTTAACGTTCCATAAACATGAAAATGCTGAAGACAACCTGGCATCATGCTATTCCCAGCTACGTGATGATGGCTACAAAGTGTATGCGACCTCATTGCATGAAACATCAATTTCAATTGACGACCTTCCGGTAGATAAAAAATTGGCTATTGTTTTTGGAACAGAGTCTGATGGAATAAGTATGGAGGCCGGGCAAAATGCAGATGGCCTGGTTCATCTACCCATGTACGGCTTCACAGAAAGCTTCAACCTATCCGTGAGTGCTGCCCTATGTCTGAGTGCGTTGAAGTCAAAAATGAATGGTGTTTTCCCTGGGATTTCCCAAGAAGAAAAAGTGCAGCTCAGAGCAGAATGGTATCGCCGAATCGTAAGAGAAGCAGATCTGATCCTGAAAACGAATGGCGTTGAAGTATGAAAGTGTTATTTAAAATTTTCTTTTGGGCCTTGATTTCATTAGCCCTTTTCATATTAATAACGAACGTATGGATTATTGGCAGTACAAGTGACTTGATTTACGATGAAGATAACATTCCAAAAAACGATGTTGCACTAGTCCTGGGGACAAGTAAAAAAACCAATGACGGAAGGCCAAACCGATTTTTTGTTGAAAGAATGAATGCGGCAGCTGATCTGTATCAACAGCAAAAAATCAAACATTTGCTAGTCAGTGGAGACAATAGTTCAAAATATTACAATGAACCCAGGGATATGTTGAAGGCATTGGGAGACTTAA
>JANQEC010000375.1 GCA_028278585.1 Cyclobacteriaceae bacterium | reverse complement strand
GTAAGTGCACCACTGATAGCGAACACCATGGTGCCAACAATATCTATGTAGTAGAGAATAGTCACTCAGCGAAAGTAGTGACTATTCTCTTGATTGATTTAAAATGCTTTGATAACTATATCCATCATGTAGTGGACTATTCCGAGCCATATAATATCTCTTGATCGGTAAGCCGTATATAAGATGAAGGTTGTAAGGCTACCTGTTAGAAAAAAGAACGTTATTATATGACTCCAGGGATCACCTTCAGCTACTGATCCAGGGACATGAGCTAGTGCAAAAAGAACAGACGGAATCAATATTGCCCACTTTATTCCGACCGCCCATTTAAGTCTTACAAACAGAAATGCAAGCGTGACATTCTCAAAGAAAACAGCAGGAAAATAGGAGAGAGACTTCAATGTTATCGCTTCTTTCAAGATTTCAGGAAAGCGTTCCAACTCTCCTCGTAAGATCAAAAAAAGAGTTACTCCGGTTAGAGAAGCAATTGTTCCAAATGCCAGCTTAAGAAGCAACTGATTTTTTGAAAGAAATAGCGTGGTAATTTTCTGCTTCCTGAAAAAAAGAGTTAAGGCTATGGGTGAAAATATGATAAAGTTATTAGCCACCCATATTAACCGATTGGCAATAACACTGTTCGCGTTTGGGAGTAAAAAACCCGCAGAATAGAGTTGACCAATTGCAAATATTCCAACTGTGGTAATCAGTGCCAGTGCAAAATCCAACCACGGTCTGTCTGATGGTTTGATCGGATCTAAAGCCCACAAATTCTTTCTACTGTTGATTAAAAACCACAGTCCACATATGGTGGCATAAGCTATTGTAAGCGGGACAATAAAGAATGTATTGGATTGCATAATTTCTTCCATGATTAGTGCTCGTTAGATTGTTGATGTAAGAGTTCTCCATAAGTAGTCACTCTGCATTCGAGTTGCTCCAGGTAGTACTTGATGTGACTCACATGAGCTGCACCAACGGTTACCAGTACTCTGGAAGCATTGTTGGAGTGAGCTGAAGCATAGATCCGATCTGCCATAATCCTGTTTCTCTGATGCCAGGAATCTTTGACAGAGCTAGCTTCTTCTGATCTTGGAAGTTTATCGGGTAATTCGTCGATGAGAGTGGAGAAAGAATCTTGAAATTCTTGTTCATTGACAAATTCAATGAGCCTCCCGTTTTCATTCGCTTTTTTGTACTTCTTTTGAATCTTCAGATAAGATCGAATGAGTTTGAGTTTAAGATTGAAAAGAAGTTTCTTCATCACTTTGTTGTTGTTTTCCAAAAACGCATTTTCACCATATCGATAATCGATGTTTTGGAGCTTTGTGATTCCTAATTTTCTGGCTGCAGGAAAGACTATGTTTCCATACTCTGAGTTATTCAGATTTCTATGATATTTAGAAAAAGGGCCAGGTGACGAATTGGAGTTTTCCAAAGAATCCCATAGAAAGTATGCATTCCAGAAGTCATAGTTGGAATAGAGGTGTGCTCCCTGAAGCTGTTTTTCTGTGGCGATATTATCAAAATTTCTGTTTTGCAAATCCTTCTTTAGGCTGTCAGCTCTCAACATATTCTTGGGCCAGATTTCTTTGAGACTTAACGTGTCATTGATAGGGATGGCCTCAATGCAGATAATGTCAGGATTGTATGAGGCTATATCGTTCTGTACTTTCTTAAAATTCTGTAGGAACTTGTATTCATCCTTGAAATGATGAACCGTTCCAAGAATCAATATTTCAATTTTCTGTGCATGGCACCAGATAGAAAAAAAGAATGAGAAAATGCAAATAATCGTTTTCATGTGAATTGTTTTTTCTCAAATCACACGATAGAATGAATAAACTTCATTTGAGAATGTCTGAAATCCTGATTTGATGTACTGAAATCCGGTGTTTATAGTAGTTAAGGCTAATGTTCAATTGTCTGAAATGCCTAAATTCATGTTTGAAACCTGAGCGACATGTGGTTGGATCTGGATTATAAATTGCTAAGAAACTGGAAGGCTATTGTGATCACTACTGTCGTTGTGGTCTTGACTTACAATTTTATTGCCTATCTCCATCCTGAAAATATGGACTGGATAGGTAGCGATCAATTTTCATTGTTAAATGCATTGAGATTTTTGATCATAGATCAAGTGCTGCTCGAATTGATAACGGCTTTTATTATTTTCCAGCTAATCAGATTCTATGCTCAGAGGCTACAACTTTTCCAGCTGAGGTTAGTGCCAAGGCAGTTGTTTATTTATCAGCTGAAATTTCTACCTGTGGTACTGGTGGCTTTTTTCTTTTTTGCACCATTTACACTTACAGCAAGATTTCTTTACAACAATTTCTCTGACCTTAATTGGGATGTATACTTTGAAAGTTATTTCTATAGCACATCCCTCTACATCGTCTATTTACTTCCTGTGTTTCTTTACGGATACGGAATAATCAACGCTAACCTGATAGTACTATACAATCAGCAGCTGGGAAGAACTAAGCTTGACCTTCGCGAAGCGAAAAAACCTAAATTGAAGAGTAGGTTGTGGGCATCCGATGAATGGGGAGAAATGTTTCTGGATGTTGACAAGATCTTTTGGATAGAACGTTCGGACAGAAAAAGTTTTGCCAAAATAGGAACGGAAAAATATAGACTTAAGGAAAACATAACCGAACTCGAAGATAAATTGGACCCCAACAAATTCGTGAGGATTAATCGGGGCACACTCGTCAATCTGGAATTTGTTCAGAATTATTCATTTTGGGAAAATGACAAGTATGTGCTAAGAATGAATGATGAAAACAAGTCGGAGTTCGTGATGTCGAGGGAACGACTTCAAAAAATTAAACATATGTTCCTGGAAACAAACACCTGAGACTCCGTGCAGCAAGGCTTATTTCAGGACACTTTCACTCGTTTGATCAAAATGAATGAGGGCATCAAAAGTATTTCCTAATGCGACATTTTGCGTGAAAGAATTGATGTGAGAAATGTTAAAGCCAGATCCAAGACTATAAAAAAGGTGAGTATTGAAGAAGTAGTCAAAAGAATCGGATGACTGTTCGTCGAATATCAGGTAGTGTTGATCACCATCCACGGCAGTCAATAAGTTATTAACTGTGCCACAGGGTATTTCGCTTATTGTTTGCCTCTGTACACCACTCAAAAACTCAAAACCCGGACCACTCAACCAGGCATTGAAAGATCCACTGCCGAAGCTAAAACCAACATTTCTATAGTCCTCTGAGTGACGTTTTCTGAGGTAGTCTCCCATCCAGCCACTTACTCCATACGAAACATGAAAGTTATGCGCCCAGATCGCGATTTGTGAATTTTCACCAAGTATGGATTGCCACCATTCACTGTAGACTGCCATTAGAGAATCTCTCAAATGGCCAAAGTCACCTGTCCTATATAAAATTTCACGCTGCTGAATCACATGTGAAGCCATCAATGCTACCTGATAGTCATATTCAGAAGTTTGTGCAACGAAAGTTTCCGCTTGTTCTACAAAATAATCATGGACCGCTTTTGTACCCTCAATGTTAGAAGTTTTGATGTTTTCTTCAGCATTCGAATATTCAAAAAGATCCTGGTTTGGGAGTTTGGCATAGTGCGCATTCATTGTTCCCACATACTCCGGTTGTACTGTTTCTAAAAAGTTTCTGACAATACTTCTTTCAATGTTAAAATCGGGCCCTTGAGGATCACATCCAACAAAAAGGATTTGCTGATCATTTGCCAACCCGCTATTGTAATCATGGATCCACTGCGCAAGCACTCTGGTCTCTTGCGTGTCGTACACCCAAAAATACGTTTGATCAATACTGGTTTCAGCCGTACCAATTCCCTTTGTAACAAAGTCATTCACCACAAGAGCATTGCCCCATGGAAGTTCAAATATGATGGCATCAAATCCTTTTTCCATAACCAGCGCTCGAAAGATCTTGTCCTTCATCTGATAGAATTCTGCTGTGCCATGAGTTGCTTCACCAAGTCCTGCAAACTTCGCAGACCCCAGGTAATCAATCAGAGGATCGAGCTGGTTATCAACTTCTACAGGATTTGCATTATTAAATGGGTGTGCATATTGTAAATTCAATTCATCAATCACCTGTTGCTCCAAATCGTTAATAACGCATGTGCCCGGTTCTGTACTATTTGATGCTGAGTCTTTTTTGCAGCTGCTAAAAATTAATAGCAATGGAATTATAAGCAATATAAGTTTTTGATCAAACTTCATGATCAGCAATTGATTTTGATCCCGATCGAAAGATTTTGATGGTTTTAACATCATGATTCCTTATAGTTCTATAACAAATAAGTTATCCATCGCCCTATCAGAAGTCGTGATCTTTGACTCGCAGGAACTTCAAATTCCTCTTTAATCCTTCCAGCTTGGTTCTTTTAACAGGAGATTTTTTGAAAACTTTTTGAAATACCTCACTCGTCATTTCTTTCCAGTCCTCCTTAGAAAATTTTTCCCAACCCTGTGGAGTAAACTTCGGTTCGTTGTGAGTTTTAGAAAAGCGATTCCATGGACATACATCCTGGCAGATGTCGCATCCAAATGCCCAACCCTCCATGTTGTTTTTGAATTCTTCAGGTATTTCATCTTTGAGCTCAATGGTAAGGTAGGAGATGCATTTGCTACCATCTACCACATAAGGCTCAGGTATAGCATCCGTAGGACACGCATCTTGACAGGCGGTACAGGTTCCGCAGTAATCTTTTATAGGTCCATCTACCAGGAGCTCAAGGTCAGAAATAATTTCAGCTAAAAAGAAAAAACTACCCATTTCGCGGTTAAGTAAGAGGGAATTTTTACCGATCCATCCAATCCCACTTTTAGCAGCCCACGCCCTTTCATGTACCGGGGCAGAATCTACAAAGACTCGCCCATCTATATGTCCAATTTCTGTATGGATTGATCTCATAAAATCTTTGAGCTTGGCTTTAATGATGAAGTGGTAGTCCTGGCCATAAGCGTATTTTGCAATCTTGGGCAAGGCAGGCGATTCATATGATTTGGATGGGAAATAGTTGTAGGCTAGAGAAATGACCGACTTAGACCCTGGGACTAGTTTGGTTGGGTCCAGCCTCTTTTCGAAGTGATTTTCCAGGTAGCTCATTTTTCCCTGGTATCCCCTGTTCAGCCATTCTTCGAGTTTCGGTGCCTCATCCGCTAAATGTTCAGCTTTGGCTATTCCACAGAAATTGAAACCCAGCTTGGAAGCAATCTCCTTAATTTTTTGGGTATTGGTCTTTACAATCTCCGAATCCATCGAATGCTTTTGAAAGTGAAGATAATTCACTTTACGTTTGAATTATCTTAATCAACTAATTAGGATATCGCTGGTGTATGTAAGATATAATTACCGCTGATTGTAGGGACCGAATAGCCTGTCTGAGAGATGACGGGCTTTTTTTATTTTACGGAAGCACTTGTTCTCCTAGAATAATTGTTCCACCAGCAATTTTGGCATTTACATGTCCATGATTGTGACCATGATTGGGATCGCATTCATTCAGAAAATCTTCCTCATTCTCATGAATAAACAATACTGTGTTTTGAATATCTGAATCTTCCTCCGTACCTAACGACCAAAGATCAGTTTGAATAGTGAAACTCCCATTGCCATTCTCATCAATTTCAATGTTTCCCACGTCACCAGCAAAGGGTTTTGCCCAGAGACTTCCCATGCTTTCAACATTACAAAAGGCGGTGAAAACATTTTGATTCCAATGTCTGCCTGGTACTTCCAATGACCCTAAGTGCAAATGCATCGCATGTACTGAATGTGGTGTCATATCAGAAACCGATATTTCCATGGTTGTAACTCCATCCTGAAACTTAAGACTCACATTTCCCATGAGCTCATCCTTGGTATAATTTTCACCATCTGTAGAATTAACAAAATAGATATCAGCAGAAGCATGAGTGATAGGACCTGGAGGTATTGATTGTTCGTCACTGCTACAACTGATTAAAAAAGCCAGAAAAATGACTACTGAAATTCTCATATATAGATTGGACTTACGCAAATAAA
>JANQEC010000370.1 GCA_028278585.1 Cyclobacteriaceae bacterium | reverse complement strand
GCTATGTAAATAGGATTGTTATCCCTTCCCTGAAAATGAAGCTGCTCCTTCACAAACCCCTCACTCATTTCTCGACCAGGATAATTGTCAGGAATTCGTTGAAGAGCTTTTTCGAAAAGCTCCAGTTCGTAATTTTTTGGTGTTATAGTGACGGTCTTTAATTGACCAACCCATTCTTTCAGGATAATTTGGTCCTTTTCCTTTACTTCGTTTAAAGTGAAAATTCTTTCTTGAAAACCAATCGAGCTGATTTTTATGTTAGAGTCCAGGTTTTCAGTGGGAACGTTCAGAATAAAGAAACCTTTCAAATTGGATATAGTGCCGGATCGAGTCTGCTCATGATAGACGTGCACAAAGGGAATTGGATCACCGCTTGAATCCAAAACCTGAGACTCTATTATGATTTGCGCATGTAGCCCAAACTTGGTCAGAGCAAGAATAGCCAGTAGCGCGTACCTTGATATCATGATATCGGTTTTTTGTAAGATTTGTTAGATAAGAAGGGATGAGATTAGAAGGTCATCCCAAATGTAATGGCATTCAATTCGGGTCCCTTGCCAGAAGAAAATACGTTGTTCATATCGTAGGTTCCGAAAAACTCAACGCCTTTCCATCCAATTTGTCCCCTAAGCCCATACCTGAAATTTTCCAGGAAGAAATTATCATGCTCTTTGTCCTTTTCTCTGCTGCCACCGTCTTTGAAGATGTACTTTGTGTGGCTTCCAAGACGGTACCCAACATATCCACCAAGGCCAAATCGAATGCCTCTTCTTGAATATCTTCTGATCTTTATTCCACCAGCATCAACGCTCTTGACTCTCCTTCTGCCTCGAGAGAAGTCAAACATGGGTACAAACTGTGCATTTAAGTAGGACGCAGTTAGTTTGCTCTTTATTCCACTTATGTTAGGATCATTTACAAAATCAATGTTGTCATCTGTTTCAACAATGCGAAAATCAGAATCTTCGAGCTTCCAGTTGTACCAACTTATTCCAATTCCCCACTCGAGGAACAGTGGCCCGCCCACCCAGGTTCTGTTCGTGCTATTTAAAGCTACATACCATGAGCCAAATGGCTTCACTGAATAAGGCGAGTTATTGATGTCAGGGAAATTCCCGTCCTCAAGCCAGTTATTTAACCCAAGATCCATATTAAAATGATGAGTAGTTCTGTCAATTCTTTTGGCGTCATATGTTGTTGTTCTTCTTCTACGCCAATCGTCTTCATCAAAATCGTCCAACTTATCGGGATCAACTTCTACTTCTAAGCCTCCAAGATCAACAGAAACTCTGTCATGACGGCTGTATGAGATGTCATTATCGCTCACATATTCTTTTCCAGGTTCATGCCCATCAATTTCCAAATAAGTAACACTATCCTGTAACTGCGCATTGAGGTCCTTGATCATCTGGTTGATGTCATATTTTTGAATTTCAGCAAGATCAGCCTTGTTGTTTGTTATGATTACAATCTTGCTGCCGTTCAATTCAATAATGACTGTATCCCCCTTGGGACCTTACTGACGATTCCTTTAATGGCATTCACAGGCAAAGGTCCCAAGGGGGATAC
>JANQEC010000363.1 GCA_028278585.1 Cyclobacteriaceae bacterium | reverse complement strand
TCGACCATTCCAAATCCACCGGCCATAACCGAACCGCCGCCGAGAATCCATGCGCTGGTCCACAATGGTTCTGGCAAATTATTGCAACCGGGTGAATTTCTCAAAGTGGCCCTGATCGGTGAGGAGGGTCAGACGGCAACCTGGAGTTTGCCGCCTCTGGTGGAAAATCTTCCGATGAAAGAAAAGGTGCAACCGATCCATTTCCATAAGCACGGTACATGCCGTTTTGGCACGTCTGGAACAAAAAGGATATATGGATTCAAGGTACGATGGGATGACCCCAGAAAGAGGTGGGAGAAGAAAACACCTGTTCAGGGTAACCAAATCAGGTCAGAAAGCATTGATACAGGTTAGGGAACAAAGAGATTCTTTCTGGCAGGGAATTCCTGCAATTGCCTTCGATAAATAGCTTCAGGTCACTTGTCTGGTTCATGACCGTCTCGACCATTCTCTTTTTATTCTAATTATATGTATGTACATTTATTGGAAACACTAACTGAAAAATGGAAAATTCAAAAGGAATGAGAATCGCAGCTACAGTAGTGCGGTATCTTTTAGGCTTAATCTTTCTTGTATTCGGACTTAATGGTTTCTTAAATTTTATCCCTATGGGGGAAATGTCGCCAGGGGCAATGGCAATGATGGGTGGTCTTGCTGGTTCAGGTTATTTTTTCCCAATGTTAAAAATATTAGAGATTCTCTCTGGTGTACTTCTTCTGACAGGAATGTACGTACCATTGGCAATTGCCATTCTCGGACCCATCACACTTAATATTTTTATGTTTCACGCAGTATTAGAACCTGGAGGACTTCCGGTGGCTATTGTTGTATTTGGCGGTAACATTCTCTTAGCCGTAGCAAATAAAGAAAGTTTTAAGGGCGTTTTTTCAAAGAAATAAACTTGCTCTATGGACCTGAAAGCCTGTCCTCACCAGATGACAGGCTTTCGCATTTTAAAACAATTGTGTTTTTAACGCTTCTTCTTTATCCAGTTGATAAAACTCTTTGTGAATGTCTAAAGCGTTTGCTCCATCCGGACAGCAAGCAGTGTAACTACCGTCTTCGTTAAGTTCGTAAGCATTCACATTATCTAACAGGTTGTAATGCAGCATATTGATCGCCTGCTGCTTCAATAACTGATCTTTAATGATAAATAGTGATTCCAATCTCCTGTCAAAAGAACGAACCATCATGTCTGCACTTCCACTATAAACCAACGGGTCGCCACCATTGTGAAAATAGAAAATACGCGAGTGCTCCAAATATTCTCCTACGATAGATCGAACAGTTATATTCTCGCTAAGTCCTTCTCTGCCGGGTCGCAAGCAACAAATACCCCGAACTATAAGTTTTATTGGAACTCCTGCTTTTGAAGCCTTATAAAAAGCCAGAATTACATCTTTGTCCTGTAAAGAGTTCATTTTACATACAATGCCACACGGCTTCTTCGCTATCGCATTTTTTCGCTCCTGGTCAATAAGCTCAATCAATTTAGACCGCATTTGAGTTGGGGCTGTGATCAAACTCTCGTAATCTTCAGGCATGGAATGTCCAGTGATAACATTGAAAAATTCCTGCACATCGTTGGCATAAATTTCATCGGAAGTCAACAAACCAATATCCGTGTAAAGCTTTGAAGTTGCCTCATTATAGTTGCCGCTACCCATATGAACATAGCGTGTCACTTTTTCCTTTTCCTTCCTTACAATCAACAAGAGTTTGGTATGTGTTTTCAACGAGCCAACTCCATAAATGACAAAACAACCGGCTTTTTGGAGCCTCAATGCCTGTTTCATGTTGTTCTCTTCATCAAAACGTGCTTTCACTTCAAAAAGCACCGATACGTGTTTCCCATTTTCAGCAGCGTTTAAAAGTGCATCCACTATCCGAGATTCTTTCGCCAATCTATAGATAGTGAGTTTAATAGATAGGACATTTGGATCTTCTGCCGCTTGCTCCACCAGGTCCAACAAGGGTTCAATGGTATTGTATGGATGATGAAGCAAAATGTCACGATTTTTCAGGACTTTAAACATATCCTGCTGAATCCCATCGGTCATACTCATAGGAGGAACCGGATTGGGTCTCAAAGGCTTGTACTGGTCAAATTCCTGGTGGTTAACGATCTGCCACAAACAGGTATAATCAAGAAGTCCGCCCTCCGGTGCGATCATTACATTCTCCTCCTCAATCTCGTAGCGCTTCATTAATTGCTTCAACAACCAAGGGTTTGCGTTTTTTTCTACTTCCATTCTCACTACCCGCCCGGTTTTTCTGGTCCTTAACTTGGCCTTCATCTCCTCTAGAAAATTTGCTTCAATATCTTCCGATTCCTCCAAAGTGAAATCTCCATTTCTGGTCACTCTAAATAGCGTGCATGATAGAATGTCCACTTTTTTGAAAACGAAATCAATGTGCTCCCTAATGATCTCTTCAATTGGCACAAAAATGATCTTGTCTCCCTTCATCATTTCAAAGAACCGGGGAAGGTTCTGGGGAAGCTGAATAAATGACATTTTCTTCTTCTCCTTGAACGTAAGAGATTTCGTTACCACTCCGAAAATCAAAATGTTGTTCATTAGGATTGGAAAAGAATGGTAGGGATCAAAGACCATGGGAGTCAGCATCGGGAAAACCGTCTTCTTGAAATAGGATCGGGCAGATTTTTTCTGCTTTTCATCTAGTTGAGTAAAAGACTTTATTTCAAAGGAATGATTACTAAATGTTGGTTTTAGGTCATTGATAAAAAGTGAATGTTGATCCTCTGTAAACTTTTTTAGCCCATCTAACAGTTGTTCTTTGAAGGGCACAGACCTCAAACCGGAATAGTCAACACGGTCGTTTCCAAAATCTATGTAGTTGTACAAACTACCAACCCGTATCATGAAAAACTCATCTGCATTGGAGGCGGTTATAGCCAGGAATTTGAGTTTTTCAAAAAGATTTCTATTCTCTTTTTTCGCCTGATCCAGCACACGGTAGTTGAATTTGAGCCAACTTAGATCACGACTGATCAAATCGCTTTTATATATCAACTCCGAAAAATCTCTCATGATTTTTCAAAAGTATATAAAAAGCAGCCTTCTCAATGTTATGATTTTTGTCAAGGTCGAATGGCACAAAAAAAGGCTGAACCTCACGATCCAGCCTTTCCGGCTAAGTTGTTTGGAATATCTTAGATCAAATTCATTTCAGTAAGAATTTCATTTGTTTTCTTAACTGCAGCAGTACTTTCCTCCAAGTTAGTCTTTTCTGCATTATCAAGCTCGATCTCTACAATTTTCTCTATCCCGTTCCGACCAATAATCACTGGTACACCAACGCATACGTCACTAAGTCCAAACTCCCCCTCTAGTAAAGAAGAACATGGGAACATTTTCTTCAAATCACATGCGATAGCTTGAACAAGTGCAGAAACCGCCGCACCAGGAGCGTACCATGCAGAGGTTCCCAATAATTTGGTCAAAGTTGCACCACCTACCTTCGTTTCTTCTTTCACATAATCCATTTGCTCCTGGCTTAAGAATTTAGAAACCGGCACACTATTCCTTGTTGCCAATCTTGTCAATGGGATCATGCCTGTATCACTGTGACCTCCGATAACCATTCCATCCACATCAGATGCCGGGCAATCCAAAGCTTCTGATAACCGATATTTAAACCTGGCCGAATCAAGCGCACCACCCATTCCAATGATTCGGTTTTTAGGTAGCCCGGTAGCTTTATGCGCGAGATAAGTCATGGTATCCATTGGGTTAGAAACCACGATTATGATTACGTCAGGGGAATGTTTGATCAGGTTCTCCGCAACAGTTTTCACAATGCCCGCATTTGTTGAAATCAACTCCTCACGTGTCATGCCTGGCTTTCTTGGGATACCCGATGTAATAACCGCTACGTCACTGTTGGCTGTTTTTGAGTAATCGTTCGTAGTTCCGGTTACTTTCGTATCAAAGCTGTTAAGTGAAGCTGTTTGCATGAGATCCATGGCCTTGCCTTCTGCAAATCCTTCCTTGATATCTATTAACACCACTTCTGATGCGAAGTTTTTAATGGCGATGTATTCTGCACAACTGGCACC
>JANQEC010000294.1 GCA_028278585.1 Cyclobacteriaceae bacterium | reverse complement strand
CCTATTAGAAGAATCGATGCCTTTTCAACTGTGGGTGTTGAAATCGGTGGAAAAGAGATCCCTATTGGAAGAAATTATAAGCCTGATGTGATGAAGGTTTTGAATGGAGATAAATCTATTCTGTAATAAATCAGCAAGGAACAACATTGGAGATTGCAAATAGTCTCTCTTCAATAGATGATACTATGTAAATGACTGTTGTTATTAGGTAGTAAAACTGTAAATGAGATCCCTGCTTTTTTTAGCGGGGATTTTTTAATTTCTAAACCTTACACGAATACGTATCTTCTCTTCTTCACTTATCCCATTTCGGGTAGCGGGGTTCCATTTTGGACCTTCGTTAACTAATCGCATTGCTTCTTGATCACATCCATAGCCAAGACTCTTTTTCACATCAATATGTGTGATTTCTCCTGAAGGTGAAACGGTCAATTCCAGGATAACTGTACCCTTGATCCCATTATCAATGGCAGCTTGTGGGTAGCGGAGATTCTCACGGAGATATTTTTGAAATTCAGCTTGTCCTGATTCAGGAGTTGCTGCGGTTCTTACATCAGTGGATTTCTGAATTTGATTACCGGATAAGGATCTGGCTCTTGCCATCTTCGAGGTGGCTGGAGTTTTATTTGCCTGATCATTTTTAGCCAAAGGTTCGGTTTTCTTTGGTGTAATCGCTTCGACAGGAGCACTCGCCCTTGAAACAACAACTTCTGCATCAGAGATTTTGGAAACTTCAACCTCCTTATCTTCTTCATCATCTGTCTGAAGAGCCAGGGTTAAATCCTCATCAGCAAATGCAGAAGCACCTTGTGTATTTATTTCTTCCTCCATTACGATATCCTCAATTACTACTTCTGCTAGTATTTGATCACCTGCGTCTGCGTCCGTATCATTGGTGGGTTCCGGAATCTCAGCCGTCAAAACAGGCGTTTGATCTACTTCTTTAATGGCTTCTTTCTTTTCGTTGGACACAACTTCTGGAACATTTTGGATAATCTGCTCCTCAGCTAAACTGTCCTCCTGGGCAAAATTTGCTTTTTCTTGTGGCATCTCCGGTTGATCAGACTTCTCTTCTACTACTTCTGATTCCATAGCGATGGGATCCTCTTTTGTCAATGGATCCATTAGTAGCCAAACGGCCAGTGAGCTTACCATAATCAACGACACTGCCGCTGCGATTTGCATTAAAGAGAACCTCACTTTTTTAACAGGATTCGTTCTAACCTGCAATTTTTTCAAATCAGCTAAAACAGATTCTGCGGTCTGATTCTCTAACCCCTCCAAAGCTTCCTGGGCAAAAGGATCCTTTAGCACCTCACTTTCAAAAGTGTGTGCCTCCTCATTACTCATTTTTCCTTTGAGGTATTTTTCGAATTGTTGCCTATCGTATTTATTAGCTGACATTTTTACCTTCTAAACAGATCTTCAAGTTTCGTTTCCCATTTTGAATATGACTTTTCACTTTTTTCAATTCGATCCCGGTTAATTTGTTCACTTCATTGTAGCTCTTCTTTTCCAGGAAAAATAGTTTAACACATTCTTTTTGTTCGTCCTTTAGTTCCCCGATGCACTCATCAAGAGCACTCAATTTGGATTCTACAATATCCTCCTCCTCATTAAGATGCATGATTGCATCATTTTCCATAAGAACGTGTGTATTTTTTTCTGGGTTGGATTTTCGTAACTCCATCAGGCAATGATTCTTACTCACCATATATAGCCAGCTTTTGAAATGTTGCACCTCGGTGGTGAGTAAAGTCTGACTAACCTTTTCATAAATGTTCATGGCAGCATCCTGACTTTCTTCCCTCGATTTTAAATATTTCAAACATAGACCATACACAAGGTGGAGATAGTTATTGAATAAATGTCCAATCAACTCTGAATTACCAGTAGAACGGTATTCAAGCAAAATTTCCTCATCAGTTCTCGATATCGATTTTTCCCTGGCCAAAAAAAAAGTCTAAAAAATTTTATGGAATACTGAACGGACCTGCATCTCAATAACAAACATAAAAATTGAAGGTATGAAAAAGTTGTTAATAATTCTATCAATCATCATGGTGTCCAAGGTTGATGCCAAATTTGTGAATGGAACAGTGTATGATGAAAATGGGAATGGGATTGCTCGTGTTAATGTATTAATAGATGGAACGGCCAATTCGGTGGTTACGGACATCAATGGATTCTACTCCATAGAAGTACCTGATGAGAAATCAACGTTGGTTTTTTCACTTCCTGGTTTTGTTACCAAGAGAATAAAGGTTGGCAAGAAAAAGGTGATAGATGTCACTTTGAAGTATGAACCGATTGAGTATGCAGAAGAAGATGCATTAAACGAAATTGTTTCAATGCCTGCCAAAACAGAAAACAAAAAATCATTTTACAAACGATCAAATGGGGCAGTAAGCCGTAGCATTCTTGGTTCTGGCGGAATGATGCATGATCGTGCATTGAATCATAATACTGAAGAGTATGCAACCATCCATGAAAACGGATTCAGAAAAGTTTTAGATAAACCACTTTCTACTTTCTCTATTGATGTCGATGCAGCATCATATAGTAACATGAGAAGATTCATAAACAATGGTCAGCTACCCCCAAAAGATGCAGTAAGGATAGAAGAAATGATCAACTACTTCGGATACGAATACAAGAATCCTACGGGAAAAGATCCTTTTTCGATCAATACAGAATTAAGTACGGCACCATGGAATGAGAAGCACCTGATTGCTCAGGTTGGGCTTCAGGGCAAGAAGATTGAAATGGACAATCTTCCAGCTTCAAACATTGTATTCCTGATTGATGTATCGGGTTCCATGAGTGCGTCAAATAAATTGCCATTACTAAAATCTTCATTTAAGCTACTGGCTAATGAGCTAAGACCGCAGGATAAAGTGTCTATTGTAGTGTACGCCGGAGCTGCGGGACTTGTCTTACCTCCAACAAGCGGTAATGACAAAAAAACGATGATGGAGGCACTGGATAAATTAACAGCTGGGGGCTCAACGGCTGGTGGTGCAGGAATCAAGCTTGCTTACAAAACAGCGATGGAAAACTTTGTAGAAGGAGGGAACAACAGGATCGTTCTTGCAACGGATGGTGATTTTAATGTAGGTGCTTCCAGTAATGCTGAGATGGAGCGATTAGTCGAAGAGAAAAGGAAGGATGGTGTGTTTTTAACAGTCCTTGGATTTGGAATGGGGAATTACAAGGATTCCAAAATGGAGATATTGGCAGATAAAGGAAACGGGAATTACGCGTACATCGACAATATGCGAGAGGCCAAAAAAGTCCTGGTCAGTGAATTTGGAGGCACACTTTTTACTATCGCAAAAGATGTAAAAATTCAGGTAGAGTTTAATCCAACCGTTGTTCAGGCGTATCGCTTGATTGGCTATGAAAACAGAAAACTGAACGATGAAGATTTTAATGATGACAAGAAAGACGCGGGAGAGCTTGGCAGTGGACATACTGTGACAGCTCTTTATGAAATAATACCGGTTGGAGTAGAAAGCGAGTTTGTCAAAGACATTGATCCATTGAAGTATCAGGAAAACAAAGGTACAAGCGTAGCTAGTTCCGATGAATTGCTTACTGTCAAGTTCCGATACAAAGAACCAGATGGTGAAAAAAGCAAACTGATTACGCAAGTGGTAAAGAACAAGGTATCCGAGGCAGGTAATAATTTGAACTGGTCAATGGCTGTTGCTGGTTTTGGAATGTTACTTAGAGATTCGGAGTTCAAAGGGGAAATGACGTATGCTTCCGTTTTGGAATTAGCAAGGTCTTCGAAAGGAAATGACGCCTTTGGGTATCGTAGAGAATTTATTGACCTGGTGGATCTTGCAAGAAGCATTGGTCCAAGACAGTAGTTTTTTATTTGAGTTTTGACTTAGGGGTGGCTTATAACTGAGCTGCCCTTATTTATATCAAATAAAAAATTATGAAAAAAAATTACCTAATCATTCTTATCGCACTTAGTTTTTCTACATATGGTCAGATCCAAAAGGGAAGCTCCTTCATTGAAGGCAGTTTTGATTTTTTTAGTGAAAAGACCACGATATCTCCTGGTGACAATGAAACCAAAACCAACGGATATGGGGTGATCTTTGGAGTGGGTTCTTTTATCTCCGATAATTCTGTAGTTGGTGGCGGAATAAGCTATGGATCATTAAAGTTTGATGATTTTAACAACAATTTGATAGGGCTTAACCTATTCTTTCAACGATTCAAGCCAATAAAAGAGAAGTTTTATTTCACGTCCAGGATCAATGCCTCATACGTTTTTGGAAAGAATGAATTTAGTGGTGGTTTTAGCAATCAGGACACAAAAACTTCCGGCATACAACTTAGCTGGATACCAGGGTTTCAGTATGTACTTGACGAAAAATGGGTACTTGGAGCAACTGTTGGTTCTATTTCCTATTCCAACATTACAGAGAAGGATTCTGATAATTCAGATAACAAAATGACGCAGTCTGAATTTGATGTTTCGGTGCTTGCGAACAATTTCAGTTTAAGCATTCAATATTACTTAGGTAAGAAGGAGTAGCAGTAGCCAAGGTTTGTGATCAGGATACTTGTTGTCAAGATCTGATTCAACTTTGTGTTCTTAATACTAATTTTTATCATTGGACTATGGACAAAGTTCAACTTGGTCAATCCGATTTACACATCTCACCCATCGTCTTTGGGGCGTGGGCCATAGGTGGATGGATGTGGGGTGGAACAGATGATGTGTTGGCAATTGATGCTATGAGAGCAGGTATAGATTTAGGAGTAACATCCATCGATACAGCACCAGTCTATGGCCTGGGGCATAGTGAAAAGGTCATTGGGCAATTGATTAAAGAAGTGGGTCGGGATCAGGTGCAAATTCTGACCAAGTATGGATGGAACTGGAAAATTAAAAGTGGCGAACCGCTATTGAAAGGATCTGAACCGGGTGGAGAGGTAAAAAACATTTATTCATATGCTGGCAAAGATGGTGTTATTCAGGAAGTGGAAGATAGCCTCAGAAGATTAAATACCGATTACATTGATTTATATCAAATTCATCGTCCGGATCCGCTCACACCAATTGAAGAGACCATGGAGGCAATCGAGGATTTAATCCGACAAGGCAAGGTTCGTGCTTCAGGTGTTTCAAATCATACCGTTGAATTAATGAAAAGTGCAGGGAGTACTGTACCTGTTGCATCCAGTCAATCACCATATAGCATGGTCTATCGCAAAATTGAGAAAGACATTATTCCACATTGCATAGAGAACAATATAGGGATCCTGGCCTATAGTCCCTTGCAACGTGGCTTGCTGACAGGGAAAATAACATCCGATTACAAATTCAAGGAAGGTGATCACAGGGCGAATACACGCTTCTTCAAAGAACCCAATCGATCTCGCATCAATGAATTCCTCCAAAAAATCAAACCTATAGCAGATGATCATGGGGTTTCTTTAGGACAATTGGCTATTAACTGGACAGTGAATCGACCGGGAATTACTGCGGCTTTGGTCGGAGCGCGTAATAGAGATCAAGCAGAGCAAAATGCCAGATCATTAGATTTTTCGGTATCTGATAGTGAGGAGCAGCAGATAAGTTTGGAGTTGAGCAAATTGGTAATAGAGGATTAGCTCTCACTCATCTCTAAGCACATTCACAGGATTTTGCAAAACTGTTTTTAACGTTTGATAGCTAATTGTGATTAAGGTTATAACGGTCAATAGAATTGCTGCTATAGCTAGTGTGCCCCATCTAAATTCAATCCTGTATGCATAATTATCCAGCCAGATAGAAAGAATTTGATGGATGAGTGGTGCTGCTATAATTGTTGAAACGGTGATAAGTTTTATAAACCTTTTTGAAAATAGCAATAAAAGAGATGCAACCGAAGCACCAAGCACTTTTCGTATGCCTACTTCTTTTAATTTCTTATTTACAACAAATGCGATCAATCCATACAATCCGAGGCAAGCAAGAGAAACTGCAAGAATGGAAAACCCTGTAATTAGAAAAGATAATTTTTCCTCACTCTTGTATAAGCGGCTGAGATGATCATCCATGAGTTGCATTTCTAGTGGGGCATCATTCGTTATCTCGTTCCAATGATCTTCGATTAGATCAAGTCTTTCTGAAATGCTACCTGGTGTGACTTTCACATACAAATATTCCAGGTCAATGAATGGAAGTATTACAACGGCAGGCCCAATCTCATTATGAAGTGAAGAAAAATTGAAATCTTCCATAACACCAATTATGGTGCGAGGGCCATTGAAAGAGAAAAAGTTCACTTGAGTCCCAACCGGATCTTCCAATCCTAAGAGGGTTGCACATGATTCATTAATAATAATGCTGTTTAAGGAGTCAGCGGCGAAATTTTTGGAAAAAGCTCGTCCGTTTTTCAACGCTATCCCAATTGTTTCAAGAAAATCATAATCCACAAGATTTCCTGTTACTTGTTTGTATTCAGAAGGATCATAGCCATCAACAAGAATGGAGTTAACTGGCCATGGATCGCCAACAATTCGCTCGCTTCGGCTTACACTTTGAATTTGAGAATTCTGGAGTAAGCGCTGTTTGTATTTCTCGAAATACCTTCCCATGTCTTGCCTAAGTAGCTTGATAGCAACTACATCCTCACTCTGAAACCCAAGTGACATGCTTCGGAGATGTTGTACCTGGTTGTGGATTGTGATCGTAGAAGCAATTAGGGCAACAGCAATGATGAATTGAAAACCAATCAGGCCGTTGCTAAACCTTTGACTTCCACTGTTGCTTATGCGTCCTTGTTTAATTGCTGTTGGAGCTTTCAGGTTGGCAAGAAGAAGCGATGGATAAAGACCAGAAAAGACTCCAAGAAGTAGGATGAAAATCAGTACAACTGGAATAGACAAGAGTACCAACTGACCATTGAGTTCCAGGTCCCAAGCCAATAGTTCCTTCACCTGCGGAAATATTGAAATTCCTATCAAATAGGCTAAAAGAGCACTTAAAAAGGTAATAAGTACAGATTCAAGAATTAGCTGAGTAATCAATTTGTGTTTTTCTACACCCAGAATTTTTTTGATCCCAATTTCCTTTGCGCGGGTAATCCCAATCGCAGTAGTAAGGTTCATGAGGTTGAAGCAGGCAATGAATAATATAAGAAGTGCGATAATGGCCAGAGAGTAAATGGAATATTTACTTCCCATTCTGATGTGGCTGGCCAGGTCATCTACAAGTTCGGTTGATCCAAGGTATATATCCCTTAAAGGCTGAACAATTGTCTTATAAGGAGTGCTGTTTGGTGATGATAAAGAGGTAAACAAATCATCCAGTTTTTTTTGGAAGGCTAGATGATCAGATTCGGAGGACAATTGTACGTAAGTAATGAATCCAAGCCAACTCCAACTGGTTAGATCTGATGCATATCCGTCCGGAACCACATACGTTGAAAAGGAGACCAGGAAATCGAACTTCAGGTGTGAGTTAGACGGAATTGGTTTCAGGACTCCGGTAACTCTGAGGCTCATGTCATTATTCATGATAATGTTCTTGCCCATTGGGTCTTGATCTCCGAAATATTTTTTAGCCAGTGAAGAAGTAATTACAATTGAATTTGGCTCATCCAGTGCATTTTTTCTGTTTCCGGAAACAAGGGGAAACTCGAAAATTTCAAGAAAAGATGAGTCCGCATAAAAGCCGTAATCTTCATAAAAAACACGATTCTCATTTCTCAGGGAAGTTCTCAGGGTATACCTAAGTTGTGTAGCCTTTTCAACTTCCGGATATACGCCACGAATCCCTGGTACGAGCATCGGGGGCGTGTTCACCATTTTTGTCTGGTTACCAGAGTTATCTGCATAAATAGTGTTTATCCGATATATATTATTCCCCTCATGCTGTCGATCAAATGTTAGTTCATGATGCAAAAAATAGAATATCAGAAGACAACCAAATAAACCGATACTAAGTCCAACAACATTGATAAGGGTGTAGCTTTTGTTTTTGATGAGAAAACGAAAGGGAGTTTGAAAGTAGCCTTTGAGTATAAGGTGATTGTTTTTGTTGCTATTACCTCTATTGATTGTAAATCGGTTAAAAAATTTGAGAACAGTTATCCAATAAATGAATTTGGCTCTAAGACTGCCCTTTTGTTCCAGGTCTTGATAGAACTGTTCATGTAAATCGCCAAGTATCGATTCGCGGAGGCCATTTCGGCAATACCATTTGAAAATCCAATCGGCAAACTTCGGAGGATCGTGTTTTTTCATATACCGTCCATTACTAGGTTTGGAATGGAATCCCAAAGCATCAACCTTGATTCTTTCGATTCTTTTAGTGCGATTTTACCACTTTGTGTTATGATGAAGTGGCGCTTGCGCCTCCCTCCCCTGGTGGCACTTGAGTCACCCATGGAAGAAAGAACCATTCCTTTTTCTTCAAGTCGATATAAGGTGGTATGTACATTACTCAAATTGACTGAGCGGCCCATTTCTTCAATCGCAGTCTTAATGGAAAGGCCGTACGCCTGATCATGCTGAACTGCGACCAACAACAGAATCAATTCTTCAAATTCACCAAGAACCTTTTTCATTAGTTACTGATTTGTGTAACTAATGATACGATGAGGTTCTGAAAAGGTTAGACTGGAACGATGAGCCTTAACCACCAAGCAACGGCAGATTCTTGACCTTATGATACCGCAACGTCATAGAAATGCATTTTTTTAAGTCTTCAACAGGGATTTCCTCATCCAAACCAAAAACAATCGCTCTGGTCGTTTCGTAGTTGAATCTATCACCAAAAACCATTTGAAAAGTAGGGACAAGCTTACTCGTGCATTTGAAATACATGGCGTATTGATCCGGCTTTTTCTCTTTCCAATCCATTCTCAAAGTACTTCCATGCTTGGTAAGATAGCTGGGTTCACCCCATTTTAGGGTTTCCTCGATCGTATCCAAACCTTCAATTTCACCAGCAGTCTTCAGCACTAACTTCCGTAAGAATTGCATCTTTGGTCGAATGTGCTTTGGGTAATTTCGAAATACCTCATCAACTTTTGGGTCTTCTATAATTTTCAAACTATGTAACTTTTTTTGAACCAAGTCTGGTTAACCAATTAACTATTCAACGAATTAACAAACCCTAATCCACCATTTTAGCCATGATCTCTTTCATCATCTTTGCAGCCAGGTATGCTGTCATACTATGAAAATCCTTGTCCGGATTGTATTCAACAATGTCTGCACCAATTACTTCAGCCTCCAGGTTCTGAATAAGATCAATAACCTGCCTGGAGGAAAGTCCGCCCGGCTCGTGGTGGGATACTCCCGGGGCGAACGCAGGATCAAAGGCATCCATATCCAGGGAGATGTACAGCGGATTTTTAAAGGCCTGGATCTTCGAAAGATTTAAGTCTTTCATTTCGTGTACTTCCACGTTGAATTTTTCAGCCTGCTCTTTTTGATGTGTAGTCAGCGTTCGAATACCGACTTGTACGAGGTTTTCTGCCAACCCATTTTCCATGATTCGTGCAAATGGACATGCATGTGAATATTTATCGCCTTCGAATTCATCATATAGATCCCCATGTGCATCAATGTGTAAAATATCCAACACAGGATATTTCTCATGATGAGCCTTAATGATTGGATACGTGATCGAATGATCACCACCCAATGTCAAAAGTTTACCATTGCCCTCAAGATTTGTGCTTGTTATTCCTTCAATGTTGAAATACTCGTCAATCCCAAAATCACCTTT
Source organism: Cyclobacteriaceae bacterium (assembly GCA_028278585.1). Classification (GTDB taxonomy): domain Bacteria; phylum Bacteroidota; class Bacteroidia; order Cytophagales; family Cyclobacteriaceae; genus Ekhidna. Next base: position 2,528 of record JANQEC010000294.1, on the reverse strand, counting down.
GTCACTAATGGACATTTTAGAAACATCCTTAAGCTCTTCAGTGAACATATTGGCAGAATCGCTGTACAACGCTTCCCTGATCAAAGGAGGTGCCTTTGCCGGCCCTGGTTGAAAAGAGGATTTTTTGTCGTAGAGTATGCCTTGGAGGATGATAGAATTCATTATCACAATCTAAACAATAGAAGAAAAATAAGGGGTCAACTGACCCCTTAAAATTTCAAATTCAATCCCAACAAAAAATTCCTTCCAGCCTGCGGATAGTAGTTGTTCTGTTGATAAAGAATATCCGCTCCATAGTAATACCCCCAGGTGTAGCCATTGGATGAATATTCTTCATCCAGGACGTTATTTACCAGGAGCGACAGGCCAATATTCTGAATGCCTTTGACCTCGAAATCGTAAGACATTCGAACATCATTCGTCAGGTACGAATCAATGGCCCGATCATCGTTTGAAGTATTGTCCAAAAATTGCTTCCCAACATATTTGCTCAACAATTGGAAAGTCAATCCTTCTGTTGGAGAAAAACTCAAATCACTTCCGCTGATGACATTGGGAGAAAAAGAGATATCAGCGTCTGAATGTTGGATTTCCCCAAAACTTGCGGATACGATTTCAGAGAATTGATCAATCTTATTTTTACTGAGTGTGAGATTTGCTGACCATACGAGTTTATCGGTCAACTTATAGTTACCGGACAATTCAACCCCCATCCTGAAACTTTTTGGAACGTTGGTGCGAATCGGAGCTCCGACATCATTGACTGCTCCTGTAACTACCAATTGGTTTTTGTAGTCCATGTAGTAGTAGTTAGCCTCGTAGCTGAACTTTGAGCTCCTGGATCGGATACCAGCTTCAAAATTCCTTAACGTTTCATGTTTGGGTTCGGTCCCGGGATTGGCATCAATAAAATCAGATCGAACAGGTTCCCGATTTCCAATTGCGTAGGATGCATACACATTGGTTGAATTATTCAATGCATAGGTCAATCCGATCTTTGGGTTGAAGAAGGTGAAATCCGTATCAACATCATAAGGAGAGCGGTCACTGTCAAGTCCGGCGGTTTCATAATTGATGGTGCGAACCTGGGCATCACCAAAAAGATTTAACTGACCATTTAACTGGTAATTGACTTTTAAGAAGGCATTGAAGTCTTTTTTAATTCCATTTCCATCATAATAATGATCACGAATACCAACATTACCTGCAAACTGTGCCCAGGTGATCTCACCGAAATGGTCCCCATCGTATTTGTTCCAGCCCCCACCGAATGTTAGGCCTAGAGCATCTGAGCCATAATTCAAGGCATAGGTCACTCCATAAAAGTGATTATCGAGCCATCTCCGCCTGATTATATCAGAAGAAGTAATTGTTTCTGCTCCGACCACCACATCTGCCAATCCATAATCTTCCAGGTCATCGTCTTCCCGAAATTGTTCAAAAAACCCACGTCCTCTCGTGTAGTGCAACGCACCAGTCAGATCCCAGTTATCTGCCAACGTATGTGCCAGGTGAAGTTGATAGTGATCCTGGCGGTAGTTATCAACTTCATTATCGTATGTGTAATAGTTGAACGTTCTTCCGGAGTTTCTAAGATTAGCCTCAAGCTCCGGTGTTCCATATTCTCCACTAAAGTCAATCAGCTCCTGGAGTTCCGCATCACCTCCTGTAAGTCGGGCTTCTGGTGTGCCGTACCACGCCTGTTGGGTTATTTCCTGACCACCAAACAAAACGGCTTTGATCATGGTTTTTTTACCATATCTTCCACCAGATAGGTAATACGATTTCAGATCCGCTGCGGACCGGTCTATAAACCCATCTGAAGATATTTTAGATAAACGAGCTTCAAAATTGAACACTTCATTCAAGAGGCCGGTGTTGTATACTACGTTCGTCTTCCAGGTATTGAAGCTTCCTACCGTATTGGATGTTTCGAAAAAAGGATCAATTGATACATTGGACGATTGAAGGTTCACTGTGGCCCCAAAGGCGGCTGCACCATTCGAGGATGTGCCAACGCCTCGTTGGATTTGGATGCTGCTGACAGAAGATGAAAAGTCTGGCATATTCACCCAAAAAACACCGTGCGATTCTGAATCATTCAATGGAATTCCATTCACCGTTACGTTAATACGTGTGGCATCACTGCCTCGGATTCGCATACCAGTATAACCGATTCCTGCACCTGCATCTGAAGTAGTCACCAATGAAGGTGAGAAATTCAACAGGATGGGCAGATCTTGCCCCAGGTTTCTTGATTTCAGCTCCTTAGCATTAATTTCAGAAAAAGTTGTAGGCGTTTTTTCGTTTGCCCGCGTTGCGTATACGATCACATCGTCAAGCTTCCTCGCCCTGAGACTGTCTTGTGAGAGCACACCAAATGAAAGCACAAGTGCGCTCGCGAAAAATAAAAACTTCATGTTAAAACAATTAAAAATTAAACCATGAGAAGCGGGGACTTCCCACAATTGTTATCATACATTGGTCAGTTGACCTTCCCTACGCCGGCATTATCCGGATCAGGTTCT
>JANQEC010000283.1 GCA_028278585.1 Cyclobacteriaceae bacterium | reverse complement strand
GCACATCCGTTTTTTCATGTGCCAATGGAAGAATTAAATGAAAAAGTGGTGCCAGCTGAAGAAGTATTTGGAGATGATATCTTTGATTTAAGAACCGGAATTTTAACAAAGGAAACTTCTCAAGATAAGTTTTTGATTGCTGAAGATTGGTTAAACAGACGATTTGAGCAGAAGTTGATTCCTCCAGGTGATTTGATCTCATTTTATCAGAAAATTCAAAGTGAGCCAGCCGCTAGTTTTCCTGAAAATTCCAATGGTTATCCAAACTCACAAAAACACCTGATTGATCAATTCAAAAAATATGTTGGTTTGACACCAAAGTATTCCCAGCGGATTCTACGGTTCAATGAGATCTTACAGAAGGTCAACAAAAAAGAGAAGATCTCATGGGCGCAGATAGCTTATGAATGTGGATTTACCGATCAATCTTATTTTATCAAAGAATTCAAACATTTCTCGGGATTTAATCCACAAGAATTTATCAAGATGGATTTTGAACAAGAAGATAATTTTTTCCCGCTCGACCGGGAAGGTTAATTTTTTACTATCCCTTCATTTTTCCAGGTGCTAAGCTTGCATCCATTAATAAAAATTTAGAACATGGATTTAAGTACGGCATTCACAAACATCAACTGGCTATCAGTATTGGTTGCTGCGGTTTCATCTTTCCTGGTAGGGGGGATTTGGTACGGACCTGTATTTGGAAGGGCATGGATGAAAGCGTTTAACTATACAGAGGAAGACTTGAAGAAAAGAAGTATCCCCAAAACATTTGGACTCTCTTTGCTTCTGGCATTTTTTGCAGCACTCATATTGGATATGTTCATAGGCCCCGAAGCGGATATCGTATTTGGAGGATTGGCGGGATTCTTTGCCGGAATTGGATGGGTAGCTACTTTTATTGGCATTCTCTATCTCTTTGAAATGCAAACCTTAAAGGTCTTTTTTATCAATGCCGGATATTGCGTGGTTTCGCTGACGCTTATGGGGATTATTTTAGGAAGCTGGTAGATTATGGAAAAGGGATTATTAGAGAAAACAGGAAAACCGCTTGATCATTGGATTAAAATTGTTCAGCAGACAAACCTGGAAAAACACAAAGCAATTATTGATTACCTAAAGCAGGAACACGGATTTAGTCATGGCTTTGCAAATTTTGTAGCACTGAAGTCCAGAAAGTCTGATGCTGGTTCATTGGATGGCGAGGAGCTCCTTATTAATCAATACAAGGGGAAAGAAGATCTTAAGCCTATTTTTGATTGCCTTGTTAAAGAGATTGAGAAGTTTGGAAATGATATCACAAAAACTCCGAAGAAGGATAGTCTGAGTATCATTCGTAAAAGACAGTTTGCATTGATTAAACCGGCCACCAAAACCAGGATTGATTTGGGATTGAAACTAAAAGGCAAGCCAACAACCGAAAGACTTGGAGATTCTGGTCCATTTGGAGCCATGTGCACCCACAGGGTACAACTGTCACGTGTGGAAGAGGTAGATCAAGAGCTTGTTTCCTGGCTTAAGGAAGCATATGAAATGTCCGTCTGAGCTGGGACAAGAAGGAACCTAAAAAACTATATCCGTTTAATACGTTTGGTAAGTAGATTTACTGAACGTGAATTTTCCACAGTCAAGAAAGATATCGAAAAAACAGTTAAGGGTATACCTCATCATCTTTTGGTGGGTGATTGCCCTTTTCAGTTTTCTTAGCTCATTGCTTTACATGCGGCATTTCAAGGATGAAATCACACTGCTTTCTACGTTTGAAATGTCCTTTTTTCATTGGATTCCTGCACTTCTGTGGACCATTATTACTCCTTTTGTTTTCAAAATATATGAGCGGTTTCCATTAAGAGGCGAATTGATCACAAGATCATTGATCATCCATTTGATCATTTCTGTTGTCATGATTCTGGGATTGAAAGTTCTCGCATTAAGCCTGGATTTCACCCTCAAATCTTTTATCGGCTTGATAAATATCCCGGTGATTGAAGTTCTTAAATCAGTGGTTTGGGTTATTCCTGCATCTACTTTTAAAGAGATTCTTCTCTATTGGATAGCAATTATGGCCATTAGATATGTGAGTATTGAAAACATGACTGACCGAAGTATACTTACTGTTTCAGGGGAAAACGGCCTGGTCCCGTTACCAGTAGAATCTATTTATTGGTTAGAGTCAAACAAGAACTACATTGATATCCATAGTGAGAATGAAAAATACAGACTTAGAAATTCCATGGGGACCATTGAAGGTGAACTCAACCCAGATACTTTCTTCAGGATCCATCGATCCTATATTGTCAACAAAGAGATGATCAAAACGCTAAAACACTGGAGAAGAGGAGAATATTTGATCACACTCAAGAATCAAAAGATATTGACCTCAAGCCGGGGGTTTAATGAAAATGTGAAGCGTATACTTCAGGCCTGATCCATTTCATCCCTGAATAGGTTATTTCTATCCCACCGCTGATGATTCAGCTCATCTTGCACTTTCCCTGTACCGTATTCTTACACCACAATGGGCTCATGTTTCGAAAACGGAACCATCGTGATCAAAAAAACTAAATTTTAAAAACTGACGACTATCAACTTGTCACTAACAACTTAAAACAATGACTAAACCTACTTTCAAAGACATTCTTTTTTGGCTTTTCAGTTTGTACTACACCTTGATGTTCGTAGATCATGGATGGAAAAAGTTTGATCCCGAAGGCTTCTGGTCGGGTGCATTTGAAAGATGGGGATATCCCACATGGTTCATGTTTTTCATAGGTTTTCTGGAAGTGGCCGGAGGTTTATTGATACTAGTCCCTAAAGTGAATGGTTACGGAGCTGTAACCTTAGCTACTGTGATGTTAGGAGCTTTTACAACACGGTTGATCCATGGCATGGGCCTGGTAGACGGTGTTTCTATAGCCTTTTACATGATTTGTATGCTGATCCTTGCTCATGAAAAAGGAACCTTGCAGAAGATTTACGAACGGATTGCGAATAGCAAATAGCTTTCGTGCTAAACTAACCTTTTGTTTACCCTCATTAGACGAATTTTTCTTCGTCAACCCAAACGTTTTCCGCAAATTTGCCTCCTACTTATAGGCTATGGAAAACATTACCATATTCACCGTTGGGCTAATCTTGGTTGGCGCTGTTATCTTGCTGTTGGCGATTTCCAGAACACATAAAATATTCAAACTTCTGACATTTGAGAAGTTTAGGAAAAACTGGAGAAATCTTTTCTTGTTAATGGCCTTTTTCTTCCTGGGCTACTTGGCAGTAATTCTAATCGTTTTGCTCGGATATGAAAACATTCTGCCATTGCTAACTGGCGTCATTTTTTTCTTTGGAGCAGTTTTCGTTCTGATTGTTGTAACTACAGGTTCAGGTACGTTCAAGAAGTTGCAAGAAATCAATGATGGACTTGAGGATAAGGTTCATCAGATGAAAATTCAAAATCAGGAATTACAACAATTCAACTATGCAACCTCACATGACTTGCAAGAGCCTATGAACACTGTGATTGGATGCGTGAGCATGCTGAAGGAAGACTATGGAGATAAATTGGACGAAAAAGCAAATCGGTTTATGCAATATTCCGTCCAGGCGGCTGACCGAATGAAGGAGTTGATCATGGGCCTGTCGGATTTCTTAAAAATCGGAAGGGAACGCTACCGTGATGTCACCAACCTGGAGAACCTGGTTAATAATGTTGTCTTTGAACTTCACGATTCCATACAAAAAAATGAAGCAACTGTGAAAGTTGAAACTCTTCCAACATTGAATGTAAATGCAAGGGACGTTAAACGTGTTTTTCAAAATTTGATCAGCAATGCATTGAAATACAGAAAAGAGGATGAATCTCCGGAGATTGTGATTTCAGCTGAGAAAAAGGATAAAAAGTCCTGGTTATTTAAGGTGAAGGATAATGGCATGGGAATAAGCCAGAAAAACTTTGAGAAGGTATTTCAAATATTTGCACAACTCCACCCTCGGGATAAATACGAAGGTATGGGCATAGGCCTTTCCATTTGCAAAAAAGTCGTGGAATTGCATGGAGGCAAGATCTGGCCTGAGTCACAAGAAGGAGTAGGAACAAGCTTCTATTTTACGCTAAAAAGTTGATCACTCATCTCGCAAACTTTCGACAGGGTTGGCAAGTGCCGCTTTGACGGCCTGGAAGCTAACAACCCCAATACCTATGAAAATGGCTGCTATTGCTGCGAATACAAAGACCAGCCAATCAATTCCAGCCGAATAAGCAAACCCGTTCAACCATTCGTTCATCCAAAAGTAAGCGGCAGGAATTGCGATCAACGCAGCTATTCCAATTAGCTTGGTAAAACCCGTCGACAACAAAATGATTATCTGCGGTATCGTAGCTCCAAGCACTTTCCTAACACCAATTTCTTTGACTCGCTGGTTGATAATAAATGCGGATAGACCTAACAGCCCAACACATGCGATCACTATAGCAAGGAAAGTAAAGATGCTGAATATTCGTCCTGTCGCTTGCTCTGCTGAATAAAATTCATCCATATCACTATCGAGAAAATAGGACTTAAAAGGTGATCCGGGAACAAATTCACTCCAGGTTGCCTGAACCTGATCGAGTGTTTGCTTTGTATTTTCCCCGTCGATTCTGATCACCATTTTCGAGAAAAATTGATTCGGTCCTTCGAAACTGGTAAATGCCGCTGGCTTCAGGTCTACATGTAAAGACTGAAAGTGGAAATCATTTACAATTCCAACGATGGTATATTCAATGGGATCATTTGCAGCTGCAATCTGGAGTATTTTCTTTCCGATGGGATCAACCAACCCTAATTTTTCAACTGCAGACTCGTTTAGGACCATCGAGAGTGTGTCGTCAAAATCTTTGGAAAAAAATCGACCCTCAAGAAGTGTCATACCCAGCACTTCAGGAAGGTCATCCCCAAAAGTCATTTGGCGCATGACCATGCTTTCTTTTTGACCGGCTCCCGGCACGCTGGCCACAAAATCTCCGGTAAAGTCTCCAGGCATTGTGGACGTGTATGAGCTCAAACGAACACCTGGAAGTCTGTTAACCTCATTTCTAAACGTCTCAAAACGGCTATTATCAACATTTTGACCATTGCCGTTAATATCTCCAGCATTTTCAATAACAATTACATTTTCTTTATTGAAGCCCAGTGGTTTATTCAACATAAACTCCATCTGCTGGTACACGATGAGGGTGGCGCTTATCAAGGTTATGGAGATCGCGAATTGAGCGATAACCAACCCATTTCTTAGGTTTGTGCCACTTTTACTTCCCTTAAGCAGCCCTTTTAGAACAGAAAGTGGAGCAAATGAAGAGATAAAAAACGCCGGATAGAGTCCTGCCAGGAATCCTATAGTGAGAATGATCACTACTAGCATCAGGACGTTTGTAGGTGTAATGACCTGCAAAATGCTTAACGGTCGGTCCGCAAGCGAATTGAAGGCAGGTAAGACCAAATAGGCAACGGTGATTGCTACTAAGGCGCTAAGGACTGCAACAATGATTGATTCTGTAAGAAACTGCCCAATCAATTGACCTTTTGCAGAACCCAAAACTTTCCGAATCCCAACCTCTTTACCTCGCTCTGTTGAACGAGCTGTGGACAGGTTCATGAAATTGATACATGCGATGATCAAAATGAAAACAGCAATAACTGAAAAAATATAAACGTAGTTGATATTCCCGTTTGCTTTCATCTCATTTTCGAGGTTCGAATGAAGATGAATGTCCTTGATATGGTGAAGTCGATAGTTGTAACCGTTACCGGCTGCTATATATTCATCATACGAGACACCGTTTCGTTGCTGAACCGGACCCTCCGCATATTTTTTAACAAAAGCAGGGAATTTACTTTCCACTATTGAAGGATCAGTCCCCTCCTGAAATTTCAAGTACGTCATTGCTGAAAACCCAACCCAGTTTGGTTGTGTGAAAAATGGGAACTGGTGCATGGGCGTGATATAATCAAACAGGAAGTGAGAATTTTCTGGGTAATCATACGCAACACCTGTTACTTTCTTGGCAGATCCGAAAAACTCAACATTTTTCCCCATGGGATCTTCTTCACCAAACAATTTTTTAGCAGTAGACGCTGAAAGTATCACCGAATTTGCATCGTAAAGTGCTGTTTCCGGGTCTCCTGTTTTAAATGGGATATTCACCACCGAGAAGAATGTTGAATCCGCAAAGACAATTTTATCCTCTAAATAGTAATTATCTCCAACCTGCACCGTACTGGGATTTAATGGCCTAAAACACCTTCCTTGCGCGATCACCTCGGGAAAATCCTCCACTAGCTGTGGACCAAATGAATGAGGAGCTAAAGGGTAATTAACTTCTCGCTCGGGATACACCCGATTGATCCACATACGATATACATTGTCGTCTTGAAAGCCATCATAGTTCGTCTCATAATCAACATACAAGTAGATCAGGAGACAGGTGGTCATTCCGATAGCAAGACCTAAAACATTGATAATAGTGAAGCCAAATTTCTTAATCAGACTCCTCCAGGAAGAAAGGATGAAATTCTTGAGCATGGGTTGGGATTTCTACTATTATACTCTGAAATTGAGCAAAAGTTATCCTTTATGATACCAATGGCATTAGTTTGGGCTGAAATTTCGATTTTCACCGCCCTCGCACTTCTTCATCTCCATTGGGGATTTGGCGGAGAATGGGGTTTTGAAAAATCACTTCCTACGAATGAAGAAGGGAAAAGAATGTTGAACCCGAAGAAGAAAGACAGCCTCATTGTGGGTGTGGGATTATTGTTCTTTGCAACTTTCTATTTGCTTAAAGCGAAGGGGATCGTATTGGATTTACCTGCATGGGTGATGGCGGTAGCCGGATGGTTGATTCCTGTTATCTTCCTTTTGCGGGCGATGGGTGATTTCAACTACATTGGATTTTTCAAAAGGGTGAAACATACGGATTTTGGAATTCGGGACACCAGGTTTTATTCTCCATTGTGTCTGTTCATTGGGGTTATTGGAGTGCTGATTGCGGTTTATTGGTAATAGGGTATTGAAAATGGGTAACCATTTGAGGGTCTACACACATAGTATAACTCAGTGTTCTGCGTCAATTGGAATACAATGTCAGAACAATTAATAAACCGTTTCTATAAAAATCCAGGAAGTCTTTTTCTGGTAGATGGAGTTGGAGCGATGTTGTCCTCTTTTTTACTGGGAATTGTTTTGGTCAAATTTGAGAACGTTTTTGGCATCCCTGCATCAACCTTATATCTACTTGCTTCGTTCCCTGTCGTTTTTGCAGTCTATGATTTTTACAACTACCGAAGAAAGAGTGGCAAACCGGGTAGATCCCTGAGAGGAATTGCAATCATGAATTTGTTCTACTGCTTACTATCCGTTGGAGCTACGTCTTTTCACCACCGGGTAGTAACTGGCTGGGGATGGGCCTATATAATAGCTGAAGTTGCAATCGTAATTGCACTTGCTGTTCTTGAGTTAAGAGTAGCGAAGGCTGTACGTTAATTTAATTATCCCAAACGCTAACCCTCGAATCGCTATCCTTG
>JANQEC010000207.1 GCA_028278585.1 Cyclobacteriaceae bacterium | reverse complement strand
TAAAGGTCCCTTTTACCCCGGAGTGACCAATCGTGACACCGACCAAAGGGTTTCCCTTTTCGTTGTTCACATAACCACAAACACGCACAAGATCTTGTTCACCAAAAGGTCGCACCACAACATACCCATCATTAACTAATTCGAATCTCAAGCCTGAGCTTTGCTCAAGGCTGCTTATCAATTCTTCAATTGACAGTTGTTGATAATCAGGAGTTTCAACTTGTTTGTTGGCTATAATCTCATCAACGAACGAAAACCTTATGTTATAAAATTCAGACAATTCAGGAATCAGTTCGCTCAATTCCCTGGTAGGTGGGGAATTATTTTGGCTGGCACATATCCAGGGCAAGCACCATATGATTAGTAGCAACCGATATGTTTTCATAACCTAATCTTCCAGGGTTACAATTCCATTCCCCGCTACTTTATAATCAATTTGAAGTGAACTTAAAACGACTTTAAGTGCAACATCAAGGTCATCGTGAGGGAATGTTCCTGAGAAAGTTAAGTCATTGAATGCGGTTTTACCTTGAAAAGTGATATTGTATTGATTCTCAAGTGCAATTAAGACATATTTTATAGGCACACTTGCAAACGAACTTTCATTTTGTGTCCATGAAGGAGTCGCTTCTTTAAAGGTTCCAAGCGTTCCCCTTTTTTTGTTAAGCCTTCTGTACGCTCTTTTAGGCTTAAGAATTTCTTCGTCTTCACCACTTTCAACTTGGACGCTCCCTTCAAAACATTTTACTTCGAAAAATCCATTGATTGCCTGAACGTTAAATTGGGTGCCAAGCACATGTACGTTTCCACTCCTGGTTTTTACTGTGAATCGTTTTCCGGTTTTAACCTTGAAATATGCTTCACCGCTTAGACTAATGAATCTATTCTTCTCCCAATCATCTTCAAAATATGAAGCTGTCGAGTTAGCATTCAGTGTCATTTCGGACCCATCCGGAAGGGTGAGGGTTTTCTTTTCACCTTTCTTGCTAGCTACCTCTATAAGTTCTGGTCTTGATAAAACATTGAAAACCAAAAAGCTTAAAGCAACTACTACCGACGCAGCAGCTCCATACAACCACATTCTTCTTGAAGGTTTTGTACCAATGGTATTGGATCGCTTGTCCTTGATCAACGCTAGCATCCTGTCCCCATCAAATTCATTGGGTTGAATGGTGGAAGCCCCAGAAACTATTTTTTCATACAAAGCATAATCCTCACTTGCCTTGAAGTCTTCCAATTCCTCTGCGGTAAGTTCATTGTTTAGCCACCGGGCTAAGAAAGTATCGTCTTTAAAACTATTGTTCATTTTTTGTTCTCATATGCTAAACGCACAAATTGTTATTTACCCTACCACTCATATATCACCGATTTTGCCTCTTAGCTTCAGGAGCGCCTTATGCATTGATTTTTCTACAGCTTTAACTGAAACGCCTGATATCTCAGCAATCTCTTTGTATGTCTTCTTTTCCACTCGATTCATTAAGAAAACCTCACGCTGCTTATCCGGTAGAGTAGAGATTGCCTCGGTTAATTTTTCAAGAAACTCCTTTTCTAATATTCTGAACTCAGGTGATTCCTGGTCTGCTTCCGATCGAACCGCTCGTTCCTCGTATTTCAACTTGACTTTTTCTGATCTTTTCAAACTTGTACCGAGGTTAATGGCAATTCGATATAAAAACCCCTTTGCTGATTCTAGCGTGACTTTCGCACAATTTTTCCAAAGCCGGATAAATGATTCCTGCAGCACATCATCGGACTGATCCGCATCTCCGAATTTGTAATACAGAAAATTCCTTAATGCTTTGGCGTGCTCGGTATAAAAGGCGTCAAATTGCTCTTCGTTGCATAAAGGTTTTTCTGGTTCAGGCATTTAGGGTTGTAGCTATAGGATTTTGTGGGTTTATCTGAAAAAAATCAAAATAAATAACAAAATAATTCTAAAAGGGGGGTAGGGTCGATTCCATTACTCTGCGTTTTACGATGAAAAGAAGGAAACCTTCTATTGAATTTTTTTAAAAACTAATCAAAAAAATACTCATGAAACTACTAAATCGATATAGTATTCTTTTAACTGTGCTGGGAGTGATCCTATTGGGATCATGTACACCAGATGAAACGAATCCTTGTCCGGATATTCAATTTTCTGTAGACATTGATAGTGTGAATAATACCGTGGCGATCAAAGCAGAAGGAATAGAAGACCTTACGTATCAGTGGTATGTGAATGACGTCCTAATCGATTCTGTCAATTTGGATGACATCACTGACGATATCTTTGATTTCGAATTCGAGCCCGGAACATACAACGTTTGTATTACTGCTCAATCAGAGCAGTGCGATCGAACATTGGAATTTTGTCAGGAGGTAGAGATTCCGGATCCAAACCAGGAAGAATGCCTGGGACTTCAGTTTAGAACGGATAAAAAAAGTGATCATGCCTATAAATTCTTTGCTGAATTTGACGGTATTGAAAATGTGGAATACACGTGGTGGGTTAATGATGATTCCATCAAAACAGAACCATTAGGTGCGGATCGTGCGCATTTTATCGAATGGGAATTTCCTGTTGGAGAGCATATCGTATGTATTGTAGCTGAGAGTGAAGATTGTGGAGAAGTGGAATACTGTAAGGAGATCGTTGTAGAGCAGGTGTGCCCTGAAGAGCTGTTTTTCGAAAAAGTGGAGCAAGAAGGACATAACACCTACAAATTCATCGCTGAATTCGAAAATCAAGATCACACTCCATATGTGTGGTACATCAATGACGATATAGTTGACAAAGAGAACTTTGAAGATTTCGATACCGATCACAAGCTTTTCTGGCAGTTTGATCCGGGAGTATATACCATATGTATCGTTGCAGAGCTGGAAGGTTGTGATGATGTGGAATTCTGTATCGAGTTAGTTGTTGAGAATGATTGTCTTGAAGAAGTATTCTTCGATTATGAAAAGGAGAATGACAATATATATGTATTCCATTCGGATTTTGAGGGCATGGAACATGCTCCATACAAGTGGATTATTGACGATGAAATTGTAGACAAAGAAAATTTTGATGGTTTTGATACCGATCATAAGTTGGTTTGGGATTTCGATCCGGGAGAGTATAGTGTATGTATTGTAACTGATCAGGAGGGATGCGAATCCGTGGAGTACTGTGAAACAGTAGTAGTGGACGAGGTTTGTAGGGAGATTTCTTTCACAGGTGCTCAGGATGAAGGTACCAATACATTCACATTCACTGCTGATTTTGATGGTAAAGACGATGTTACCTACATCTGGACAGTCTACATTAATGATGTGAAACAGGGTGATGAAGTGAGAGAAGCTGGTAGTAATGATGATCATCAATTCTCATGGGAATTTGATGAAGGAGTGGAATATGAAATTTGCTTGCGACAGGATGGAGATTGTGATGAGTCACAATTGTGTAAAGTATTCTCGTTACCGAATTAGATTTCCGTCTACTCTTAGGGACTGCCCGAGCGATCGGGCGGTTCCTTCTTTTTGCTTGTTAAAGATTAACTTTAGCATTTCCACACCAACCAAACCTTACTAAGAGCGCTAAAGATGATGAATGGATGATCCGATTGTGGTACTTAATAGTTTATTTCCTGTTTTTCACGGTAATACTTTCGTCGTGTCTTAGTGATGACGAACTTGATTTCCCCCCGGAAGAAACGGATACACTGACGGTAACACCCAGTGTTGCAATACAATCTTTATTACGGTCAGTAGAAATTGGAAAGTTGACCAAAGATGAACCGTGCCTTGAGCTCTTTTTTCCTATACATCTTGGGTTTAGCAATGATCTGACCATTACAATTAACAATCTGGATGGGTTGTCAGAGGTTGCTAAAAGTGGTGCTCCAGGCCAACATGTTGACGGAGTGGTATTTCCGTTTTTGGCGTCTAAGGCGAACTCAATTCGAAGTATTGAAAATGAAGAAGACTTGATTGCACTTCTGGAAGATTGCGATTTGTTGACCTTAAGAGATGAGTTTGATCTTTTTTATACACAATGCATTGACTTTGAATATCCCATTAAACTTATCAATAAGGAGAATAATGAAGTAGAGATTGGAAGTCAGGAAGAATATTTCGCTTTTGAGCTCATTCAGGGTTTCGAAGCTCAACCTGTATTTGTTTTCCCAATGAACGTTAAGATATTTTCAGAAGATGAAGTGGTCGAGGTGACCAATCATTTTGAACTTTTCGAAGTATTCGATACATGCGAAAAATGCCCTCAACTATTTTTCAATACTGATTTTGCGGGGGGGACACGTTATGTGTTCACAGCAGATTTTGAAGGTAGAGATGATCTGTTCTCCTATGATTGGTTCATTAATGATGATTTTATCGAAACAGATGGGACAGGTGTGCAAGGAGACCATCAGATAGCGGAGACCTTTGCCCCCGGTGAGTATGTGATTTGCATAAGAGCAACCACAGATGATTGCGTAGCTGGTGTTGAGTATTGTCAGTTTTTGGAGGTTGAGGATCCATGTCCGGAACTGTCCTTTGAGGCCGACCAGATAAATGATACTTCCTATAAATTCACTGCTAATTTTCCATTAAAAGATGAGATTGTCTATTCCTGGAATATTTTCAGGTTGGATGACTTGATCTTTGAAGAAGTAGAAGGTGAAGATGGTGACAATATACTCGAGTTTCAGTTTGATCCCGGTGAATATCATGTATGTCTTATTGCTGAAGTAGAAGGATGTCCGGAAGTCATAGAGTTTTGTGAGCAAATTTCGATTTGAAATCTCCTTAATAGCTACACCACGGTTTCAGCGGGTAGAGTATAACTAACTTAGTACCCTACTCTCAATTAGAATATGAAGCTGATTGGTTCCTATATTTTATTTGTAAAGGAGTCTTTTGTAAGAATCCAAAGCTTCAAATTGCTCATAGATGCTTTTTTTAATGATTGCGGTAAGGTAGGAAGTAAATCCCTCGCGATCATTTCTATAGTAGCGATTTTTACCGGAGGTGTGAGTGCGATTCAAACAACGTACGCTTTATCTGCACCTTACATCCAGGACTATGTTATTGGGATGGTGGTACGCGACACCACATTTGCGTTAATACCTACACTTATTGCCTTGGTGTTTGCCGGAAAAGTTGGATCGAGGATATCAGGTGAGCTTGGCTCGATGAAGGTCAGTGAGCAAATTGATGCATTGGAAGTCATGGGTGTCAATGCTGTTTCATTTCTTGCATTGCCAGTCGTTCTTGCTTCTACAATAATGGTTCCTGTACTCATTGTTATTTCTTGTTTTCTGTCCTTAACAAGTGGCTATTTCAGCGTAATGGCAATGGATTTGATAACCGGTGTGGATTACATTATTGGGATTCGTTATGATTTTAACCCATTCATAGTAAAGGTCGTTTTGGTGAAGTCATTTGTCTATGGGTTTCTTGTATCCACTGTTTCTGCATTTAGTGGTTTTAATACGGTTGGTGGAGCACTGGAAGTTGGTAAATCCAATACAAAGGCCATAGTGAGAAGCAGTATTTTAATTCTTGCTGCAGATTACTTCATAACGAACGTAATGGTTCAATGATAGCGTAATGATCAGGTTACGACTCCCAGGGGAATGTAATCCATCCGCTTTCCTTGGGGATATGCTGCCAGACAAAATCGGGGGTAAGAATACTCCCATCTTTGTGATACAATGCCAGGGTGTACACCTTATGACCCCGGTCAGTATAAATTCTATTTATATCTGCCAATGTTTCACCAGAATCAGAAATGTCATCGACAATTAATATCCCAGGTTTCCCCGGTATGATTCGCGCTTTTTCAATCGTGGATTGAATATCCGGAAGCTCATTGCTATAGAATTTGTTGTCACCTTTTCCCGTTCTGGACGAATAAGAAATCGGAATAGTTGGAATATCAAGCATATGAGAGAGGACAACAGCAGGAGTCAGCCCACCACGTGTGACTCCAACGATATAACTGATTTCCAGATTTTCATCAACGATTTGCCTGGCAAGCTCCAGACAAGCATTCTTTACATCTGTCCATTGAGGAGTGAGTAGTGGATCCATTACTTTTGGTAGGTAGCCGTCAAAAGTAATCCATCAAAAACGATTTGCAGAATTCAGCAATCTACCTCGGTAAATATTTAGCTGGAATTGGATTGCCTTCTCGTTCGTTGGTCCAGTAAACATTCAAAACCCACCATCGTTCTCCATCATTCATCAATTGAATGCTATTGATACCTCTTGTAAAAGGCTTCTCATCATTTGCTGTCTTATAAGATTCATAGGTACTAAACACATGTGTAACAGAACCAAAAGTTTCTGTAACTCTGTAGATCTCTTTTTCAAAAAAACCATTCGTTTCAAGCCAGGCACCTGAAGTTTCAATGTATCCATCCGGTGTTACTGATCGATATCCAACTTTACCGTTTTCGTTCGGGCCGGAGGGGATCAATTGAGCATCTGGTGTGAACAGAAATTTGAACAATTCCCAATTTCGCTTTTCTCCAGCTTCTCCTGAAATCACACCGTAGAGCGTTTCTATAGTACTATCAAGTGTCTGGACCTTGGGCATATAATCCGCCTCCTGGGCAAAACTGATTCTGATAATTGAACAAGAGATTGTAAGTATGATAAAATATTTCATGGTTGATATTTATTGGAATTCTTGACTCATGGTTCACACCCCAAGATTAAAGACAGACTCAAGATACATATTAACTTTTTTTGTTACAATTGGTAGAAAGTTCTGATTGCCAAAGACGGTAGCACGCTGGGCTCTATTGAATAATCGAAGGCAGCAGGCTGAAATCCAGGTTTACGTTCTTCATCACTTGCAATTTTAAGTACCAATCCGTACTCAAACCCGAAACCCAACCTATCAGTGAATAAGTAGTTTCTGCCGGCTCTAACGATTAGGAAGGTGTTTTTGAAAATGTTCTTCTCTGTTTCTTCTCTGTAAAACATAAGCCCAAACCGGACCTGACTCCTTTTTGATTCAACCTTTTTGAAATTCTTTCCATACCGAATTGCCGCATCAAGGGTGAATGTTCTCAAACTTTCATTGTAACCAGGTAAAAACCCATAGGCAATTCCAAAAACTGAACCATGAGTGACAGTGCGAATGCCAAAATTGAATGTATCAGGAAATGCCATTCCGCTTGCCAACTCTAATTTTTGTCCTTGACCTATTAAAACAAAAACTAAAAATGCAATGCTGAACGATGTTTTCATGGGTATCAAAAATATCTTTATAAGTTAATGATTTTAAGAGAGGTAGGTAACCGTTCGAGTGATGGTTTTTTAAGTTCATAAGATGGATCTTTTTGGATTAAATGGTGCTGAATTCAGCAAGGACAGACGATATCGTTACGCTTTGTGGCGTATCTGGGATGAAGAAAAACCAAATGTGATGGTCATTGGCCTCAACCCGTCAAGAGCGGACGAGTCAGTGGATGATCCAACCATTCGAAGAGTGCGACAATTGGCTGCTTCCTGGGGTTTCGGAGGCATCTATATGCTGAATCTTTTTGCATGGATCACACCATACCCTGAAGAATTGACAAGTTGTGTAGATCCTATTGCAGAAAATGATGATAAGCTGCAAGCTTATTCAAATAAGTGCCAGCAAATAGTTTTTGCCTGGGGCGTGACCGAGACAAATGGACGCGATAAAAAGATGTTGTCAATGTTTCCGAAAGCCAAGTGTATCGCCATCAATTTGGATGGATCTCCTAAACATCCACTATACGTCAAAAAGGGAGCTCAACTAGTTGATTACATCTATCTATTCTAATTAGGAGGGTCAAAAATTCGCATATTACTCACAGCATCTGTTCTGTTCAAATTAACAGCCCCACCACCAATTGCATAAATAAGCTCAACCGTACTTACCACGCCCATAAACGAAACAGGAGTTGGCATATCAGCCAGGACTGTCCATGAATTTTCAGAAATGCTATAAGACAAAGTTGTTTGACTTGCTGAAGAAGAACCCCCAATCAAATAAATAGTATTGCCAATAGCTGCTGCATCAATGCCATGTCGTTCAATTGGAAT
>JANQEC010000197.1 GCA_028278585.1 Cyclobacteriaceae bacterium | reverse complement strand
TACGTGGCATTTTTAGGTGGAGGTGATCCTGAGCAACAACGCACTTTCGCTACGTATTTGTTAAGTGCCTCGATCATGAATGCTCCGGCAGCAATTGTGATGGCGAAAATTTTTATTCCCGAGACAGAACCTGAAAAAATTGATTCGAGCCTGAAGGTAAATAAAGAAAGTATTGGTGTCAACTTGATTGATGCTTTAGCTAGCGGAGCGGCAGACGGAATAAAATTAGCACTGAATATAGGCGCAATGTTACTGGCATTTATAGCTGTTATTTTTGCTTTGAACTGGATCTTGGTCGATGGAATTGGTGCGTGGTTTGGGCTAAATGAATTTGTGGTTCGCACTACGAATGGAGCATTTGATGGATTTTCACTTCAATATATTTTAGGGCAGGTATTTAGATTATTTGCTTTCTTGATGGGAGTGGAATGGGCTGAAACGATTAAAGTGGGAAGTTTGCTTGGTCAGAAAACTGTGATCAATGAATTCGTTGCATATTTAAGCCTGGCAGATATGAAAACAGCAGGAATTCTTTCCGATAAATCAATCGTGATTTCGACCTATGCTTTATGTGGATTTGCCAATTTTAGCTCCATTGCCATTCAGATTGGTGGAATTGGAGGAATGGCGCCAAATCGACAAGCTGATTTATCAAGACTAGGTTTCAGGGCTCTGCTTGCAGCTACCCTTGCCACCATGATGACAGCAACCATTGCCGGGGCTTTGTTTTCATGAGAGGCCAATCTTATTTCTTGAATTCGGAAATGAGTTGCTCTCATTCCTAAGTTTTACAAGTAAACGACTTTTTATCTTCTCTTGATTATAGAGGTAGAGGAAATGATGTCGTCTTGAAAATATCTAAGAATATATACACCCGGTTTTGATCCGCTCAAATCGATTCGTGTTCGACCATTAATGACCCCTTGTTTGATTACCTTCCCGCTGACTTCCAATATTTGGTATTGCGCACCGGTAATATTAGATGGAACATCAAGTGAAAAATGCGATTTAAATGGGTTGGGTAATACTTTGAGTGTCTGATTTTCGTCTACTACAGAGAGTACTTTCAGTGAGGTGAATTCTACAGTTGTAAATGAAGACGTTTGATAGTTTATTATGGAATTATCCGGCTCATTGACATTGTATTCAAAAATTCTAATGGAATAATTTGCTTCAGAGGCCAAACCCGTGATAACAACTTCTTCTTCCTTACCGGAATGAATGACGAAACCATCTTCTATTTGACTGCCAACTCCCATTTTGGGATTTGACGAATAGAAGATCCCATCTTGCGGAATCCCACTTTCAGCCTCCTCGCTTATTAGGACTAATCTTCCCGAGTATTCTGCTTTACTCATTGTCAATAGTGCTGATCCTGGCTCAGTTTGAGAAACAGAGGCTGTTGTGGGAGCAGTATCCGGATCAATTACAGTGTTGTTTAAGGAGATCATTGTGGTTCCTGCTGATCTACGAACTCTCACCAGGTCTTTGAATCCATCAGCATTAAAGTCTCTGAAACCGATGTCAAAAGTTCCAAAGTCACTTAAGTCGAAGTTGCTTTTTACATATCCCGGACTTGGATCTTCAGAGTAGACATAAAAACCAGATGTATTTTTCAAATAAAAATCAAGATTTCCATCGCCATTGAAATCTTCTAATTGGATATCACTGGCTCCTGAAAAAGTTTCAATAATGAACTCATCCTCCAGTTCGAATGGGCTTGATTCATCTGTCCTTTTGAATATTTTCAACTTTGGGTCAGAATTCGAATCGGTTGTTGCAATAATGAATTCTTTTTTGTCATCCCCATCAACGTCTTTTAAGGATAGCGCAGTTGCTTCCTCATTAATTTCAAGATCAAAGAATGTAGGTGCCTCAAAACCTCCCATTTGATCATTGATATGAATTTCAATTTTATGAGAATTGTTAACCGAAATAATCACATCGACCCAGGAGTCACCATTGAAATCTTCATATAAAATTGTTTCGATAAAGTCATCCGTAAGAATTCTGGGTTTAGTGTCGTCGAAATAGTCAGACGTATTATCCGGTTCTAAGAAAACTACTTCTTTATAAAATGACATATAGCAAGCCAAATTCTTAGTTCCGTTATTATCAATATCTACTAAAGATATTCCCGACGGGTTAGGTAGGTATTTGAACCGTTGAAAATCCTGGTAAGTTCTGTTGCCATTGTTATAGATAATATCAGTACCATTTGTGCCATTGTTTGGAGAGTGCTTTCTCGTTATTATGTCAAGGTCTCCATCAGCATCAATATCTCCCAAGAAACCGCCAGTAGTGAATATTGGTGATTCCAGGAACTGATAATCCGATTCAAAACCATCGGCATTGGCATAGAAAATATAAACACCACCATTCTGACTAATTATGATTAAGTCTTCCAATCCGTCGTTATCCAGGTCACCAAACTCTGTTCCGTTACTAAACGGAATATAAGGTCTTAAGCTCATGCTGATATAAGGAACATTCGAATCAACATTCGGATCCAATGGAATTAGCAAAGCTCTTTGATATCCTGTTTGTATATTACCAATTGCAACAATGTCTAAGTTTCCATCATTATTGAAATCTGAAAGTGATGGATTTATTACTCTGGGGATACTTCGGTTTGCTTCAATAGGACTGGCAAAAGTTTCATCCCCATTATTGGAAATGAATGTCAGGGAGTTATGAATGTTGCTGACGATTAAGTCTATACGTCCATTTACATCATAATCTATCGCGATAACCGAAGCCAGGTTGATTGTTTCATACGTATATGTTTTTTCGAAAGATGTTGACCTGTTTGAGTAAATATGTAGATGGTTGCTTTGATCTGTTACAACAATATCAGTCAAACCATCCAGGTTAAAATCACCAACCTCAAGGTGATATAAACTTGAAGTGGGATCTACGATGGAGCTGTGTAAGGTGAAGGTGAATTGATCATTCAGGACAATATGAACGCCATCAAATTCTCGAATGATCAGGTCTAAATCGCCGTCCTTTTCAACGTCGTTTACTTTAAACTCTCTTATTTGATTAACGTCACTGATTCCGCTGGTTAAAGAGGTTTCTGCCATGAAACTTCCATCCCCATTTCCTTCGATAAAATATAGCTGATTAACATATGGACTTTTCCAATCAGATGAGTTATAAATAATGTCTATGTTACCGTCTTTGTTAAAGTCAACAAGAAGGGGTTGCTGTGGCGTATTAGCTTCGATTTCAGCACCAAATTTAACTCCATCATTCGTGCCTAAAAAAGTCAAAATTGAGCTTTCAGTAAGAATTAAAAAATCTAATTGCCCATCTCCATTTATATCAGCTTTATTCGAAAAATTAAAGAAATCTGATGTGTGAGTATGAACCAATTCTTCATCCAGGAAAATTTCATTTTCCTGCTTTTTAGCAAATAGTTGATTCCCTTGAATATGTAGAAGATCCTCTAATCCATCCTTGTCTAAATCATAACTAAGTATAAATCTGACATGACTTGGGTGACTGGTTCCGGTGTAGGAGGGTTCGATATCATAAAATGACAATTGAGCATTCAAAGACAAGTTAAAGGCGAGCGAAAGAAGAAAGATAAAATATCTCATATTGAAATATAATTTGGACCGCTGAAACAGTTTACTTTAAAATTATTAAGTATATAATTAAGTGTCTCATTTGTCAACCAGAACATGTTAACTTTTTAGTGACAATTGGCTGGTGTTTTCTATGCAGTGGGACTATCTGACTTTGAATCCGAATAATTATTCAGCCGTATAAGGCATATGCATTATCGTTTACCTCTGTTCGTAATCGTTGCCTTCTCTCTTATTGTCAGTTTTTCTTACCTGGATCTATTCTCCAATCCTGTTTCTAACCCGGTATACAAGTGCCCACCATGTGGATGCAACCAGGATGGCAAACACTTTGCGGAACCCGGATTTTGTACCAGTTGCAATATGAAATTGTACCGCGTAGATGAAGATTATATCGCCTTAGCATCTACTTCTGGATCAATGCTGAAAAACAATGTAAATACCCTTTACACCAAGTTTATTTATCCTTCATTCATCGTTGGTATTTTACTGGGCTTCCTCTCTTTACTTAGACTGAAGGGAAAATCATTTAATCCTTTTTTAGGTGGCATTCTGTTAGTAATTGCACTCTATGGTTTTAAGAATCAGCTTTTTGGGGTGAGCTATGGCTTAAGCTCAAATTTCAGAATGCTATTTGTACCTATTTCATTCATTACGCTGTTAGGCCCATTGAGCTTTTTTTATATCAAAACCCAGACAGAGGCTTTTACATGGAAGCGAAAACATTTTGCTCACTTCTTTCCTGCTTTCCTGTTTTTTATCGTTTATGTCGTTCTGTTGTTATCTCCTGATTCAATTAAGGAAAAGTACATGTCAACGCCATTTGAACCTGTTTTTGGTCACTTTGAGCAGTTGTTCGCTGTAGTTTTGCTGTTGGCCTACCTGTTTTATTCTGCGAAAAACATTCGTTCAATTGAACGGGAAAACAAGGACTCCTACAAATGGAATTGGATTATGAGGTTTCAATTCACCCTGATGTTCCTGGCTGTCATTTGGCTTTTTCTAACAGGAATAAACTTTGAGCTTTTTGAGATGGGTGTTGCCACTGTGACATATAATCCACTATGGATTGCTTTTAGCCTGATCATTTATTGGGTGATCGCCGAGGTAATGCTGAAGCCGAGGTACTTCTTCACTCAGACTTTTTTTTCTGGTACGAATGGATATTCCATGGAAAAGCTGGAGAGCGACAAGTCGATTCTTCTGAAAACCATGGAAGAGGATCATCCTTACATGGATCCATCCCTTAGTTTGGACAAACTAGCCGTGCAAACGGATATGAACCCTAAATACCTTAGCCTGATATTGAATACTACGCTGAACAAGAACTTCTATGAGTTTGTGAATGAATATCGTATTGAGAAGGTGAAAGAACTTCTTTTAAGTCCGAATTTGAAACATCTTACCATAGCGGCCATAGCAAATGAAGCTGGATTTAACTCCAAATCCAGCTTTAATTCCATTTTCAAGAAGTACACCAATCTGACCCCAAAAGAATTTTTAAGGCAGAGCCATTCAGGAGAAAATGGTGAGTTGGAATAATAACTAGCCAATCCCAAGTCGTCCATTTGGACGCAAGCGGACAAAGAAGCGAACCTGTAAGTAGCTAAATCACGTGCATCAGTTGATCGGAAACGAAAACCATGCACATGAGAAAAGCCTTTTGCAATTCATTGTTGGTGGTACTGTGCGCTACCGCCCTTGCTCAAAAGCCCGCGAATAAGAATTACACTGTTAACAAAGGAGATGAAGCGGTTACCATAAATGGTGTCCTTGATGAAGGAATATGGAAAAATGCTGAAGTCATTCAACTGAATTATGAGACGGATCCCGGCTATAACCTTCCAGCGGAAGTATTGACTGTTTTAAGAATTGCATTTGATTCTGAAAACCTCTACTTCTCATTTGAAGCGACAGACCCACAACCTAAAAGTATTCGAGCTATTATCAACGACCGGGATAAACTGGATGACAATGACTTTGTCTCTTTGTTTATAGATCCATTCAATGATTCCAGGAGAGCTTTCTTTTTTTCGGTTAACCCGCTGGGCGTTCAGCAAGATGGTATTTATGATGAGCAGGTAGGAGATGGGGACCTCAGCTGGGATGCTATTTGGAGATCGAGTGGAAGAATAACCAATACTGGTTACATTGTTGAAGCTTCCGTTCCATTTAAATCACTCCGGTTTCCTGGGACGGATAATATACAGACGTGGAGGTTTTTTGGTGTTCGAATCTATCCAAGAAGCATAGAAAAGAGCTTTCATTCCATGCCGATTGACCAGGGGAATAATTGCCTTCTTTGCCAGGCAAACTTCATTACCGGATTTGAAGGAATCAATCCGGGTCGAAACCTTGAATTGGTTCCAACCATAACTGTCAACAGGTTTGATGAGCGGCCCGACTTTCCGGAAGGAGACCTTGAAGCAGGTGAGACCGAAACCAATGTGGGATTGGATGTTCGTTGGGGTGTTACCACCGATTTGGCGTTGAACTTTACGTTGAATCCCGATTTCTCGCAGGTTGAAGCTGATGCTGCTCAGCTAAATGTTAACAACAGATTCTCTTTGCAGTTTCCTGAGAGAAGGCCGTTTTTTCTTGAAGGTGCTGATTTTTTCAATACACCTTTGCAGGCTTTTTTCTCGAGGACTATTGCTGATCCGTCGTATGGAGTGAAGCTCACCGGAAAAGTCAACAAAAATGCCCTTGGATTCCTGATAGCCAGGGACCAGATCAATAACCTGATTCTTCCCGGATTTCAAGGCTCAGAGAATGTTTCGATTAATGAAGAAGTAACAAATGTTGTTGGTCGCTATCGCCGTGATGTAGGTAAAAATTCAAATATCGGTTTGCTGTTTACGGATCGGGAATCAAGTAACTATTACAATAGGGTCGGTGGCATTGATTTCTTTTTGAGACCCTGGGCACCGCTCACTATCCGGGCTCAATACCTGCATACGGAGACCAAATATGACATTGCCAGTCAGGAAATTGAGTTTTCGGATGAAAGGTTATCCGGCGATTCTTTCAACTTCCGGGTGAGCTATGAGACGAGAAATTGGGAAAGCTTCTTCAACTTCGAAAACCGATCAGCTGGATTTCGGGCTGATGCGGGATTTGTTCCACAAGTTAATTACAGACGCTACAGGTTTATGGTCATGCGGACCTTTTGGGCTCCGGAAGGTTCCTGGTACCGTAACATAAGATGGAATACCGGAGGCTTTCGAAGACAATCGCAGGAAGGCGAACTGGATATTACCGGGTTTTGGATGAGTGGATCTTTTAATGGGCCACTTCAGTTGAATTTTTGGATCAACCCTGACATGGTCTGGCAACAATTCAATGGGAAAACGTTTCGCCTTGAAAGACTTTGGACGGGCTTTGATGTTCAGCCATATGGAAACTTAGGGATCAATGGCTTTTTCGGTTTTGGTCCAGCTGTGGATTTCGCCAATACGAAAAAATCGGAAGGTCTTCAATTCAGGTTGGAATCGGACATACGGATCGGACGCCACATTGATATGACAATTAATCATCGGCATTTGCGACTAAGAAGAGAGAATGAGCAAGTATTGACAGCCAACCTTTCCCAGTGGCAGGCTGCTTATAATTTCAATCCACGCACATTTCTACGATTAATCCTTCAATACCGACATACACTCAGAAACCCTAGCTTGTTTGAAGATACTTCTGTTAATACTATTGATGAAGCAATCTTTGCACAGGTGCTTTTGTCCTATAAATTAAACCCCCAGTCCGTGGTGTTTATTGGTTATGTTGATAATCACCAAGGGTGGGAAGGAAGTGAAGATCCCAGGGATTTGCCTTTGCTTCAACAGAATCAAACACTTTTTTTCAAAGCCGGATATGCCTGGAGACCTTAAGATAAAAGCAGAATGAGCGTTGACATGGCATCCTATACTAATCGATACCAGGTAAGAAAACAACAAGTTAGTTGCTCTTATTTTCATACAGGTGGAAGCTGTTTTTATTACTCAGCAAGATTTCGTTTCCGGATAGATCCACTTTATAAAGTGCCGGATAGCCCTCTTTTGTGCCTTCTGAAACATCCCTTGTAAAGGCAATCCAATTTCCATCTGGTGACCAGTTAGGGAAGAAAGCCTGGTATCCTTCTTTACGTACCAGGACCTTATCTTCTGACCCGTCTGAATTGGCGATGTGTAATTCAAACACACCATCAACGACGGTGATGTAGCTTATTTTAGTACCATCCCGGGACCAGCTTTGGTGAAATTCTGATGAGGGTGTATTGGTTATTTGTTTCCTGTCAGTTCCATCACTATTTATTGTAAAGAGATCAGCTGGTGAATCCCTGTTGAGGGCGGATCTAAATAGGATCTTTTTCCCATCTGGTGACCATTTAACTGTGGATTCAACTGCTTCCGTTTCGGTGATCCTACGTGTGTTTTTCCCATTACGATCCATGATGTAAATATCATTCTCACCTCCTCTGTTGCTGGTAAAAGCAATCTGCTTACCGTCCGGAGAATAATGACCATCTTCCGTATCAAACTCGGTCTGGGTTAAGCGCTTTGATTTTCCGTTCTTAAGGTTCAGTTCATACAATTCATGGTGCCCATCCCGGACAGATGTGAATAAGATACGTTTGCCGTCCGGTGACCAGGAAGGAGCAAAATCTCTGTCCGGATGCTTTTCGATAATCTCAAAATCAGATCCGTCCGGGTTGACCTGGTAAATATCTTCGATGCTATGGATGTAAAAGAAAGCAATTTTGCTTCCATCCGGTGACCATACCTGGGCATATGAAAAAGTCAGGGCGCATGTAATGATCAGGCATGTAATTGCACGATTTATTGTATTCATTTTGTTGGTTTAAAATTCAAGATATTAGGGAATACGCGTTGAGTGAGTTGATGTCGCCATGTGTATGTCCAGATAGAAGGATTTGCACTTTTTCCTAAACAGTTAGTAAATTCAAACACCAACAAAACCATCCCATGAAGAAATCAATCCTGTTTCCATTTATAATTATCCTGTTTATTTCCTGTCAAGATCAAGAAGGCGGCTATGACCTTGTCTTGTCCAATGGTAAAATCTGGACCGGTGATCAAAACTCCCCATGGGTACAGTGGGTGGCAGTCAAAGGGAATGAGATAGCTGCAACTGGTGAAGGCAAAGCTCCTGAAGCTTCCAGGATAATCGACCTGGCTGGACGATTAGCAGTTCCCGGGTTCAATGATTCCCATGTTCATTTTGCATCTGCCGGAAGTTTGCTGCTGGGGATCAATTTATTGGATGTGAACACCGATAGCTTGT
>JANQEC010000126.1 GCA_028278585.1 Cyclobacteriaceae bacterium | reverse complement strand
TTGAAACACATTACACCCCATTGACGAGGTATGCCATTAAGATAGTAGCAAACCACGAGATCGCCGAGGAGATAGTACAAGATGTCTTTGTATCAATTTGGAAAAATCGGGAGAAGAATTCAATTCTTTCAGCTAAATCGTACTTGACTAAAGCTGTAAGAAACAGGTGCATCAACCATATCAAGGCAAATTTCCCAGTGCATGAAAACTATGACAATTCGATGCATGTAATTTCGGACGCTACACCTGATTCAAACCTGGAATCCATGGAACTATTGAAAGCACTCAGAGAGGCTGAGGAAAAATTGCCACCTCATACCGCGAAGGTTTTCGCTCTCAGCAGGCATACAGAATTAACCTACAATGAAATTTCCCAACAGCTGGATATTTCTGTAAAAACTGTTGAATATCACATTTCGAAGGCATTAAAATCAATCAGGGAATTTCTGGAACAGAACAACATTCTATTTATGATCTGTTTCTTCAATAGCTATTAAGGAGCAATTTTAGCTAATCCATTTACTTTTTTGTATCACCAAAAGCCATGGTTTGAACATCATTTTGGCTTCTTTTTTAGCTTTTTCAATAAAAAATCAAATTTCTCACTAGGGTCACCGGGGAAAACGCTGACTCTTCTAGTAACAGGTATAAAAACATATGACTAAACCTAGCAATTCTGCTTTTGTAAAATTTCTTAGAGGACATTCAAGCGATGAAGAATCACAAATTATTCAAACCTGGATTGAAGATTCTCCTAAGAATAAACAAGAATTTGAAAAACTAAAATCGATCTGGACATCTTATGAAGATCGAACGATTGATTTTCAGCCCGACACAAGTGATGCATGGAGCAAGATTCAGACGCGAATCCATTCTGACTCCAGGTTTAATATTTCACCATGGTTCTATCGAGTAGCTGCGGTATTAGTGCTGGGATTGGGCATCACCTACCTTGTGGTTGACAGAGGGAGTGAAACGTTGGGAGAAGTGTCACCTTCTGAACCCGTCGAATTGCTTGCTCAAAATGAAGTCAAAGAAGTGAATTTACCTGATGGTTCGATCGTAAGCTTGAACAAGGGAGCCTCCATTTCCTACGGATCTGATTTTGGTAGAGATCAACGCCGTATACAATTAGACGGTGAAGCATTTTTTGATATAAAGCGAGACGAGAGAAGACCGTTTATTATCGAAACCGGTGCTACAACTACCGAAGTGTTGGGCACTTCGTTTAGCATTAATCCCACTGAAGAATCTGTCATTGTCACAGTCGTTTCCGGAAGAGTTTCCTTTGAAAGTAGTGGGAGTGAAGTCATTCTCACCAAAGGAGAAAAAGGAAATTATTCATCACTTACCAACTCAATAACAGAATCGGTCAACAATGATCTGAATTTCCTCGCCTGGAAAACAAATCTGCTTCAATTTGAAGATGCACCATTTGTAACCGTAAAACGAGATCTCGAAAAGTACTATGGAATTGAATTTGCAGCAGATCAAAAACCTGTCAGAAGGTTGACCGCCTCATTTGATAACCAGTCGCTGGAGGAGGTGATTGAGGTTATCTCGGTGACGCTTGATATCAAAATTGAGCAGCGTGCCAACGGAAAGTACATTATTCTATAACACCGCTAATAAATCATGAAAAAAACTTTTTATTTAATTGGACTAATTTTTTGTACGCTCTTCAGCCAGGAGTTGGTTGGTCAGAATGAAACAAGGTTACTGGCCCAGGCAAATCTTGATCAGCAGAAAGTAACTGTAAAACAGCTGTTATCACACCTAAATGAGGTAGAAGGAATTCAGCTCTCATATAGCAAGGAGAATATTCCCAACCGGGAAATTGAGATTCCGGCCAGTGACATGACTATTCAAGACCTGCTCAATTTACTAGCAGAAAAGGGTGGTCTCACAATCCACAGAGTAGGTAAAAACATCGTATTAAAACCGATACGACAAGAAAGATACACAGTAAGTGGTTTTGTGCTTGACGAAGCCACTGGTGAAGCAATGATTGGCACAACTGTTCAGATCAAAGGAACTCAAAATGGAGTGATTACGAATGTGTATGGCTTTTACTCATTGACTTTGGATCGAGGCGAATATGTATTGCTAATCTCCTATGTTGGATATGAACCCCAGGAAGTTGAACTTGATTTGAACCAGGATTTGAAGATTGATGTGAAAATCAAATCACAAGCCAGTCTGCTTGAAGAAGTCGTGATCACTTCCAAGGAGGTGGATGAAAATGTCACCAAGAATCGAATGGGTTATGCTCAACTAAGTTCCAAGACAATAAAGAATGTTCCGGCCTTAATGGGGGAAGTAGATATCATTCGAGCGATACGTTTACTTCCAGGCGTCCAAATGACTTCTGAAACAAGTTCAGGATTTAGTGTAAGAGGTGGAAGCCCTGATCAGAACCTGATCCTGCTGGACGAGGCTGTTGTATACAACCCATCTCATCTGTTCGGTTTCTTCTCAACCTTTAACAACGATGCTGTAAAGAATGTTGAGTTCTATAAAGGTAATATGCCTGTACGCTATGGTGGAAGGCTGTCATCCCTATTGGACATCCGGATGAAAGAGGGAAATAACCAACGATTTACCTTAAATGGAGGTATTAGCCCAATTTCAGCAAGGCTTACAGTAGAAGCACCCATAGTAAAAGACAAAGGATCGATAATTCTTTCAGGAAGAAGAACATATGCAGACCTTCTGGCCAGGACAGCCAGCAGAAAAGAATCTGTTGATAACACCGCTTTGTTTTTTTATGACCTCAATATGAAAGCGAATTATACACTTAATGAGAATAACAGAATCTTCATTTCCAGTTATGCGGGAAGAGATGTCCTTAGCTTCAAAAGCCCAAGCGGAAGCTTTTCAACCGACTTTAGGTGGGGAAACCTGACAACAACTGCCAGGTGGAATCACGTTTTTAACAAACGACTTTTTTCCAATACATCACTGATCTTTAGTGACTACAATTATCAATTGGGTTTGGGTGACCAGGATTTTAGGTTTGATTGGGTATCCAACTTGCGTGATTATACTGCAAAAATTGATTTTGATTACTTTTTGAATACAAAAAATACGATTAGTGTAGGAGTGTCTTCAACACTTCACCGGTTCGATCCTGGCAAGGTTAAAGTAAGCGGCTCAGGCGAAAACGATACAGCAAGAATTTCAAGAAGCAATGCACTTGAGCATGCGATCTATCTGGGAAACGATCATCAGGTTTCGAATAAATTACAACTTGCATATGGTGGACGACTTGCAGTCTTTCAAAATATAGGTGAAGGTGTTCACTATACCTTCGATAGTGAGTTCAACAGAACAGATTCAACCTTTTACAAAAAAGGGGAAATATACAACACGTATACCCAGTTTGAACCCAGGATTTCCGCGACATATCAGCTGTCACAAACCTCATCTCTCAAGGTCAGTTATGCTAGAACCACACAATTTTTACATTTAGCTTCAAACAGTATTTCCGGGACACCTTTAGATATCTGGTTCCCTTCATCTCCAAATGTGAAACCTCAGTTAGCGGATCAAGTTTCCGGAGGATACTTCAGGAATTTTTTCGATAACAAATTGGAAGTATCGATTGAGACCTACTACAAGTGGTTTAACAGGCAAATTGACTTTAAGGATCATGCCAGCTTGTTGTTAAATGAAGAATTGGAGGGAGAGCTCAGGGTTGGAAAAGCCAAGGCATATGGAGCAGAGTTAATGATAAAAAAGCCAGAAGGAAAGTTGAATGGTTGGATTAGTTTCACCTGGAGTAATTCCATACGGAAGATTGATGCGATCAATGGTGGAAAAGAATATCGCTCAAGCTATGATCGACCCATCAATTTTTCGACTGTGCTTAACTATACATTTAACAAAAGAGTATCACTTTCAGCCAATTGGGTATATTTTGATGGACTGCCATTCACAACACCTAGTGGTCGTATGTACTATGGAAATTCCATTGTCCCAACATACACCGAACGAAATGGAGACCGGATTCCATCTTATCATCGATTAGATCTTGGCTTAACGATCGAGCAAAAGAAGAACGAAGGTCGCAAAATGAAAGGAGCATGGGTCTTCTCAATTTACAACGCCTATGGAAGGAAGAATGCCAATTTTATCAGCTTCCGAACGAAAGAGGGAACAAATGAAACGGAAGCAATACGGTACACAATCTTCAGGTGGGTACCTTCAATAGCATACAACTTTAAATTTTAGCAATGAAAATATCATCAGTTTATAAAATACTTTTTGTCCTGGTAAGCATGGTGTCAGTTTCCTGTGAAGAACCTATCGATTGGAAGGTTGGAACGGACCAAATCAAACTAGTAGCCGAAGGTCGAGTAACAAACGAATTCATAAATCATCAAGTAAAACTTATCGAAACGGCGGACTATTTTAGTTCGGTTGGTCCTAAAATGGTTGAGGGAGCTCAGGTAAGTGTAAACGATGGTGAGAGCACTTACATATATGAAGAACTTGAACCGGGCATCTACACTTCAGTGGATGCTTTTGCAGGGGTGATAGGAAGAAGATACTCATTATCCATCCAGTTAAATTCACCTCTTGGTGAGTCCACTGTTTTCACAGCATCAAGTTTGATGCTACCGCCCATGATTGTAGATTCACTTTATTACAAAAAAGACGTCCCTTTCGGTGATAATGTTGATACTGAAGAGCGGGATAGCCTGTATGTCCTTGGAATATATGGACAGGAAGTCGAAGTAGATAACGGTTACTTCTTTGATGTTTTTGTAAATGATTTCAAGGAAACAGATAATGTAGTTAATCTTGGAATATTCGATGACGAATTCTTAGAAGGAGACTATTTTGAAAATTTTCTGATTTATGAAGTAGCTTTTGGCAACCCTGGCGATTCAATCACCATGATGATGTATTCTGTTGAAGATGAATATGTGGAGTTTCTGGAAGCCCTGGTTATAGAAATTGAAGGATCAGAGCCGCTGGGGTTCAATGGTCCACCTGCCAATGTGGTAGGTAATCTATCCAACGGTGGATTGGGATATTTCTATGCAGCCTCGGTAGATACTTCTTATACGGTTTTAATTGATTGATCCTGAATCTTACACAAATCCTATAAAATTGATTTTTGAGTTTACCATTGATTGCCACATCATCTAATTTATTCACATGTAGTGTTCTTGACGATCCAAATTACCTTCAACCGTTGTAAACATCTAACCAGCTTGAACTATTAATATCGCCACATCTCAATTCATCTGGTTTTTTTAGAATACCAGGCCTTAAAACAGACTCAATTAAGTTAGTAGGACAACATTGTGTTCCAACATTCATTTGAAAGGGATTGCATCTTTCAATTCTGGATCTTCATGGAATGGCAAATGGGTGCGATGAAACTAAAATTGTATGAAGCAATTATTCAGTAAACTTACCTTGTTATCTCATTATTAGCTACTTAACTTTTCAATATCATGGTATTCATTAAACAACTAAGGCAATTGATCGGTGCTTTATGTTTCACTATGCTTATCCTGTCTTCATGTGATCAGGGAACAGATGTTGAAATAGCCAACCAAGAAGCTAACCCCGCCTTCGACTCAGTGCTTACAGAGGTTTTTTATCTTATGGAAGATAGTCCAATGCCGGCTCTGGAGAAATTAGACAATCTTATTTCGGAAGCGGAATCTATTAATTCCAAGTACTATTCAGGCAGAGCAAAATGGTTCAAAGGATACATCTATGACGATATAGTAGAGGATCTATCTCAAGCTTACCTTAACTACAATGAAGCACTGCAAGATATTCTTCAGACGGATGATTCGTCGTTAAAAAGGAATATATATAACAACCTGGGTATTTTGTATAAAATATATGGCCAGTATGATGCGGCGATAACAATGTATGAATCAGCACTAGAACTAAAGGATGAATTAACAGAGACCGATCTTTCAGACTTCTATTACAATTATGGTGTTGCCTTGAATAAAAAGGGCGATAGCATTTCCTTTTACAGAGCTGGACAAGCCCTCACCAAATCACTCGAGTATGCCCAACAAATTGAATATCATGAAAACATTGCCAGTGTTTACAACCTGAGAGGATTGATGTTCAAAGACAGAAAAAACTATGAAAAGGCGAGACTTGAATATGACAATACCATCAGAACATATATTGACAATCCTGACCTACAGAACACTGTTGGTATGGCATATCACGGAATTGGTGTGACGTATATGCTTGAACAGAATACGGAGGCTTCCATTAGGGCATTTGAAAAGGCACTTGAATATAAACGTGAAAGCAGATCCATCTTTGTTACCAAATTGGATCTTGGCACTGTACTGTTGAGAGACGGACGCATGGATGATGCGATTGCTGTGTGGAAGGATGCTTTAAATGAAAAATATAACAAGCATAACAAAGAACATGTACAGATCTATTCTGAGCTGGCTTCTGTATTGAAAAAGAATAGTCAATTTGAAGAGGCGCTTGGTTATTCTGGTATATATGCTTCACATATGAAAGATATTTTGAATGAAAGTGAGAATTATAAAATCAAAGGCGATCAGGTGCTCTTTGAGAGTGCTGTAAATGAGTATCAAAATCGTTTGGCTGTGAACCAAATGCAATTGGATCGAAAGAGTCTTCAAACCAATTTCCTTATGGCTACCGTTATGGGAACGGTGATCTTTTCAGGATTTATCTTCAAGTATTATCGAAGGCAGAAAAACCTTAGTCAACATTTAGCAGCTGTTGGCCAAATAGCAAAACTTAAAGCCCTCAAAGCTCAAATCAATCCCCACTTTTTGTTTAATGCATTGAATTCTATTCAATCTTTTATTTTGGAAGATGAGAGAAATATTGCCCAGGGCTATTTAGTGAAATATGGTCGACTTATGCGCAAAATTCTTGATCATTCCAATGAGCTAACGGTTCCCTTAAATGAAGAGCTGGAAGCACTTAATCTTTATGTAGAATTGGAGCAATTAAGAGTAAAGCAGGGCTTTGATTTTCAGATCGAGCTTCAAGAAGCTATTGATATCTACACTACCAGTGTACCTTCGATGGTCATTCAGCCGATCATGGAAAATGCAATTTGGCATGGAGTTTCCAAATTGGATGAGAAAGGGGAAATTGTTTTAAAATTCAAGATGAGAGATGATAGGATAGAAGTGATCATTTGCGACAATGGAGCAGGTTTTGATCAGTCTGAATCAGCAGCACTTTCGAATTCAAAAGGCATTCAGCTGGTACGCGAACGTCTCGAACTACTAGGTAAATCAGGAGCGGAGCAGCCCGCACTGGAAATTGCCAGTGAGGTGGGCCACGGTACTACTGTCACCATTCGCTTTTCAAGTGAATTGAAATGATTATAGGATCTGCAATCAGATAGGTCTAATCCTATTTGTTACATAATTGTTTTTGTGAAACACCAAAATGGGT
This sequence comes from Cyclobacteriaceae bacterium, assembly GCA_028278585.1. GTDB lineage: Bacteria > Bacteroidota > Bacteroidia > Cytophagales > Cyclobacteriaceae > Ekhidna. The sequence goes on along the minus strand of JANQEC010000126.1, from coordinate 9,914 downwards.
TCGGTACTTATTGATCTTTAATGATTACCTTTTTGTAATTGTTGCAAAAAGATTGATGCTCAGATTGTGTGTGAAAATTTTATCATTGGTGTTCTCCCTAAATCTATATTCTCAGATTGATTGGGACCACACGCTTTCAATGGATGAGATTGAGCATAAATTGCAAGAAATAAAGTTGGTCAGCGCTGATTTAACACATGATCGTTACTTGAACTTAAGAGAATGAAAGCGTCCCGCCCTCACTCTTTCTTCCTAAAAACCATAACGGACCATTCGATATTCCCAGTGAGATTCACATAAGCAGAACTGTATACCCAGTTATATTCATGTAAATAATCAGCTTGGTTTTCTGAATTTGTGTTTAGAACCACTTCGCTTTGATGTCTTTGTATTTCGTTCTTCCGATGGGGATACGTGTCCCGTTTTTTAGCTCGGCCCTGTATTTGCTTCCGGATTTCACAATAATTTCCCTTATCTCAGACATCTTCACTAAATATGATTTATGGATACGTTCAAAAGAATACGACAACAGCTGTTCCAGCTTTTCGAGTGATTTATCATGCAGTTCCTTGTTTCCATTTGCCAGAAAGAGTTCAGCATAGGCACCAGCTCCTTTTATATAAAGTACATCTTTAATTGGTATTAGCTGTATCCTTTGTCTTTTTTTGACAGCTAAAAATTTAACCGGGTTCGTAGCTGTTTTTTCATTTGCGATGGTCCGGTTTAAGGCCTGCTCCAACCGGTCTCTGTTAAAGGGCTTTGGTACAAAATCTAAAACCCCATATTCGAAAGCAGCAATTGCCTGATCCTTGTAGGCGGAAATAACAATGGTGTGAAATGATTCAGAAACCGCCGTGGTTAGCAGGTCAAAACCATCGTCACCGTTAAGATTCAAATCCAAAAGAACGAGATCCAGCGAGTTGCCTTCAATAAACTTCAATGCCTCATGGAGTGTATCAATGTGGGTAAGCGACCGGATGGTGTTGCCAAAAACATCGCGCGTCATTCGCTCTGTTCTTTTTGCAATTCTTGCCTCATCTTCGACGATTAAAATGTTCATCTACTCAGGAATATATTTTAAAGACGTTTTTCCAGCCGTGTTCGGCTGGTTCCGAGGTAAACTCCCATTTTGAATGATAACTTTCTGTCAGCCTGGCCTTTATGTACTTCAGTCCCGTACCTTCCTCTTTAGTTGTTCCATGCCTAACACCTGAAGCAAAGGTCAAGAATGTATAACATATGTAATCGTTATTCGATTCAAAAATAAGTTTGAATTTGACACTGTTATCTTCAAGCGGAAGGCTGTGCGTAATTCCATTTTCCAAGAGTGTGTGAATAATGGCTGGCGGTATTTTTTGCTCCGGGTCTATGCCTTCCTCTTCCCAGGAGTAGTTTATTTCTTTCCGGTACTCCATAATTTCAAGATGCGTACGGCAAAGTGCTATTTCCTGAGAAACAGGTATCAATGTTTGGTTTTCTATCTGATTAAAAAGATCAAATTCTTTGGCCAATGCTTCGATAAATAAAACACCTTTCTTTGGTGCTTCTTCTACCCAGTCCATTAATGATGTCAGGGTGTTCATGAGGAAATGAGGTTGAATGTTCTTTTTAAGTAACTCCAAACGCAGACGTGTGGATTGGACAAGCGAATTTTCATAGGCCAGCCGTTGCTCCTTGATTCTTAGTGAGAGCAAATACAGCATACTCAGCAGAATAAGGCTAAAACCTGCGAAAAGACTAATACTAAATGAAACAGAATAACGGAGCACGATACAAAGGAAGAGTATAAATGATACCAAAAGAGCCCCCTTTGCTTTTTTGTATACGCCATATAGTACTATACCAAAAGAAAACATCCACAAGCTGACGGCCATGTTGTAAACCGTAAAATCGAAGAAATGGTGGTTTATTACAAAAAAATACATGAGCACCCCGGCGTAAATGCCCAGAAGGAGTTTGTGTTTTGGAAAAGGAAACTGCATAGAGAAATAGAGTGGGATCAAAAAAGAAATACCAAACGTCAGGCTTGAGATGACTTCCAATCGCACCACATGCAGACTGTAATGGATAGGAACAGCGGTTCGAACAAACCGGGTCAGTGTCAACATAAAAAAGAGAAAGCAACTGGCACTAAACACGAGCATGGGATACTCCTTTTTATCGCTGAGGAATAGAAAAAGAAAATAGATGGATGCGATGAGAAAAGCTCCGGCGAAAACATGCATGTAGGAAGTTTCAATGAGCAGATCGGTGAGTAAATCCTCATAATCAGCGATCTCCAGTTCATACCTCCCTACATGATCCGGAAAATAATAATTACTCAATCGTAAGGCCAGCATATGTTCTCCTTCAGTTGTCAGATGTGTCGGAATGCTGAAAGTAACCCACAATTCACCCTCAGGAGGAAGTTCTGCCTCTTGTCCTGGATTTCCATTTTTACCAATCAAAACCCCATCCCAAAAGATTTCATATTCTCCATAGGCATCTATCTGAAGGCCGTAGGGCCGAAATTCCTCTGGTGCGGTTAGAATATCAATCCTGGTTCTGGACCAGAAAATCTGACCATCCGGAACTTCCCATATCCTTCTTTTCCAGTTTGCATCATTCAAGTTTCTGGCAGCCCATTCAGGTTGATCTCCAATCTTAAATACGGTTTCGTATTCCTGGAAAATAGCAGGATCCTGCGCACAAGAAGTTGCCAGGAACAATATGTACAGGAAAAACAGACAGGTTGAAAGTTTCAAGTTTCTTTTGACACGGTTTTACAGACGTAAAGTAACCGGATAAAAATGGTTTTGAGGTTGGAAAAAGAGCAGTTCATTCAAACAGAGAGCAGTTGGTAAGTTAAACGGTGCACGTCCACAACTTCCACAGGAAGTTTGAAGTATAAGCTTCAAAAAGTGAAATACACCTTGTGATCATTTTAATCAAGAATGCTAAACATAACAACCAGTAGGAGAGGAATGCGGTTCGCTAAAATGCTAGTATTGACGAATATTGTATTCCTGAGTACAGCCTACGCTCAAGACAACTTTCAAAACGCACCAGAGGCTACAGCAGCCGAAGCCAGACTCTCCTTCAGCGATATTTCCTATCTCAACGAAGCCTTTATCGATGCTACACCAACTGATAGAAAAGACGGTATCCCTGTGGGCAAATTAGGCAAAGATGGTGGTAATAAAGCGTTGATCCTTAAGCTGGCACAGGAGATTGCAGACGGTAAATATGGCAACTTCGATAGCTTTCTTATTGGTCATAAGGGCAAGCTCGTTTTTGAATCATACTACAGAAGAGGCCGCATCAACTTGCCCCATCCACAAGCGTCAGCAACCAAGGCCTACACCAGCCTGGCACTTGGTCGTGCCATCCAGTTGGGTTATCTGACTATGGCCGATTTAGACAAACCTCTGATCAATTTTTTGAAAGACCTGGACCAAACAAAATTGGTTGAAGGTGTCGAAAAAATTACGCTACACAAGGCGCTGACTATGCGTTCCGGTATCCGCCTTAGTAGAGAACAAAGAGAAGAATTTGAAAAAACTCCTGACCTGCTAAAAGGCCAGGGGCAAGTTCAGGCTTACCTGGAACATAGTGCGCCTATTACCCCAGCGTCTCAGCGTTTTAAATATCAATTCGATCCAATGTTGGTGATGCAAGTCATTGAAGCAGTCGTACCCGGGTCGGCCAAAGACTTTATTAGAAATGAGTTGCTCGATAAAATGGGCATAACGAATTACAACTGGGGTACGGATATCAGTGGCTTGCCTAAATCGGGAAACGGCACGAGTATGACGCCTCGAGATATGATCAAGTGGGGGACCTTGGCCCTCAATAAAGGTAAGTGGAATGGCGAACAACTCGTGCCAGCAGCCTTCGTTGCCAAAGCGACCAGTAAAATAGTCGACCAAAGTGAAGAATATGACGCTCCTTCAAGAGGTGTATCAGGCACCGCTTATGGCTATTTCTTTTGGCAAGCTGATTTTTCCACGGGTGATAAGAGCTTCCTTGCTAAATCGGCACGAGGTGGTAGTGGACAAAATATCTACGTGATTGAGGAGTTGGACCTGATTGTAGTTACCACTACCCATCGCCCTGTTGATAGTTCAGTGGAAGTAACAGCCACAAGAGTGGTACCAGCTTTTATTAAGCAATAGTGAACAATATCTGTCTTCAACAATTTGCAAAGTATAAATAATGAAAAATATCATCTCAATCTTCTTCTTCATTCTTTTCCAATCTTGTACCGAAAAATCAAATGAGGATACTACAACTGATTTAATAAAAAAGGTAGAAACCGGCCTGACTACTCGTGTGCATATTGCTGATGATTCAACATGGTCCATAAAAGAACGCATGAAGCACTACGGAATCCCAGGTGTGAGCATTGCAGTAATACATAATGGCGACATTGCCTGGACAAAAGGCTACGGAGTGATGGATAAGGAAAGTCTGACTCCGGTAACAACACAAACACTTTTCCAGGCAGCGGCAACCAGTATGCCCGTGACGGCCTACGGAGCATTACGTCTTGTAGAACAAGGTAAAGTAAGCTTAGATGAAAACATTAACAGTTACTTAAAGTCCTGGAAAGTACCAGAAAATGAATTTACCAAAGAAGAGAAAGTTACCGTTCGAAATCTTTTAAACCATTCTGCGGGAATACATCCTCGTGGAACCGGTTCATATAGTAGTGATGAAGAAATCCCGACACTTGTAGAAATATTAAACGGAATTCCCCCTGCCTCAAACGAGCCAATTACGGTAAATAAAGAGCCTGGCGAAAGTGTTCGTTTTGCATACGCCAGCTATGTGCCCATTCAACAAATGATGCTGGATGTTGAGGGGAAAACATTCCCGAAGATCATGCATGAACTCGTGTTACAACCCTTAGAAATGAATAACAGCACGTTTGATCAATCTCTTACAGCAGAGCAATTAACGAAGGCGGCAACAGGCTATTTACAAGATGGTTCCATGGTAAAAGGTGGAGGAAATATCCAGCCGGCAATGGCTTCTGGTGGACTATGGACAACTGCCGGGGACTATGCAAAATTTCTAACCAACGTACAGCAAACCCTGGAGGGTAAACGTGGTAGTGGATTACCAAAAGATCTGACAGAATTAATGGGCACGCCGTATGGAGTGGGTAACTCTGGTTGGTCATTTACACTCGGGTTGGGGTTTCAACTTTTAAACAGGAACGATGAAATCTACTTAAGGCATCACGGATGGAATACAGGTTTTTATGCTGAGATAGTGGCTCACAGAGACAAAGGTTATGGGGTGGTTGTTATGACCAATTCCACGTTTCCAGAATTTAATGCTGAAGTGATGCGCGCTGTTGCCCGGACGTATGGTTGGGATAGCTACGTTCCGATTCATCAAAAGATGCAAATTGAACCGTCATCAGTAGATGAAATTACCGGTAGATATCAATCCGACGATGTGATTGTAGAAGTCTACCAAAAGGACAATCAATTGTTTTACAAAAACATACTTAATGAAGTAGGAGTAGAGCTCATTAAAGTATCGGATAGCCTTTTCGTTCGAAGAAATTCCAGTCTATTTATTCAGTTTGACCGATATCCTGAAAATGGAGTAGCCAATTTGCAGTATCTGAATAGAAACGATGGAGCAATAATTTCAACCTTAGCTAAGGTCGCGAATGACAAAAAACACCCGGTGGAATTCCTTCTTGAAGGCGACTTTGAAAGTGCACTTATAGCTTACAAAAATTTAAAGGAACTCAATCCTAACGATCCAACTGTGACCGAAGACTACATAAATGATATTGGTTATGATTTTTACCACGAGGATAGAATGACACTATCACTAAACACTTTCAAAGTGAATATGATGCTCTATCCTGATAGCTACAAAGTATATGATAGTTATGCAGAAGCATGTATGAAAGCAGGAGAAACAGATTTGGCAATCGTGAATTATTCGAAGTCACTTGGAATGAATCCTCAAAACAATCGGGCGAGGCATAAACTCAAGGAATTACAAAAAAGCGAATGAAATGAGCTTTCCATCTAATGTTATTTTTTGAGCATTAGAAGACAAAAGAAAAGAACATGAAAACAACAAAATTCTTCATACTGACATTGGCTATATCGCTTAATAGTCTCTTTGCTCAAGAAAATACGAAGGGCGATTTTAGCTTTCCAATTTTAGAAGGACCGTACATGGGGCAAGAACCCCCAGCTATGGTGGCAGAGCCATTTGCTCCCGGTATCATCTCTACCGAAGGTTGGGAAGTAGAGGGTGTATTCGCACCAGGTATGAAAGAGTTTTACTTCACTACCTCTCGGGGGGAGCCATTTCGTCCTACCGTTATCGGATTTCGGCAGGAAGGCAATATCTGGAAAAAATATACTGAATTCAGGCGCAAGGGTGAATTAGCGTTCTCACCAGATGGTTCGCGTATGCACATGGCGAAAGGCTATAAAGACCGCATTGGCGATACTTGGTCTGAGCGTAAAAGCCTTGGCCCATCTTTCGAAGAGATACAAATTATGCGCCTCACAACATCATCTAAAGCAACTTATGTTTTTGATGAGGTTGGCATGCCAAATGGAGATGGTGTCATTCGCTATTCGCGATTAATAGACGGGGAGCGTGAGGCACCTAGAGCATTTGGCAAGGAGATAAATACCGGAAGTATGAATGCTCATCCTTTTATAGCCCCAGATGAATCTTACATTATATGGGATGGTAGGAGAGAAGAGGGGTTCGGAGGGTCTGATATATACATCAGTTTCCGAAAGAAAGATGGCTCATGGGGGGATGCGATCAATATGGGTAACAAAGTCAACACTGATAAATGGGACGCTTATGCGAGCGTCACACCTGATGGTAAATATCTTATGTTCAATAGGAGCCTTGATGAAGAGGGTGACAACATAGACATCTACTGGATAGATGCGAGAATTATTGAGAACCTCAGGCCCAAACAATAACAGATAAACAACAACTCGCATGCTTAAAAATTATATAAAGGTTGCTTTCCGAAGTCTTCGAAGACAACCTGGCTACACGGCTCTCAATATCACGGGACTCACGGTTGGTATTGCCTCTAGCTTAATCATTCTGCTGTATATTTTTCATGAAACGAGCTTCGATAAACAGCACGCTAAGGGTGATCGGATCTATCGCCTTTCGACAGAATTTACTGAGCCTGACGGCATCTTTAAATGGTCAAATATGACGAGTCGGGCTGCATTTACAGTTAAAAATGAAAACCCGGAGGTAGAACAGGCAGCTCGAATGCAAGGTTTAAGCCGTCAAGTTGATATGCGATTTAATTTCAATCAAGTTGATTACTATCAAGGAAATGTATATGCCGCTGACTCAACGATTTTCGAATTATTTGATTACGAATTTGTGGCAGGAGACCCCAAAACTGCATTGGAAGCTCCAAATTCGATAGTCATCAATCAGTCGATGGCAACAAAAATATTCCAAGATGAAAATCCAATTGGTCAAACAATTAAAAGCGGTGGGGATCGGGAAATGTCTTTGCAAGTCACAGGAGTATACAAAGACATGCCTTACTCTTCTCACCTTATCGCTGAGGCCTTAATATCCTGGAAAACGATCTTCCCTGATGGAGATACAAGCTGGGGAATGTGGGGTGTCTTTTCCTATGTTTTGGTTCATGAAGGTGTCTCGCAAGAAGCGTTACAAATTAAGCTTGATTCGACTGTTGCCAAATACATAGCCCCAATCTTTGATCCGGTAAACATCAAGGTTAAAATGGTGCCAGTCCCATTAACAAGTATCCATTTGACTTCAGATTTTGAAAATGAACCAGTTCCTGCTGGCAACATTCAATATGTTCAAATCTTCGCTGCTATTGCAATTTTTCTCATCGTTATTGCCAGTATCAACTATATGAACCTGGCCACGGCACGATCTACCAAGCGGTCGATGGAAGTTGGCATGAGAAAAGTAATGGGCTCGAAAAAAAGTGGCTTGATAGGTCAGTTTTTGACTGAATCAATTCTAATTACGCTCATATCCCTACCCTTAAGTATTCTTGTCATGATAGCTGTTGTTCCTGCAATAAACAGCATTGTGGGTACTCACCTGGCAATCGAGGGATTACTTCACACCAACGTAATATTAGCGGTTATCAGTATCGTATTGGTCACAGGATTTATGGGCGGTTGCTACCCTGCGTTCTTTTTATCTTCTTTTCAGCCAGCGGCTGTGCTCAAAGGGGGTGGAGGGAAATCCGGGAACAAATTATTAAGGAAGATTTTGGTGATTGTCCAGTTTTCCATTTCCATTTTCATGCTGATTGGTACTTTGGTTATTTATGCTCAAATGCAATTTGTCAGGAACAAAGATTTAGGTTTTGACAAAGAACAGATGATGCAAATCAACTTTAGAAGTAGCGCAGATGCAGAGAAATGGGGTATCCTTAAAAATGAATTAGGTAAAAATGTCAACATAGGTGGAACAGCATCTTCAAGTTCTACCCCTGGAAATGGTTATCCTAATAACGTGTTCCCCATCGAAACTGAAGAAGGACCGATGGACAACATTGCATTTGGTAATTACCGGGTTGATTATGATTTCTTTTCTACACTGGGTATCGAGGTAGTTCAAGGAAGAAATTTCTCGTTGGATTATGCTTCTGATTCTTCTCAAGCCGTAATGGTAAATGAGGCTATGGTTAGAAGGATGAATTGGTCAAACCCAATCGGTAAAAAGATCAGGTTGACGAGAAATGATTCACTACCTTCCGCCCGTGTCGTAGGCGTTGTTAAAGACTTTCATCAAGAATCACTTTACGACCCCATCACTGCCATAGTGTTTATACCAAGCCGCGTCAATGGTTCCGCCATTATTAAAATCACAGGAGATATCACCTCTACCATTGACTTTATTGAAGAGGCATGGGAGAGAACATACCCAACCACGGCATTTGAGTATGGATTTGTTGACGAGCAATTCATGGAGCATTACGAGGCTGATCAAATCCGTGGCCAGTTATTTTTGGGATTTTCTGGTATGACAATCTTGATTGCTTGTTTAGGATTATTGGGCTTGGCTTCATACACTGCAGAGCAACGCGCGAAGGAAATTAGCATTAGAAAAGTGCTTGGCGCCAATACACAAGGTCTAATTAATCTTCTCATTAAAGACTTTGTGATCCTTATCGTCATAGCTGCAATACCCGCCTCCGTCCTGGGCTATTTTTCCATGATGGGTTGGCTGGAAAATTTCCAATTCCACATAACTCCGGGGTTTACAATATTTGCAACCGTACTGGTCGGGACAATTATTGTAACAGTTCTCACTACGGGTTATCACGCACGTAAAGCGGCCACAGCTAACCCGGCTCAGAAGCTGAGGAGTGAATAATGAACGCCCCAAATTAGAGCTTCGGAAGTGAAAATTATTGATACTCTCATTCCTTTATAACAAACATGTGAAATGAAAACTACTCAAGCCCTAATACTAACAACCTTTCTATCCCTAAATACAGTCAACGCACAAGAAATCACGGAGGAAAGCAATGCGGATTCACCTCGTTTAGAAGGTCCCTATCTCGGGCAAAAACCGCCAGGTTCAACGGCTGAAGTTTTTGCCCCAGGCATTGTTTCGACAGAGCTTTATGAACTTTTCAGTGCTTTTACACCGGATATGAAGGAATTCTATTTTGTCAGGTACGATGAAAATGACAAGCCATTCATGATCGTTTATAAATACCAAAACGATCAATGGCAAAAGTCCATAACAGGGCCAAGAGTAGGTGAGCCCTTTATCTCGCCCGATGGCAAGACCATGCATCTTGGCAGGCGATACATGGAGCGAACCAAAGACGGTTGGTCTGAAATCAAAAGCCTGGGTGCTCCATACAAAGACTTCTCCATTATGCGCCTTACATCTTCATCAAGAGG
>JANQEC010000013.1 GCA_028278585.1 Cyclobacteriaceae bacterium | reverse complement strand
TGGCGTCACAAGCTTGAACGATAGGGGAAATCAGGGATGTCATTTCTATTTCATCGTGGTGTGCTCCAATCGCATTGCAAACCTCAGGGTTCTCCTTGTATTTCTGGGCCAACTCCATCCCGATAAGCGCGTGCGGTTTTTCCGGCTCGTCAGGCCAGACCTTTCCAATGTCGTGCAACAGGCCTGCCCGCTTGGCTAACTTGGGATTAAGACCTAGTTCTGATGAAAGCGTAGCACTCAAATTGGCTACCTCCCTGGAATGTTGAAGCAAGTTTTGACCATAGGATGATCTGAATTTCATGCGACCAATCATTTTGATCAATTCAGGATGAACACCATGAATGCCAAGGTCGATTACTGTTCGTTCGCCTATCTCCACAATTTCTTCATTGATGTTCTTAGTGGTCTTAGCAACAATCTCTTCGATTCGCGCAGGGTGAATTCGCCCATCCTGGACCAGACGATGTAACGACAACCTTGCTATTTCTCTTCGAACAGGATCAAATCCGGAAATGATGATGGCTTCTGGTGTATCATCGACGATAATCTCAACACCTGTAGCTGATTCCAGCGTTCGAATATTTCGGCCTTCGCGACCAATAATTTTTCCTTTGATGTCGTCACTTTCTATGTTAAAAATGGAAACAGTATTTTCAATGGCATGCTCCGTGGCTGTTCGCTGTATAGCTTCGATCACAACTTTTTTGGCATCCTTAGTTGCGGTCATTTTGGCCTCTTCAACGATTTCTTTTATGTGAGCCGAAGCGTCTGTTCTGGCTTCATCTTTAAGTGTTTCGATAATCTGACTTTTGGCTTCTTCAGCAGAAAGGTTGGCTGCCTTTTCCAGTATGGCTACTTGCTGATTTTTGAGCTTTTCAAATTCATCCTTTCGCTGACGAGCAATTTCCATCTGGTTAGCAAGCGTCTCCTTTAAGCCATCAAGATCTCTCTCGGTTCTCTTCGTTTGTTCGAGCTGTTTGTTCAGGTTGGCTTCTTTTTGCTTAAGCTTCTGCTCGTTGGTAATTATGATGTTTTTCTTGCGATTGGCCTCTTCCTCAAACTCGGTTTTCATTTTGAGGATATTTTCCTTGCCTTCAATGATCTTTTCGTTTTTTAAATTCTCAGCCTTTACTTCAGCTTCCTTCAGGATAATCTTGCTCTGCTCTTCCGCGTCTTTCACTTTCTTTCCCGCACTTTTTCCTTTAAGTACGCGGCCAATCACCAATCCAATGAGCAGGGATGCTATCGAGGCTATAATAAGTAGTGTATTTGAATCCATCTTTTCGTTATTTGGTTGACAAATAACAGGTAGAATGGAGCTATGTAAGGATTAAAGTGAGTCGGTTATGAGTTGATTGAGTTTGGTTATTTCCCTTAGTGCAAAGTCATCAGATGATTCTGATGCTTCTTCACTTTTTATTTTTTCAACGAGACAATCAAAAGCTACCATCGCAACTAGATCTTGTGTATCGTCTATACCAAACTGATTTTGGTAATTCTTTATTTTTTCATTCAACAATTTTCCTGCCCTTCTAATTCTTTCTTCATCTTCCGCTTTCACTTTCATGGGATACTCACGGTTCCCAATTCTGATTTTTATCGATAATTCAGCCATTCGGTATCATATTATTCTGCCAAATGGGCAATACATTTATCTATCTCCTTAATATAGCCATCCAACTTCACTTTCAGTTCTTCTGAATCTCCACCACCGACTACCATGTTATTAACAAGTTTACTCATTTTCATCTGATTTTGAAAGCTGCTAATGTTGGTCATCTGACTTTCAACTTTAGTTTTCAAAACCTGATTTTCGTTTTGGGCCTGTAACAGATCTTCTCTTAATTTTTGATTATCAGCCAGTATAAGCTGAATCTTTCTTTCAAGGGTTTGGATCTCTCTGTATAATTGCTCGTTTGGCATTATTTTCTTATCACAGCTCCTAGTTCTCTTTCGTACAAACTCATGAGGCCATTCATGGTCCTGTCAATTTGTTTGTCCGTTAAAGTTTTGAATTTATCTTGAAGAAAAAAACTAATTGCGTAAGCTTTTTTTCCTTTTTCTATTTTTTCCCCCTCGTAGACACTAAAGAGGTTGATTCTGTTCAATAATTTTTTTTCTTGTTTGAAGGCCAGGTCCTCGATTTGGGCGTAAGAAACCTTCTTGTCAATGACCAATGATAGATCACGCTTGACTTCAGGATATTTTGGGATCGGCTCAAAAGCGATATCGGATTTGTATATTTTCTGAAGGAAATCCCAATTCAATTGGGCGCAGTAAACCTCTTGTTTGATTCCGTACATCCTCAACAGGGTATCATTCAGTTTTCCGATGGTGCCTATTGATTGACCGTTTTTCTTGAAGGTTAGCTCATATAAAAACTGAGGGTTTTCTTCTGGCTCAGAAGTAAATTTCCTGATCCCGGCATATTTGAGCATTGATTGGATGACGTTGCTGAGATCATGAAAGTTCACTTGCCGGTTTTTATCCAGCCAATTACCATCCATTGTATCTCCTGTCATGTAAACAGACAGCCATTCTATTTCCTGGTATTCCTTGCCTGGTTTTTCATAGGTGCGCCCGAACTCAAAGAATTTCAAGTTTGGATTCTTTCTATTGATGTTGTAGGCAATCGATTGCAGTGCGGTATAAACCGGAGAGGTCTTCAATATTGCCAGATCCTCACTAGAAGGATTCAGCATAGAAATGGGATCGTCCCCTAAGGGAAATTTCTTAAAATATTCAGGGCTGGTGAGTGAATTTGTCAAGATCTCTGAGAAGCCTTTTCCAGCTAAGAATTTAGACAGATCTTCCTGAATTCTATACGGTTCGTACTCATCGAATTCAGCCAAATAATCGGTGGAGAACTCTGTGTCTAATTCTATTTCATTGAATCCGTAGATCCGAAGCACCTCTTCAACCAGATCCGCAGGGCGAGTCACATCACTACGATAGGGTGGGACTATAGCCTTGAAACCAGTATCGGTAATATTTTCTGTTCGGATATCCAGCCAATTGAGGATCTCAGTAATTTGCTCGTTTGGTAGTTTTTTACCAATGATCCAGTGGAAATTCTGAAACGCAATGTCAATTTCCTTTGGCTCAATCTTGTTCGGGTAGATATCCACCATATCCGATGATACTTCCCCGCCAGCTAACTCCAGGATGAGTGAGGTAGCAAGGTTAACTGCCGGGACTGTCATCTCGGGGTCTGCTCCACGCTCGTATCTGAAAGAAGCATCCGTTGACAGTCCGTGATGTTGGGCTGTGGAACGAATACCATCCGGATGCCAGTAGGCACTTTCCACAAAAATATTCTTCGTGGAATCTTTAACTCCCGATTTAAGACCACCAAAAACCCCGGCGATACACATTCCTTCGCTTTTTCCATTACAGACCATTAGATCTTTGTCAGTCAATTCTCGCTCTTTCTCATCCAGGGTAACAAACTTCGTTTTCTTGGCTAGTCGTTTTACAATGATCTTGTTCTCTTTGATTTCATCGGCATCATACATGTGATTTGGTTGCCCAATGGAATGCAAAACGTAGTTTGAAATATCTACAATGTTGTTGATGGGTTCTAGTCCAATAGACCGCAGTTTCCATTGCAGCCAATCAGGAGAAGGTTTTACTTCAATACCTTTAATGTAAATGCCTGAAAATCTTGGGCACGCTTCATGGTCTTCAACAGTAACCTTAATTGGACTTTCTTTTTTGGTGTTAAAATCGTTGACTGTTGGTAGTGTCAATTCTTTCTTGAAGAATGCTTTCAGGTCTCTCGCTGCTCCTAAGTGTGATGTAGCATCTCCCCTGTTAGGAGTGAGCCCAATTTCAAAAACGTGATCCTCTCCTGTCTCGAAAAGCTGGATGGCGGGTGTTCCGTTAGGAAGGTTTGTATCAAGAACCATAATCCCGTCGTGTTCCGTGCCCAAGCCAATCTCATCCTCGGCACAGATCATTCCTTCGGAAACTTCACCACGGATCTTGGCTTTTTTTATTTTGAAAGGTTCACCCTTCGTTGGGTAAATGGTGGAATTCACTGTGGCGACGAGCACTTTTTGACCTTTGGCTACATTAGGTGCGCCACAAACAATATCCGAAAGTTTGTCAGTTCCAATGTCCACCTTGGTAACTTTCAATTTATCCGCGTTGGGATGTTGTCCGCATGATTTGACTTCACCAATGACAACACCTTCAAGGCCACCGGGAATTTTCTCAACCTTTTCTATGCCTTCAACCTCCAGCCCGGTTTGTGTTAGTATTTCACCAATTTCCTCAGGATTTTGAGTGAAATCGATGTATTCTTTAAGCCAATTATAAGAGATCTTCATTTATGCGAATTGTACGATCGGCAAAAATAATGAGAGGAAGAATGACTATTCAGGCTTATAGTCTTTTTCTCCGACCTCAATTGCTACCTGGAGGAAGTTTTCTCTTGGAGGTAATGGACATAGATAGTCTTCCACGTAGGCACAATAAGGATTGTATGCCTTGTTAAAGTCGATTTCGATTTGATTGGATTTGCCAATCTCCAAGTCTAAATAGCGGCCTCCTCCGTACGTTGTGATTGCGCTGGTTTCATCCAGGAAAGCAGTGAGGTATTGGTTACCAAATCCAAGAGGCTTTAAGATGAGCAGTGAATGATCCAAGCCTGATAGTGAAAAGTTGGCTCGTGCGAATTTGAGATATTTAGCTTCAGATCCATCGCTGTTTGTGATTGAGACTGTTTCTCTTGATGTGAGACGATCGAGCTTAGCTCGTACTTTGAAATCAGGGTTGGGAGGGAAAAAAGTTGCTGGAATGTATTCGATGTTTTTCTGAACAAATGGACTGGCTTCTGAATTTTTAAAAAAATCGTGTTTGTCTTCCCTGAATTTTTTGATTTCAGCATGATATTCATTGGATGAGCTGCCGGATTGAGTAAATACAAAAACCAGTAATGCTATTGGAATGAGGATGAGAGCGGCTTTTTTCATTTATCGATTTTACTAGGCAAATCTCAAAAAATATACCTTGGTAGTCAAACCTTATCATCTAAATAAATCACTTTTGGGAAGAGTGTTTAGTTATGCCTGACTTGATCAGGCATCTTGCCTTTT
>JANQEC010000367.1 GCA_028278585.1 Cyclobacteriaceae bacterium | reverse complement strand
GCAATGCCGTTAACCTGGGATTTGAACCCTACTTACTTTGATGATAATATTCCTCATAAAGTAATTAGGGGTGGTTCATGGAAAGATATTGCATACTTCCTTGAAACAGGTACCAGAACGTATGAACATCAGGACACAACTAGAGCTTCTATTGGTTTTAGATGTGCAATGACGTATCTTGGTCGATCATCAGGATATGAATTTTAAAATCACAAAAGAATAAATTTACTAACCTAAATAACAATAAAAATGAGCAAAAAAGGCGGATTTCAGGAGTTACTCTACTCCACCATAATGCCAAAAGTCTACGGAATTGGAGCGGCAGTTGTAATTGTTGGAGCTCTTTTCAAAATCCTTCACATGGAGGGTGCTGCGTTGATGCTTACCGTAGGTCTGTTAACTGAAGCAGTAATTTTCTTCCTTAGTGCATTTGAGCCAAAACATGCAGAAACTGACTGGTCAAAAGTATATCCGGAATTAGCGGATGATTATGATGGTCCATCTGCAAAACCACGAGCGGCTGTGCCACAAGCTACCGGTGCCTCAGCTCAAATGGATAAAATGTTGGCAGAAGCTAAAGTCGGGCCCGAATTGATCAAAAGTCTGGGAGACGGCATGCGTAACATGGCTGATTCAGCAAGAAAGATGTCAAATCTTTCGGATGCTGCAGTTGCTACAAATGAATATGCAGGCAACGTGAAGTCGGCATCCAAATCTCTTTCAGAGATGAACAAATCGTATGCTTCTGCAATGGAAGCGATGTCCGGAATGGCCGATGCAACTAAAGATACCAAGGAGTATCACTCTCAAGTTCTTAACGTAACGAAAAGCTTAGGGGCATTAAATGCTGTTTACGAAATGGAACTTAAGGATGCTCAAAGCCACACGAAAGCCTTGAATAAATTTTATTCGAACGTAACTGGGGCACTTGAAAATATGGCCGAAGCTGGTAAGGAAACTTCAGCTTTCCAATCAGAGTTGAACAAACTTACTTCGAACATTTCTGCGCTTAATAGAGTATATGGTAATATGCTAACTGCTATGAGAGGAGGCAGTAATCAGCAACAGCAGCAACCTTAAATTAAAAAATTATGGCAGGAGGAAAAGAAACCCCACGGCAGAAAATGATTGGTATGATGTACCTGGTGTTAACAGCATTGTTAGCCCTAAACGTTAGTACCACGGTTCTAGACAAATTCGCCTTTATTAATCAAAGTTTAGAGCAAGCCAATAGTGAAACTTCTACTCGAAATGCACAGACACTGTCTGGAATGACTAAGTCAGTGGAGGAGAAAGGAAATAGAAAGGAAGACTTGGATGTTATCGCATCAACTGAACAATTAAGGGCTAAAACACAAGAAGTTTTGGCTTCATTGGAAGAGAGCAAGGAGACTTTTGTTCAAATTACGGGAGGGTATTCTGAAGGAGCTAAGGAAACTAAGGATAGAATGCACATTGAGGGGAAAACCAATTATGATAAAGTTGGACACTACATGATGCCCAAAGAAGATGGAGGAGAAGGTAATGGTGAACCTATGCAGGAGTTATTGAATGGTTATGCCGATTTCGTGAAAGAGTTGCTTACTAAAAATGGGGCAGATGAAAAGGAGCTTGCTAAATATCATAAACTAGCAAGAGATGCGGATGAGGATGAGTATTGGAGCAAGGACCCTAACCAAAAAGGAAAAAAATGGTCACAACTAAATTTTCATGATTCCCCGACTCATGCTGCTCTTGCGACTGTAAGCGAATTTCAAGCAAATGTCTTGGGTTTCGAAACTGCTGCTCTTGATTATTTGAAAAAGAGAGTAGGACTTAAGGATTTAACTTTTGATGATATTAAGCCTGTGGTAATGCCAGAGTCCAGATACGTGGCAGCTGGTACAAGATACGTTGCAGAAATGTTTATCGCTGCATCAGCTTCAGGATTGAATGATCAAATCAAAATGTCATACAATGGGAATGAAATTCCGGTCACTGATGGAATTGGAAAAGTAGAATTTACTGCTACTCCGGGAAGCTATGATAGCGAAGGAAATTCAAAGAAAACTTTTGAAGCAGCAATCAATGTTCCGTTGGGTGGAGGACTTGACACAACATTTACAAGTACAATAGAATACTTTGTTTCCAGGCCTGTAATCCAAATTCAGTCACAATCGGTTCAGGCTTTGTATTTGAATTGTGGCAATGCCCTGGATGTTCAAGTGCCGGCTCTTGGGAATGCGTATAATCCATCCTTTTCCGCCAAAGGTGGTGACGCAATAAAGGGTTCTGCAAGGGGTCAGGTGACTGTT
>JANQEC010000343.1 GCA_028278585.1 Cyclobacteriaceae bacterium | reverse complement strand
GAAGATGATTAATATGGTAGAAAGCTTACTCATTTTTGTAAAACCCGTTAGCTTAATGACACCATTAAACCAGATCAGTTTCCTGTTCAAGATAATTAAACCTTTCCAATCACATGCGATTTAAGAAAATTACCTTTCAGAATACCGAGGGCCATGATTTGTCCGGAAGAATTGATTTTCCACTTGTAGGCAAACCGAAGGCTTTTGTGCTATTTGCCCATTGTTTTACCTGTTCGAAAAATCTAAAATCGGTCGACCATATCTCACAAGCCTTTACCCAGATTGGAATGGCAGTATTGAGATTTGATTTCACAGGACTTGGACAAAGTAAGGGTGATTTTGCTGACACGAACTTTACCTCGAACCTTTCTGATTTAAAGGAGGCATATGATTTTCTGGAAAAAGATTATGAAGCACCCCAGATCATTGTAGGTCACTCACTAGGTGGAGCAGCTGTATTACATGTATCAGGTCAGCTTCCGGCAGTAAAAGCTGTTGCTACTGTCGGTGCACCATCTACTCCGACACATGTTTCTCATTTGCTGGAGTCAGGAAAAAATGAACTGGAAGAAAAAGGTGAAGCTGAAATAAACATTGGGGGCAGACCTTTCAAAATGAAGAAACAATTCCTTGATGATCTTGCCGAGAACGAAAAAAAGGGAATCATTAAGAATTTAAAAAAAGCGCTTTTGGTTTTACATTCCCCGCAGGATTCGACGGTAGGAATAGAAAGTGCGCAGGAAATTTTCCTGGAAGCGATGCATCCTAAGAGCTTTATTTCTCTTGATGGAGCTGATCACTTGCTCTTGAAAGAAGACGATGCAAGATATGTTGGAACTGTTATTGCCGGATGGGCATCCAGGTACATTGACGAAAGCAAATCGGAGGACGCACCAGAAGGGGAAGTCTGGACCAGAGTTGGATCAAAAGGATATACGACAGAGATCACTGCCGGAAGACATCACCTGATTGCCGATGAACCACCAAGTGTCGGAGGTGATGACCTGGGACCTACACCCTATGGATATTTGTTGTCAGGATTGGGAGCCTGTACAGCGATGACATTACGCATGTATGCAGATTACAAAAAGATCCCTCTTGAAGAGGTGAAAGTGAAACTTACACATGATAAGATCCATAAAGTTGATGGAGAGAACAGCGAAGACTCAAAAGGAAAGATTGACCAGATCAAACGCCTGGTTTCGCTAAAGGGTGATTTAACGCCAGAGCAGCGAAAACGACTGATTGAAATAGCCGATCGGTGTCCGGTTCATAAGACATTGGAAGGAAAACCAGAGATCCTAACCGAAGAAGTGGATTAACAACAAATCGTAATCCTTACTACTCATTTAACGTTCGCCGGATTTTGCTTACTCCCAAAAGTATGCTATTCACGTCCTGGTGAATCCCATTCACGACCATTTCAAAATATTTAACTGGAGTCAGGAATAGTTTAGTCTCTAATTATTTCTCGGACCGTCTTTGCGAATGTAGAGAGGTATTGCCGTGCTGAGATACATGTTTAACTAAACTAATTCGCCATGAAAATTTTAGTAAAAGTTCTATCATTGATTGCAATGCTCTCGTTTTTGAGCAGTTGCATTGAATCCCCTGCAGATGATCCGGTAGACGAGGATACCACTGCCCCAATGGTAACGAGTAGCGATCCCGGTGATGGTCAAACAAATGTCTCCGTTCATACGAATTTGACACAGGTAGTTTATGGTCGTTTACGACACCGACAAATGGCGTTAGGACTATGTCATCAAGGGGAAACTTGTTTGATGGCCAGGCGCTTACGATGACCAGTGATCAATCTACCAGCAGTGGCTATCGGTGGTGGATCTTTACAAGAGAATCTAAAATAGATTGACTTACCCCCTAAAGCATTTGGCGGCTAAAAAGACGGTCCTCTTCTAGGCCGTCATTTGCTTTATCCTTTTGTGTCCTAAAATCATCATCGCTAAAAAGAAGTTCTAATCAGTACTCTCAAGCGCTTTGAGTGCGTTTTCATAAGAATAAATCAGACTTCTTTCCTGGGAATAAAGTTCTCCAAACCCCAACTGTAACATTCTACCTAGCGTGCGTGCGTTGGCTGGATCGTAGGAATAGGGATTCCCAAAATGTGCAGCCATCGTTTTCCAGGTGCTATTCGGTCCTTCATTTTGAATCTGATAAAGTGTGGATAGTATGTACAGTGTTTCGAAATCAAAA
>JANQEC010000323.1 GCA_028278585.1 Cyclobacteriaceae bacterium | reverse complement strand
TGCGAATGCTGGTCTTGCAATCTCAACAGCCAGGCAAGTTCCTTTTGTTGAAGGAATAGAAGAAGCAAGAAATTCGCTTCTATCGGGTAAAGCAAAAGGGGCGTTTCAAAAATTCATTAAGGTCAATAGTTAGAATGGATATACTAGAAAAAATAGTAGCTCATAAAAAGAAAGAAATAGCTTCTCAAAGGGAACTTTATCCAACCAAGCTTCTGGAGAAAGGAGCATATTTTGATGGTCAGCCGGTGTCCTTGAAAAAGTACATCCAACGGGAAGATAAATCTGGTATAATAGCCGAGATCAAGAGAAAATCACCATCAAAAGGGTTGATCAATGAGCACGTCTCAATCGAACAAACTTCCATAGGATATATGCAGGCTGGTGCATCCGGGTTGTCCGTGCTCACTGACAAGGAATTCTTTGGTGGGACAATTGAGGATCTAAAGGAAGCCAGGTCGTTCAATTTTTGTCCCATTCTTCGAAAAGACTTCATCATTGATGAGTATCAAATCATTGAGGCCAAATCGATTGGAGCTGATGTGATTTTGTTGATTGCGGCCATTTTGAAAAAAGAGGAAATAGCGTCCTTAGGTTCATTAGCTCAAAGCATGGGTATGGAAGTTCTGTTAGAAGTTCACGACCAGGAAGAGCTGGAAAAATCCATCGGAGATCATATCAATTTGGTGGGTGTAAATAATCGAAACCTTCGAACATTTGAAACGGATATTTCTATTTCAAAATCAATTGCTGCGTCTATACCTTCTGATTTTGTGAAAGTATCAGAGAGTGGGCTGTCAGACCCAGGGACGATCAAAGAGCTTAAAGATTATGGTTTTGAAGGTTTTTTAATAGGAGAGACATTCATGAGTCATGGACGTCCGGAAAAAGCAGCACGAGAATTCATTAAACAATTGTAATGAGGAAGCTGAAATTAAAAGTATGTGGAATGAGAGATCCTGAAAATATCAGGCAACTAATAAAGTTGAAGCCTGATTTTATTGGATTTATCTTTTACGGAAAGTCACCTCGTTATGTCTCGGAACCTGATGAAGACTTTTTTTCATGGATTCCAATGAGCATTAAAAAAGTGGGAGTATTTGTGAATGAGGAACTTGATACAGTATTGCAACTTCATGACAAACTAGGACTTGATTATGTTCAATTGCATGGAGATGAGGACCTGGATTTCTCGAAAAAACTTAAAGAAAACGGAGTTCGAATTATTAAGGTTTTTCGAATGCTGGATAGCTTGCCATACTCCCTTTCAAGCTATAGTGAATATTCAGATTATTTTCTATTCGATACTGCAACGCCAGATTATGGAGGTTCCGGTCGGCACTTCGATTGGTCCATATTAAATGCCTATAACCTCGAAACACCCTTTTTGCTGAGTGGAGGAATAGAAAATGATGATGTAGAAGCGATAAGAAAAATGAAGATCGACAGCCTCGTTGGAATTGATGTTAACAGTCGATTTGAGCTATCACCTGGAGTGAAGGACATCAATAAGTTAAAAGAACTAAAGAGTGGCTTATGAGTGGTTTTAGTGTTAACGAAGCAGGATACTATGGGAATTTTGGTGGTGCCTATATCCCGGAAATGCTATATCCAAATGTAGAAGAGCTCAGGGCGAGCTACATAAAGATCATAACTTCGGAAGACTTTCAGCATGAATTTAACCACTTATTGGAGACATATGTAGGTCGACCGACTCCACTTTATTTTGCGAGTCGTCTATCCTCGAAATATGGAGCAAAAATTTATTTGAAACGCGAGGATCTCTGTCACACAGGAGCCCACAAAGTGAACAACACCATTGGTCAGATCTTATTGGCCAAAAAACTTGGAAAGGATAAGATCATTGCTGAAACCGGTGCAGGACAGCATGGAGTTGCTACTGCTACAGTCTGTGCACTGATGGGAATGGAATGTACGGTATACATGGGAGAGGTGGACATGGCCAGGCAAAAACCCAACGTCGAACGCATGAAGATCTTGGGAGCTGAGGTCAAGGCAGCAACTTCAGGAAGTAAAACGTTAAAGGATGCTACAAATGAAGCGATGCGTCATTGGATCAACAATCCGGATGATACTCACTACATCATTGGATCAGTAGTTGGACCTCACCCATACCCGGATATGGTTGCAAGGTTTCAATCGGTTATCAGTGAGGAAATAAAACGTCAGCTGTATGATCTTGAAGGTAAACATTCACCCGATTATCTGTTAGCATGCGTTGGAGGTGGGAGTAATGCAGCTGGGGCTTTCTATCATTTTCTTGAAGACACTAAAGTCAAGCTGATAGCTGCAGAAGCTGCAGGACATGGTATAGAAACAAACAAGTCGGCTGCAACCACATTCATCGGTAAATCAGGGGTTCTTCATGGTAGTAAAACCTTGCTAATGCAAACAGGTGATGGGCAGGTAGTTGAGCCACACAGTATTTCTGCCGGACTTGACTACCCGGGCATTGGACCACTGCATGCACATCTTTTTGACTCTGGCCGTGCCTCATTTTATGCCATTACAGATGAAGAAGCCATGATTGCGGGCGTGGAGCTAAGCAAATTGGAAGGAATTATTCCTGCTATTGAATCAGCTCATGCATTGGCTGTATTAGGTAAAATGGATTTTGATGAACGAGACGTTATGGTGCTCAATTTATCAGGTAGGGGTGATAAGGATCTTGAAACCTATATAAAATGGGGAAAATACTGATGATTGAATTGATTGAAGATTTAATGACTGATTCGATTGAAGATTTAATGGATTTGAGTGGTGAAATCACAAAATCGAATAAATCAACAACCGAATAAATCGTCATTTAGAAAGATGAATAATCGAATAAATAAAATATTTAAAGAGAAAGAAGCAATTCTAAGTATCTATTATACTGCTGGTTTTCCAAACCTTGAGGATACATTGATGATTGCCACTGCTCTTGAAAAGAGTGGAGCAGACATGTTGGAGATCGGCATTCCCTTTTCTGATCCTGTTGCCGATGGTCCTACGATTCAACAAAGCTCTAAGCAAGCCTTAGACAATGGGATCACTTTAGCGCTCTTGTTTGAACAGCTAAGAGATTTAAGAGAAAAGGTGAGAATTCCGGTTCTGCTAATGGGTTATATAAATCCCATCCTCCAATTTGGAATAGAAAAGTTCTGCGATAATTGTAAGGAAGTTGGAATTGACGGAACGATTATCCCGGACCTTCCTGTTCAGGAATACCAGGATTCTTACGATTCTCATTTCAAATCTGCAGGCCTGGAGAATATTTTCCTCATCAGTCCGAATACCTCGAAGGAACGAATCGAGAAAATAGATTCGATCTCTAACGGATTCATTTATATGGTTTCATCCGCCAGTATAACGGGAGCAAAAGAAGGGCTTCAGGAGGGTCAGCTGGAGTATTATCAACGGATTCAAAAAATGAAGTTAAAGAGTCCAAAGCTTATCGGCTTTGGAATTTCAAATAGAGAAACATTTAACAAAGCTTGCGAACATGCTGAAGGAGCGATAATCGGAAGTGCATTTATCAATCAGCTTGAGAACGATCCGTCAGACGAGGGCATTCAAAAATTTGTTCATTCAATAAAGGAACGATGATTATACAGTTAGAAAAAGGAATCAATAATGAATTGAGGAATTCAGTTGAGAATGAGCTGAAGACCTTAAAGTACAAAACAACATCTGTCAAAACTCAATACGGAGATTATTTGATTGGAACTGGTAAAAAGGCATTTGATATTCGAAAAATAGGTCATATCGATGGCATCAAAGATATCCATGTTGTTTCCGATGATTATAAACTCGTTTCAAGAAAGTGGAAGGTGAATCGAACGCAGATTGACCTTGGCGATGATGTTAAGATTGGAGATGGCGTATTTTCCATTATGGCCGGACCCTGTAGCATTGAAGGAGAAAAGAACATCAGGGAAACAGTTGATTTTTTGAAGGAAAACAACGTCAGCATAATGCGTGGTGGAGTTTTTAAACCCAGAAGCTCACCCTACTCATTTCGAGGCCTTGGTATTGATGGATTGAAATTGTGGTATGAAATAGCAAAAGAAAAAGGGATCAAGATTGTAACGGAGGTAATGCAGGTGTCACAGATTGATGAAATGCATGACTTTGTGGACATGTTCCAGGTTGGCGCCAGGAATACACAGAACTACAACCTGCTGGATGCCCTTGGACAAGTAGATAAGCCGGTAATGATAAAACGAGGTATTTCCGGAACCATAGATGAACTGCTTTATAGTGCGGAATACGTGTTTTCAGGTGGAAATGAACGATTGTTGCTTTGCGAACGCGGAATTCGGACATACGAGCGAGCATCCAGAAACACGTTTGATATTAACGCAATTCCGATTTTGCGCGAGAAATCTCATCTACCGGTTATCGCTGATCCTTCACACGGAATAGGTATCAGGGATTATGTGGACTCAATTGCAATGGCATCAACAGTAGCCGGAGCGGATGGAATCATCTTTGAAATTCATTCAAAACCGGAAGAAGCTTATTCGGATGGTCAACAAACATTGGACCTGGGCGAAAGTGAGCGATTGATAAAACGATTAAATCAATTAAGGGAATTATTAAACAATAAAGAATAACCAAGGAAGAAAGAATGAAGCAGATTTATGAGCATTACAATGATGAGGATTTTGAAGTGTGGAAGATCTTGTTTGACAGACAGATCCAACAGTTTCCAACACATGCCAGCAAAGCGTACTTAAATGGTTTAAAGATTTCCAATTTCGAAACGGGGATTATACCAGATTTCAGGGAGACCAATGAAATTTTGAAAGAAACAACGGGATGGCAGCTGGCTGTTGTGCCTGGTATTGTTCCGGATTATACATTCTTCGAATTGATGGCGAACAAACGGTTTCCGGCCACTACGTGGTTGAGGAAAAAGAAAGAACTGGACTATCTGGAAGAACCTGATATGTTTCACGATGTATTTGCTCATGTACCATTGCTGACCAATCAGCATTTTGTGAATTTTCTGGAAGAGTTGAGTAAGATTGGTTTGAACTATGTCGGGAATGATGAAGCCATTCAACTTTTATCCAGGGTATATTGGTTTACCGTTGAATTTGGGCTGATTCAGGAAGCGGAGGGTCTTCGGATTTATGGCGCGGGCATTCTGTCATCAGCCGGGGAAACCAAATTCTCCTTGAGTGAAGAACCTCCAAAACACAAATTTGATATTGAACACATGCTGGACACCACTTTTAGAAAGGATGTCTTTCAGAAAGAATATTTTATTACAGAATCATATGAACAACTGTATGAATCAATTCCATCAATAAAAGAGCTACTGGCTGCTAAGGTAGAGCAGCTTGTTTAGCTTAAACCTTTGACTACATTTTTATTCTTACTCCGGCATGTAATGTAATTGGAACAGTAACTACTATTCCGTTGATGATATCGAGTCTGCCTTTGATTGGAATATCGATTTTGTCATTAATCGGAATGTAGCGATTGGCCGAAAGCATCAAACCAATTTCCGTACCATCCGAGAAATTGATCTCAGGACCAACATCAAAAGCAAAAGTTTCACTCCCAAACCTGAAAATAGGGGTGATCCTGAATGTTGTGATAGTGTATTCCCGATTGATATCCTGACTCCCAAAAGGTACGCGTACGCTGTACCAATACAAATAATGGTACATGGCTTCTACGCCAAATTGAAAACTTGTAGTGCTTAAGAAAAAATACTGAGCACTAAGTCCTGCAGTGAATTGATCCCAGTCTGTAGCAACGGTTCCGCTTACTTCGTCCTCTTCAACCAGAGCCTCAATATCGATTGCTGTGTAGCCAGCACCAATAGTAATGTCTAATTGGTTTTGAGCGTAAGAAAATGCGATGAGAAACAGACCAGGTAGAAGGGTGAGTGTTCTTTTCATGGTTGTTGGTTTAGTGGATAATTATCATATCGATCGTATTCTTAATATGATAATTTTGTGAAAAACTTGAATTAATTTAAGTAAATACACATTGGTAAACAAGAATCAATGATTTTTTGTATGGGGATTAAGGAGAAAATAGTGTGGATAACCTGGTGTATAACCGGGGTATAATTAGGTTCAAAACTTGTTGATAATTAGGTAGTTACAAAATTTGCAATTGTGAAGTTAGAGCCTACCTTAGTATCACCAAACGAGGGATAGAAAGCCGAAACGCAAGTTTCCAATCGATCAACGGGAAGTTAGTTTTAACCTCGGTTTTAGCTAACGAAATTTGTAAGATTGTGAAGAAAACCGGGCAGATGGGCAACCTGAAGCAACGGATTCTGAAGGAATTCAAACAGTAATTTGGAGTTTTGTAAATGCTACGGCAGTTACAAAATTAAAGGGGCGAAATTCAGCGATGAATCTTCGCCCTTTTTGTTTTACTCCTTCCAATCTATTTACCACCTCAATATTTATGTATTGTCACCTTTGAAGATCTTTCCAAAGCGAAGGTTTTCCAGAGAATCGGATCAGTACTTTGATTGTTAAAAAACGTGTGGATAACTGGTGTATATGTACGGTATAACTACGTTCAAAACTTGTTGATAATTAGGTAGTTACAAAATTTGGAAATGTAAATTTAGGATCTACTTTAGTATGACCAAATGAGGGATAGGAAACCGAAACGCAAGTTTCCAGTCTATTCAAAGGGAAGTTGATTAAACCACGGTTTGGCCAACGAAGTTTGAAAGATTGAGATGAAAACCGGACGGAAGGGCAACTGGAAGTAACGGATTCTGAAGGCAGACCGAACAGTAATTTGGAGTTTTGCAGGAGCTACGGCACCTGCGGAATTGAAAGGGTGATGTTCAGCAATGAATTCTCACCCTTTTTGTTTTCCTCTCATCACCTTTTCGATTCTATAGAACTTCACAAAAAGCTTATCTTTATAGAAACCAAATAGAAACCAACCGCCTGTTTAATGAAAAAATTTGATGTTTGCGTCATTGGGGGAGGTCCGGCTGGATATGCATCCGCCATGCGAGCCCTTGATTTTGGGAAATCGGTAGCTCTTATTGAAAAAAACAAATTAGGTGGTGCCGGCATTCACCAAGGTGCTTTGTGGAGCAAAACATGGTGGGAGATATCGAGAGAGGCACGAATGATTAACCTTCATAGCAAGGCATTTAACTTAAGCACCAATGGCTTTAGTTATAAGAAGGTAAGAAATGAAGTAATGTCAGCCGTGGGTGAGCGATACAATTTGCTTACGAATCACATGGACCGTATCAACGCCGGAATGGGACATGAACTTTTTGAATTTATAAGCGGGAAGGCAAAAGTGGTTGGAAAAAATGAAGTTGAAGTTAATACCGATGATGGAACAGTAAATATAGAGGCAGATTACATCATTTTAGCCACCGGAAGCGTACCTAGAAAACTGTCTCACCTACCCATTGACGAAAAGACGGTCTTTACCAGTGACGGACTTGATAATTTGAAGGATTTTCCCAAATCCATTGTGATCGTTGGTGCCGGGGTGATCGGATGTGAGTTTGCAACCATATTTTCCAATTTCGAGCAAACCAAAGTTCATCTCATTGATAAGGGAGACCGAATCCTGCCTTTTGAAGATGCAGACGTAGTTAAAGTGATAGAAAAGAACCTGGAAGAAAAAGGTGTCCTCATTCATCGTAATTCCAAGCTCATGGATATGTCTATCGAGAATGGTGAGGTCGTATATAACCTGGAATATACGGATGGTAAGAAAGAGACCTTCAAAGTGGAAAAGGCGTTGGTATCCGTTGGGCGCGTACCTCAATATGATGAACTGTTGGCCGAAGGGCTAGGGGTTGATATTGACGACAGGGGTATAAAGGATGACTTGACTCAAACCAGTGTTTCTAACATCTATGCAGTGGGTGACATTACGGCTGATATTTCATTAGTGAATGTAGGTGAGCTGGAAGGACGTTACGCTGTTGAACGAATTTTCGGGAAGCCGGAACAGCCTTTGATCTATAAAAACATTTCAACCATTATGTTTTTAGATCCCGAAGTAGCAGGTGTTGGGATGAATGAGATCCAGGCAAAACAAGCTGGACTGGATTACAAAGTTGTTAGCCTTGATTATGGATGCATACCCAGGGCTACGGCAATGAGAAATACGGAAGGGTTTATAAAAATCCTGGTTACAAATGACGAAAAACTCAGAATTCTGGGTATGCGGGTAGTAGGAGAACATGCCTCAAGTGCCATTCAGGCGGTAGCACTTTTGATCTCCCAGGATAAAAGTATTATTGAGCTTGCAGAATTAATCCATCCACACCCATCAATTATTGAAGGTATCCAGGAATGCGGTCGGGTATTTATGGGTAAGCCTCTGTTGAAACCAAGTGTGCTCCGTGAGATCATTCAATGCCAGGTGTATGTTGAGGGAACATATAGAGACCTTGTCGTTTAAAGGGATTAATCAACTATTCAAATTTTCTTGCCCAAGGCTTGTTTCCAGACAGTTGGTCTACTGTACTCCTTTTGTAACCAGGTAGCTTTAGCCTACCTGCAATCGTTTTCGTCTCTTTGTAAAATGTCAATTTCACTAAAAGGAAGTGACATCACTGTT
>JANQEC010000257.1 GCA_028278585.1 Cyclobacteriaceae bacterium | reverse complement strand
CAGTGGTTTGGTCTGCAGGTCCACTTTTTGGGTAAACGATCTCAACCGTGGGTGGTGGATTTGCTGAAATCCGATTACCCAGGTCAGTACGATCTTTATCACCTGACGCCAATAGGTCCAAACTCAGCTTCGGCTCATAATACTCTTCAAAAAACTGCTCCAAACGGTAACTTTCAGTACCACGAACAAAGAATATCTCTCTTTGTGCTTCCTGGGTTGCGTAAAAGTGTCCTGTAGGGACCTTCACCATCCAGCGGTCATCATCAAGGACAATGTGAGTGTATACCTCAGATCGCCTGGCCAGGTCCCAAACACGAACAGAACCATCCTGGCTTCCCGAGATCAGGTAGTTCCCATCAGGATGAAAGGAAAGTGAGGTAACAGGACTGGTGTGTCCGGTTAATTCTCCTTCCATTTCCCCATTGATACTCCAAAGCAGGATGCGGTTATCAGCACCACCTGTAGCGATCATCGTCTCGTCAGGATTGAATGCGGCAGCAAAAATGTACTCCTCATGGCCTTCAAATGCAGTCACCTTTCCTCCATAGTACAGTTCACGCAAAAACACTTTTCCATCCCAACCGGTTGTTAACATGGATTTTCCATCCTTTGAGATTTTAATATCATGCACGCGATCGGTATGATCATCAAACCGGACCAGGCGTTTTTCGGTGGTAAGGTCCACTAAGAATTTACCCCAGGTTACCAGGCCAGTTCCTGTAAACTGAATCGTAAACGGTGTATTGAACCATTCGCTGTATCCTCCTGGCAGGTCTTTGATGTAATCACCTGTGGCGGCATTCCACATGATAACCCTTCCACCCAAATGGGTAGAAAGCAACTGAGTTCCATCCTGGCTATAGGACAATGCAAAGACAGATCCGGAGGCTTCTCTTTCCCAAAGCAATTTTCCTGTAGTTGCATCTGAAGTACGGATGTAGTGATCTTCTCCTCCGGTAGCCAGCTGTGTTGAATCCGTACTAATAGCCATAGCCAACGCCAGCTTTTTATGAGCTGGATATCTTGTCAATATCTTCCCGGTGGTCATATCCCAACGATAGACCCCATTCCCTACGCGTTCAATGACCGATTTCTTCGAAGGCAAAAACAGGTGTTTAGGAGTCACTTTCATGATCCAGTATGAGGCCAGGTGTTCTGTCAAATGTCCGTTGAACGAACTAAAAACACTGTCTGCGGTGGGAGTATACAACTTTGGTTCAGCACCATCAGCCAGGATCATTGTATCAGAAAGTGGATGGTATTCTAATGAACGTATGTCTTTGAAGACACCGAGCGTTCTCGATTCTCGTTCACCAGTTTCCAAATCAATGAGATGAAATCCATCTTCACTCTCTCGCTTAAACGATCCCTGAACACCTGCCAGGAACAGTACTGCTGCATGCGTGCTTTTAGGGTTGATCGCCAGGTCATTGAGCTGGAATTTCAAACCACTGGTCACACGCTGAGGTTCAAGCAGCACCACAGGATCTTGATCGGAGCGAACAAACCACCGAAGAATTCCCTCATCCTCTGAGCCGACCAAAAAAGACATTCCATTAGGCAAAAAAGCTACCGCGGTAACTCCTGATGAGTTGTGACGATTATCCGGATAATTTTTGTAGGTCCGAAGCTGTTCACCTTTTTTAATGTCCCACATTGTCACTTCCCCTTCTCGATCCGTCGTAAGCAGGTACTTTCCCTTTGGGTCGATATCCATTGCTCGCTGGCAATTGTTTGTGCATACAAACCGATCTCCATTATACCTTCGTATGGGATTTTCTTGTTCCAGAGACCATAGTATTGCAGTTTCAGACCCTCCTGCAGTGATGAACCGTTTGCTGTCTGGCATAAATTTACCTGCCTTTAAATACAAGTTTTCTCCACCAAGGGTTTTGAGTTTTTCTCCATTTACGTTCCAAATGGTTGCTACTCCATCCTGTGTCACAGCTAATAGTAAAGTGCCATCTGAACTGAAATCAAGAGTTTCTACAGATGCCCCGCACTCAAACCTTCGCAGCTCACGTCCGGTTTTCACATTCCATAGGATTACGTTGCGGTCATATCCACCACTGGCTAACAGCTCACCGTCGGCAGAAAATGTGACAACATTTACCTTGTTGTAATGACCCGACTGAATGCGCAGTTCAACCGGAAGAGACTGAGAATGTCCCAACCATGTACCTATAACTAAAAGAATCAGGAGAATGGACCGCATAAACCATCTTGAATTTCAAGAAAGTTAAGTAAAACCGAACGATCAATGGAAACCAATAAAAGTGATAAATCAAAACAAACACGAGCTGAATGCTCAGACAAAGTCTTAGAGGATGCCCGTTTCCTGTTTTCGCAAAATTTTCTCCATGGACTTTCCTTTTGCCAGCTCATCGATGAGCTTATCCAAATAGCGAATTTCACGCATAAGTGGTTCCTCAATCTCCTCCACCCTAATCCCACAAACCACTCCTTTTATCAATTCTCGAGAAGAATTAAGCTGAGGAGCCTCTTCAAAGAAGGTTTCAAAGTCTGTTCCTTTATCCAATAGGGTCTCCAACTCCTTCTGGCTATATCCTGTCAACCAACGAATGATTTCATCGACTTCTTCCTTTGTGCGTTCTTTTTTTTCGGCCTTGGTAATGTAATGAGGATAGACACTTGCAAAGCTGGTGGTATAAATGCGATGTTTTGTCATAATTCAAGTTTGCTATACGATCACCAATAAATTTATCAAGTAATTGATTGGATCCAGTCAATTTTCAGATTGATTTAGTTGATATAGCTGTGAGACTAAGAGGATTTTCTTCCTCTGTGCGCAAAACATCCGAAAAAGGTTACTTTTTCAAATCATAGATGAAGTGGTAGGTACCATCGCTTTGAATTAGTTCAATGCTAGGTTCCATATGAATATCTTCATCCATTTGATCATTCAGAGGCTTTATTTCATCACCCGAAACTAAGTGTAACAGGTTGGAAGGATTAAATTGCGCGGCGACCTGATTTTTCTCAGGACTATAATAGAAGCCCGAAATCGTACCGAATTTGTCGTCTAAATAGTCAGCAGGTATATCAATGGGCTGGCTGGTTACCACCCTTAAAATTCCTCCGGTGAAAGCAAACCCCAAGTCGTATAAATCATCACGATCCATTATCGGGTTGACCGACTCGAGTATCTCTATTGGAAGATCAAACAGTGGTAAGCTTTCTTCCAATACAATATCATTGAGAATAATCATTTGAGGTGCATCAAACATTCTCTTAATAGGGTTGTAAATATTTAATGATCGATTACCATTTCTTTTTACCACAGTAACATCTATGACCGCTTCTCTTATGAAATCTTCAAAACTTGTAATGTTTCGATAATCAGCTACTGGTACTTTTTTTTCGGTTTCCTCAATTTCCTTAAGAAAGGAATTTGATTCCTCAATCTCATTAAAAGTGGAAAGGATATAATTAAACTCCATTTGGCTGGCAATCAAACTGTCGGTCAAACTTGCCGGGTAATAATCCACCTTCTGAGAGGAGTAACTGATCGGGTCCAAATACTCAATGGAAATTGAATAATCGTTTGAAACATCTTCTTTTTTTGCATTTAAAATAGAGGCGATGAAGGCATTATCCCTAATTTCCAACGCAATCTCAATATCAAAAAAACCTGAGGATGTTAGTGGTGCAATCATATCCAAGTGATCGTTAAAAAAATGGACCGCAACAATTGCTCCATCCAACTTATCAAGATCGCCAGTTATAGATCCTCTTAGGTGTAGGTTTTTTTCAGGAGTATAATCGATGCTCCTGACAGGAGCATTGTTCTTTATAATCCCGGTCCATTCGCCTTTTATTTGATCCGAATAGTTCTCAAGGATGGTCTGTGAAGTGAGTTCATTAAAACTCAAATGACTTATGTCTACATCTGGAGGAACCTTATAGTATAACTGATATATCCTTCTGAACATATGGAGTGAATCGTTACCTAGTTCATTTATCGATCCAATTTTTCCCAGAAAAGATTCCTTTTCACCTAATTTGGACAAATGTTCAGTCTGATTGTAAGGTTTCGGTCCGCCTGACGCATGCAGATAATATGCTCGTACAGTTAACACATTCAAATTCTTGTCTAATAAAATGACTTTTTGAAAGTTTCCTCTAAACAACTCCTTTTTGATGGCAATGCCTGTCTTCCCTTTTTTCAACTTTATTCTTCCTGTAAATTGAACAGATCCATATCCTTCACTTACCAATATGGCATCCATCGGCTGTTCAAAAGGTGATTTTACTTCGAACAACACCTTAGACCCGGTTTCTCCAATGTTAATTTCGAATTCATCTGCCGGCCTTGCCTGGCCAATTTCAGGCAAAGCAGCTTTTGCAACTCTTTGAACTGGCTCGAGTGTATTTTGTATGTAGATCGGTACTCGTTGAGCTGCATCATCCAACGAGAAGTTCCGCATGAAATGAGTATAGGCTACTAATTCAAAGTTTCCTGTCGGAATATCCATGGGCAGGATGATCTCATCATTCAACACACCATTCTTAGCCTTGAACACAAATCTTTTACTATAATCATTCGCTTCATGGACCAATTCCAGATAAATGATTTTACTCAACTGAGAAGGCATCAGATATTGGTCTAGCAAACCCACGCAGAACTTTACTTTACCACCATTGAAATAGATCGTCTTGTCTGTCTTCAAATAGGAAAATTCAAATGGATTATTCTGCTTATACGAACTATACTTCTCAAGTATTTGATCGTCTGTTTCCTGTGCGTGGAGACATTGGGATAAACAAGCAAAAATTGATATGGATATGAATGCTCTCCTCATTATAATGCTATCTCAATTTTTTTCCTTGTTTCAGACACTACTCTAAAAAGGCCTATTGTTTCATTATCACAGTTAGAACAACTGACATTTCCCTTCAGTGGAAATGGATAGGTATCTAAAACCAAACCATTGTTGCTATTCAGTTTTTTGACAGCCTCCCAATAGTTATATGCATTTAGAGACATGGATTGAGATTCAATTTCATAAACTGCCGGCCAGGTTCGTTGAAACTCACAACAAATATTACCACAACATGGGTCATCTCGATCGCAGATATCATCCTGACTGCAAGCGAATGCTGGAATAGATCGATCGGTAAAAAACCAACCAGTAAAGGTTTTAACCCGAAGCGGGATCTCGATGCTATCTGATGTTTGATTTATTCCTACGCTGGTAAACAACACAGACTCGTCGAGAAATTCCCGTGTAGTCGTATCACCGGTAAAAAAATCTGCATACGAATACTTGAAGTCAAACTTCAGATAGGCTCTTTCCAAATTCGGTGGTAATCTGGCAACAAAAGCCCTGGCTTCCTTTGCAACTCCTGTTATACCATCAACCTGCCGGTCAAACAAAGTAGTGTCTTTAATCGCAAACTTAAAATTAACCGGAGGTTCTATCCGTTCAAATGAAGATTCATATATGATCTCATTTTGACCTGATGCCACCATTCGGTATTCAAGATCACTGTCTGCGACAAAATTCTCATCTAAAGGACGATACGAATTTTCACCCGGATCATAAATGAATGGAATAACGTCATTCTGATCGGTCACTAAGGCTACATTCAAATCTTGAATGTAAATTTTTCCACTTGCTAAGTTTTGATAAATATCAATGTACGACCTCCCAATCAAATTGGAGATCTTCGCATCTACAACGTTCACCGCTGTATTGACAATTTCGAAATCGTGCGGCTCACTACATGCCAAAAGGACTACAACTACAAGATTTCGAACCTTTGTTTTCATTAGAATTCAAATTTATAAGTGAGTGTAGGTACCATTCTTCCTACATTGATCAGTTTAAATGCTTGACTTGGCCGACCATTTCTGTTTGCAAAAAAAATGGTTGCGATGTTGTCTCTACCATAGACGTTGTACAATGTGAGTACCCATCGATCATTGTTCTTCTTGGTCTTTCTTATGCGATTTTTCCAGGTGACAACCAGGTCCAACCGATGATAGTCGGGGATTCTGCCGGAGTTTCGATCTGTGAAGAAAGGAACCTGGGTTCCCTCAATTTCAAATACTGAAAATGGCGCACTGATGGGAGCTCCCGAGATATAGGTGAAGTTTGAGGAAAGCGTCCATTTCTTGGACATTTTGTAATCAACATTTGCCTTCACACTATGTGGCCGATCAGAATAATAAGGATATCGATCACCAGAATTGATTTGGATTCCCTGCACTTCATCATCCACCTCAATGAAAGCCCTGGAAAAAGTGTAGGAGAGGAAACCAGTCAATGAACCCTTATTTTTTGAGGCTAAGAATTCCACTCCGTAGGTAGTACCCTCGCCAAGTAGTATTTCTTGCTCTAAATCACCATTGGCAACCAGAACTGCGGCATCCCGATAGTCAAGTGCATTCTTGGTCATTTTGTAAAATCCGTCTACAGAAAAAGAGAGGTCATATTTTTCAATATCATATTGATAACCAACGGAATACTGATCAATGATCGAACGGGGAATGTAACTGTCACTTCCTTTCCAAACAGTCGAAGGGTTGACCAACACTGTATTGGAAATCATGTGAAGAAATTGGTTGACACGAGAATACCCAAGTCGTAGCGTATTCGCCCCGTGAGTATAAGAAACTCCCACCCTTGGTTCCAATACTTTTTGAGATGAAATGATTTCTCCCGAAGCGTACTCCCTCACCCCTATCACATTCTCAGGAGTATATGGCTGCCCGGTTGCATATTGATTCACACTAGATGGACCATAATTCATAAAATAGTTGAACCGCAGGCCGGGATGAATTTCAAGCTTATCCGTCAAGGGAATTCGGTAGCTCGCATGTACTCCAACATTTAAGAGGTTTTCCTCATCAAAGGATTGCGTTCGAACCAACGAATTTTCCTCGGTAGGTTCGATCTCACCAATCTCTATTGAATACCTGTTCACATCAATTCCCGCTTCCAGTTGAGAGCTGCTAAGCAAACTGGTAAAGGCCAACTCGGAAATGCCATTCGTAAAAAGGAACTCATCATTAACCAATAAACTTTCTGATGAATTATTTAATCTGCTTGTTAGCAACGAGGATTCAAGAATCCAATCATCGTTCAATATCCTGGTCCATTTCAGACTGTTATTTATGGTTTGCCATTTGTAAATGACATCATCTGAATAGTTGAAGAAATCATTTCCATAGTAACTCATAAAAAGAAGTTGGTTCTTTTCGTTGACGCTGAACCTCGAATTAAAATTTAAATCTTCGTATCGGGCTGTACTTCCCGCTATGTCTCTATCCGGAACCAGGTCGAGGATCCAATCAACATAGGACAACCTACCACCGATGTGGAGATCAAGCTTATTGTTAAAATGTTTGCTTTTTACGCCCACGTTGGAACTGGCAAGGCCAATCCCGCCGTAGACATTTAATTTCTTATTTGCCCACCTGTTCATTTTGACATCCAGAACCGAGGATGAACGCATCCCATATCTCGCGGGAATATTTCCTTTGAATAGTGTGACTTCAGAAACAAAATCACCATTAAATACGGAGAAAAAACCCAGCATATGACCTGGATTGTAGACTGTGGTGCCATTCATCAACACCAGGGTTTGGTCATTTCGTCCTCCTCTTACATTCAGGTAAGAAGAACTCTCACCAGAAACGGTTACTCCAGGAAGCGCAATGGTACTTTTGACAACATCCACATCACCCAGAAATGACGGTAATTTTTCCAGCTTGTTCACACTCAGCTTTTGTGCTCCAACAGTTCCTATTTCACTTGCTCTTCCAAGCTCACTGCCTTCAACAATTACTTCATCAAGCAATTCGGAATCGGCAAACAGCGGAACATCTAAGTTGCCGGAAGAAAATAAGGTAATAAACCTCTTCTCAGACTCCTTACCCACATAGCTAAACGTGACCAGGTAATTTCCTGGTTTTAAATCCAGCACATAGTTCCCATTCTCATCCGTTTTTGCAACCAGTTCGTTATCAACTTGAATATTCACTCCTGATAGCAAACCATTTGATTCATCAACCAGCTTACCACGAAGCTGATACACCTTATTGCGATCCGAATCAAGCGCATTACCAATCCTGACGATATGAGAAGCTCTTAGATTCCCTGTGACTGATGCACTTTTCTGACTTCTTTCTAATTCAACCGGGTTTGGATAGATAAAGACGTTCGTTTCTTCATGAATGTACAGATTAAGTCCATAAGCCGATATCGTGCTCTTGATCAGACCTATATAATCAGCGGATTCAGTTGTTTCGATAGAAATGGGAGCTATCCACTGATCTTTAAAAAAGAATGTAAGATTGGTTGTCGAGTCTAATTGGTTCAAATAGGCACTTAAGCTGACCCTTTCCTGGGAAAAAGAACCAATGGACATGAGAATGCATATCGTTGTCAGTGCTTTCTTCATCTTTCTTAAAAGCCAAGTCAATCCAGACCCACATCAGGAAAAAATGGCAGTTAGGTTTTAATGTGAAACACTCCAACTGACGGTAACACGTATATTTTCTTACCGAATTTTGATATGAATTATTGCAACTATTTAGCAATGCTTTCAACAGGGCATGCCGGATCGATAATGGTGTCTGACCCTTGAATCCTTATCATATCCCCTCTTTTTGTTGTAATGGTCAAAAATCCGAATTCTGAAAGGCTATAGGTACCTGATAGATTTTCCAGCAAATCAACCAGGGCTTCGCTGGACGCACAGTGGTCATCCGCGAGCCATTCGGAGCTGGGTGAGAATAGTACTTCTTCACCAATCAATTCAATAGTTCCAAGCCTGAAAGAATCACAAGTATCCACCAGGTACACACATCCATTTTTAAAAAACCACAACGATGAGGCTGGGTCACTTTTGGTGGTTCCACCACTTTGGTACTTTACGATTCTTCCTCCAAAAGGAAGTTCAAGTGATGTATTGCCCGATTCTTCGCAACTTAAAGTCATTGAGCCTACTAAAAGGCTCAGGCAGATTAGAACTGAATTTTTCATGGCTGTAGTTTATTAATTGTACAGCTAGCAGAAAGAATGCCCTACTGCTCGGTTGTGTGTTTTCGGTGAAGTATTGATTTTAACGTCATTAGCTCTGCCTTCTGGTAAAGCTTGACTGTATTAAAACCTGGAGCTCTTATTAAAGCCCGTTGGCATTCTTCCCCGAGAAGTTCGCGGCTTTAGCTCTTCAATCTCTTTTTCTAAATACTTCTGAAATTTTTCAAACTGCTTTCTTTTGACAATCAGTTTTACACGAGTAGCAAATACAGATCTGATTTCACGGCTAGCTTTAAGAATAGGGTCCAATTTTTTAGAAATTTCTATCATTTGTGACTGCATCGCCCTGGGATCACGGTTTCTCATTGCATTTGCCTGTGTCCTTCTCAAATCTCTGTTGACGGCCTCCAAAACCTTAAAATTTGAAAGCTGGATACTGTCAATAGCCTGGTTGTAGTCATTGGTTAGTTTCCAACAAAGTTTTTCCTCAGGTCCTTTCAGCTTGATTTTCCTGGTTACCTTCTGTGGTTCCAGAAAGAGGATCTCTGCCAGGTCTTCCGCTTCAATTGGTTTTTGTGAAAAGCCTCCACCCATTGGAGGCCGTTGTGCTATAACTGCAGAGACAATCAAGGTTAAGTAGAATAGCGATAGAGATCTTTTCATAATTGCTATGGTCTTATTACAGCGAATAGAATGATACCATTACAGAAATACGGCTGCTTGTCAAATGCTCACTCTTGTTCTTTTCTTACCACTTGATTTATCATAAAAACAAATCTTTTCTTTCATTTTAACTGTTGGAAATTTTTTCAATAAGCAGCCATTAAACCTCAACAAGAGACGGTTTTTAAGAATATTGAGAGAAATGCATCTTTTGTTGAAAACTTAGATCCGTTTGTAGGATTGTTAGATTCTGATGCCCTTAATATGGGTAATTTTGGATGTGGCTAAGAATGTCATTTTGATTAACAAATTGCTGATTCACTCGATTGGATGGGTAACTATTTCAGTCATACTCTGGATCATTCCTACACCTCGCTTTGTGGAAAACTACCTTCTATATAGGGGAATAATGGTAACTATCCTGGCCGCATCATTTTACTTCAATTACTTTATTCTAATCCCCCAGCTTCGCTTCAAAGAAAAGAAGTGGTGGTATTTGTTGTCATTAATTGGGCTACTGGCCACCATTTTTATAGTCAGTGATATGGTAAACTCAAGACTGGTAATGAATGATCGATTCGTTCAGTTCGGACCAGCAGACTGGGGCGACAGACCAGTTGGTTTCAAGACCGCAAGGAACATACCGATAACACTCTTTTCATTCATCGGCATTCTCATTTCCAGTCTGATCAGGTTCCAGGAGCGAGCCAGAGAAAAGGAGCTTGAAGTTGCGTCAGTGAAGGCAGAACTTCTTCATCAAGAACTCAACTTTCTAAAATCCCAGATCAATCCACATTTTCTATTTAACGCACTGAACAACATTTACTCTCTTGCAATAAATAAGTCGGACAAGGTGGGCTCTGTTATTATCAAGCTTTCAGAAATGCTTCGGTACATCATCTATGATTTTGACGAAACAAAGGTGCAACTATCCAGAGAGGTCAATCATATTAAGAATTACATCGAGTTGCAACGAATAAAAGATCCCGGAAATGAAAAAGTAGATTTTGTCTATGATGGATCTGATGTCAAGATAAGCCCATTGCTACTTATCCCATTCGTGGAAAACAGCTATAAGCACAGCAAAATTGATCAGGATGATAATGGGTGGATCAAGATCTCTATCCAGGTGATCAGCCAAAAATTAAGATTTCGGGTGAAGAACAGCATTCCGGATAATGAGAGTACTGTTAGAGACCAGGTGATAGAAGCAGGGAAGAATAATGGGATTGGTATTGAAAATGTAAGAAAGAGGCTCGATCTGATTTATCAGGACTTGTATAAATTAGAAATAAGAGATAATAAAAATGAGTTTGAAGTAAAGCTAGAATTGGATTTGGGTCATGAGTATTAATTGCGTGGTAATAGAAGATGAACAGCCAGCAAGAGAACTTCTTGCTAACTACATTTCTAAGGTGCAAGACCTGGAGCTCGTTGGATCTTACAAAGGCCCACTAGAGGTCCATGATGTTTCGTGGACCAATGTCGATTTACTTTTCACCGATATTGAAATGAGCGACATGAATGGCCTTAACTTTTTGAGAACGCTCAATGTAAGACCTTATATCATAATCACAACTGCTTACTCAGAATATGCAATCGAAGGATATGAACTTGACATTGTTGATTACCTCGTGAAACCCTTCCCATTTGATCGTTTCTTAACTGCGGTAAACAAAGTAAAAAGCAGACTAGGCAATAAATCAATTCCTACGGCTCAGCAAGAACCAACTTTACTAATCCAGGCTGATCATAAAACCTATCGAATCCAGCCAAATGAGATTTTGTTTATTGAAGGCATGCGTGAATATGCCCGGTATCATTTATCAGGTGGTGAAAAATTAATGGAATTGGTTGCCTTGAAAAACCTTGAAGCTTCGTTGCCTTCCCAGTTTATTCGTGTTCATAAATCTTTCATCATCAACAAGAATTTTGTGAAGGCCTTTGAAGGGGTTTCAGTTGAAATTAGTAGTCAGAAAATCCCTATAGGTAAAAACTACAGGGCTTCAGCTAAAGTGTCTCTATCGGAAATATAACCGCTGATCCTATCTATATATTCCTTGCCTGAACCAAATATCTTTAAATGTAAAGCTGATTGAGAATGTGTACGATTTTTCCATCACAAGCTTGTTAATGTCAGTTCCTACGATTTCATATCTATACCCGAGGTTGATCACGCCACGCCTGTTGAATGGTAAGCCCAATCCAATAGCATACGTTTGATTCCAATAATTTGTCTCGTTGACAACAATGTAATTTGATTGAAAGCTAGCACCGGCCCGAATGGCCACCCGGTCGAAGTAATTATTTGAGGTTCGATCTTTCTGATAGGCAACACCCAATGAAACAATGGATCGATCCTTGTATTCGTAATTCTCCTCCTTCTCGTTTACGCTCCAATACGCAGATTCAAAGTCAACATTAAACTCCCATCGAGGAAGCTTAACCCCAACTCCAATCCCAACTTTCTCCGGAATATAATACGGGCGCTCACTTATAGTATGCAAGCTGTCCAGACTAGTGTTGATGATG
>JANQEC010000246.1 GCA_028278585.1 Cyclobacteriaceae bacterium | reverse complement strand
ATAATCCAGTGTTACCTACGTGGTAACCATTCTCCGACCAATTTTTCCTATTTCTTAAATTTCAAAATTCACTCAGATGAATGCGTTCATCGTTCAGGTGACTAGCTCAGAGCATGGGTGCTTTGCAGAAGAAATTTGCAAGCTCATAGAGACTAGCGCCAAACAAAGAGGCACCGGGATCGCCATAAGATCTCAAGAATACATCCGCGATAAGATAGCGGAAGGTAAGGCAATTATTGCCCTGTCAAAAAGCAGACAGCTTGTAGGCTTTTGTTACATCGAAAGTTGGAGTAACAAGAAGTATGTTGTCAATTCCGGGTTAATTGTCAAACCCGAATATCGAGGATCTGGCGTAGCTACCCGAATCAAGAAAAAAGCTTTTGAACACTCCAGGAAACTTTTTCCTTCAGCTAAGCTATTCGGATTAACCACTTCGTTGCCAGTCATGAAAATTAATTCCGAATTAGGATATCAACCGGTAACCTATGATCGATTGACCGATGATAATCTCTTCTGGAACGGTTGTCAAAGTTGTGTCAATTATGAAATTCTCCAAAGTAAGTCGCGGCAAAATTGCATGTGTACAGCGATGCTTCATGATCCCGATTCGAACGATAAGAAAAGATGGGAATTTGTGAAAAAATCCAAGATCTATGAGCGTTTCATGCGCCTGAAGAAGTCAAGAATGAATCGTAAATCAATGGTAGTATGAAAAAAGTAGTATTGGCCTTCAGCGGTGGACTTGACACATCCTATTGTTCGATGTATCTATCAAAAAGTTGCGGATTTGATGTTTATGCAATGACCGTCAACACCGGCGGGTTCGATGATTTGGAAGCCGAATCATTGAAGCAAAAAGCGATTGAATTAGGAGCAAAAGAATATCACTTCAATGATCAGACGATAGAATTTTATCAGAAAGGAATCAGGTTTTTGTTGTTTGGTAATGTGCTGAAAAACAATTCCTACCCACTTTCAGTTAGCGCAGAGCGTGTTTTTCAAGCACTTGCCATCGCTGATTATGCAAAGAAAATAGATGCGGATGCAATAGCTCATGGCAGTACCGGTGCTGGAAACGACCAAATCCGGTTTGACCTGGTATTTCAAACCTTGTGCCCTGATATGGAGATCATAACTCCAATACGAGACAATTCTTTGAGCCGGGAAATGGAGATTGAATTCTTGAAGAAAAATGGAGTTGAGTTGGATTGGGAAAAAGCGGAATACTCAATTAACCAGGGGCTTTGGGGGACATCTGTCGGTGGGAAGGAGACACTCACATCCGTGGGATATTTACCAGAAAGAGCCTTTCCAAGTCAACTCAGGAAGAAGGAAGCAGAAACCATTTCCATTGGCTTTGAAAATGGAGAACCTATATCTATTAATGGTCATGTCAACCATCCCGTAGAAATCATTAAGAAGTTACAGGAGATTTCTTCACGATATGCTATCGGCCGGGATATTCATGTGGGCGATACGATAATCGGAATCAAAGGAAGAGTAGCTTTTGAAGCTGCGGCACCCCTGATATTGATTAAGGCACACCATCAACTTGAGAAGCATGTATTGTCCAAACACCAGCTTTTTATCAAGAATCATCTGGCTGACTGGTACGGAAACCTTTTGCATGAAGGCCAATACCTTGATCCTGTAATGCGGGATATTGAATCGTTTCTGGAGAACTCCCAAAAAGCTGTTATAGGAATTGTCAAGGTTAGATTGATGCCCTATCACTTTCTGATAGAAGGAATCATTTCACCGAATGATTTAATGCGGAGTTCATATGGTCAGTACGGTGAAATGAATGAAGCCTGGACAGGTTCGGAGGCTCGAAGTTTCGCAAAAATATTTTCAATGCAAACTAAAATTCTTAACGCACTGAAATCATGAAGATTCGGGCAGGTATTATAGGATCGGCAGGATATACTGCTGGTGAATTGCTGCGATTGCTGGTGAATCACCCTGAGGTGGATGTTTCCTGGATTCAGAGCGAAAGTCAACTGGGGAAATTAGCTTATGAAGTTCATAAAGATCTTTTTGAGTCTGATTTGCAGTTTGTTTCTGAGATCCAGCCTGGTTCATGCGACGTTGTGTTTTTGTGCAAAGGCCACAATGATTCAAAAAAAATTCTGAAGTCCAATCCGGAATTGCTCAATCTACGGATCATAGATCTGAGCCAGGACTTTAGACTGAACGGCGATCATGGTTTTGTATATGGACTGCCGGAGGTTAACTGCGAAAAAATAAAAAGATCTTTTCACGTAGCGAATCCCGGTTGCTTTGCGACTGCTATTCAGCTTGCACTCATTCCCGCGATCAAAGCCCGAGCTGTATCAGGTGATGTTCACATTTCTGGCATTACAGGCTCTACAGGGGCCGGGCAATCGTTTTCGGAAACTTCACACTTCAGCTGGAGAAGTAACAATGCGAGTGTGTACAAAGCACTTACACATCAACACCTGAATGAAATAAGAGAAACCATTTTGGGGCTCGATTCGAAGTTTGATCAAAAGCTAAATTTCATTCCATACCGGGGAGCTTTCACACGGGGAATTATCACAACTTCTTACTTCAGCACGAATCTCAAAGAACAGGAATTGAAAGAAGTATATAAGACCGCATACAAAAAACACCTGTTTACACATGTAGTGGAAATGAATCCGGATCTGAAGATGGTGGCGAATACCAATCATGCACTTGTCAGTGTGCAAGCAATTGACGGAACAGCGGTAATCATTTCTGTAATCGACAATCTCCTAAAAGGAGCCTCAGGACAGGCGGTGCATAACATGAACTTGATTTTTGGCCTGGAAGAAACTTCCGGTCTGCAACTTAAAGCTTCGGCATTTTAACATGAACAAGAACAAAATAGCAATCATTGGAGCAGGTAATCTGGGCATCGCCATTGCCGATGGATTTGTACAAAAAGCGACAAGAAAGCCTTCAGAAATCTTTTTGACTAAGCGAAATGTGAAAGCACTAGAGCAATATTCTATAGACGGTTTTCAAGTCACGGATGATAACAACCTGGCTATTGCCAGCTCAAGAATTGTCATACTATGTGTTCAGCCCAATCAAGTGAAAAAGGTGATGGAGGATGTTAGCGAGATTATCACCACTGATCATGTATTGGTTTCTGTAGCAACAGGGATACCTATTTCTCAAATTCAACAATCAGTATCTTCCGATGTATCGGTCATACGAGCAATGCCCAACACGGCAATTGCCGTAGGTGAATCTATGACTTGCCTTGCTTCGGAACGGACCGGTTCGACAGCACTTACGGAAGTCAAGAAACTTTTCGATGCTCTTGGCCAAACATTGATCATTGAAGAGGAATTGATGCAAGCAGCAACGGTTCTTGGGGCAAGCGGGATTGCCTTTTTTATGCGGTACTTACGAGCCGCCACCCAGGGCGGGGTACAGATGGGTTTTGATTCTTCAGATGCCCAATTGATAGCCATGCAAACGGCAAAGGGTGCGGCCATGCTCGTGCTTGAAGATCAATCACATCCGGAGGTAGAAATAGACAAAGTGACCACTCCCCAGGGATGTACCATCGAAGGCTTGAACGAGATGGAACACCAGGGATTCAGTTCTGCGCTAATTCAGGGCATCATGACTTCCTATTATAAAATCACCAAAATGAAGAAAAAAGAATGAATTTATTTGACGTATATCCACGATATGACATAGCTCCTGTCAAAGGAGAAGGTTGCTACGTGTTTGATCCGGACGGTAAAAGATAT
This sequence comes from Cyclobacteriaceae bacterium, assembly GCA_028278585.1. Lineage (GTDB taxonomy): Bacteria > Bacteroidota > Bacteroidia > Cytophagales > Cyclobacteriaceae > Ekhidna. The sequence goes on along the minus strand of JANQEC010000246.1, from coordinate 2,949 downwards.
CTCGATCTGTACTGTGGACATGCCGTGATTTCCATTGGGCATTCCCATCCACATTATATAAAAAGAATAAAAGATCAGCTGGATCAACTGGGTTTCTACTCAAATTCGGTGAAGATTCCTGTTCAAGAGCAATTACTTAAAAAGTTAGGACAGGTATCCGGATACGATGACTATGCTCTTTTCCTGAGTAGCACAGGAGCTGAGGCCAATGAGAATGCCCTAAAAGTTGCCTCTTTTCATACCGGAAGGAAGAAAGCCATGTCGTTCAAGAAAGGGTTTCATGGAAGAACTTCGCTGGCATTGGAAGCGACGGATGATTCCAGGAACCTGGCTTCCGTAAATGTCACAGGGAACATAACGAAACTTCCATTAAATGATATAGAAGCGTTGAATGCCCACCTTGATGATTCATATGCCGCCGTTATTGTCGAAGGTATTCAAGGGATTGCGGGAATCTATGAATCATGTCCGAATTTTCTAAAAACGCTAAAAAGGACTTGCGAGGAAAATGGCGTATTACTCATACTGGACGAAATTCAGGCAGGCTACGGTCGGACCGGTAAGTTCTTTTCACACCAGCATACCGGTATCGAGCCGGACATTATTACTACAGCAAAGGGGATGGGAAATGGATTTCCAATTGCCGGCACCCTGTTTTCTCCGAAAATCAAAGCCTGGAAAGGAATGCTCGGAACAACTTTTGGTGGAAATCACCTGGCTTGTTCCGCTGGTATTGCGGTCCTTGAAGTTTTAGAGAATGAACGGCTAATGGAGAACGCGAGTGAGATGGGTGGATACCTGATGAACATGCTATCCAGGATACCTGAAATAAAGGAGGTTCGGGGAAAAGGCCTGATGGTCGGAGTTGAACTGGAGGCTGATGTTAAAGAGATAAGAAGAGACCTCTTATTCAACCACCGGATTTTTACCGGGGCGGCTAGTAACCCGAAGACGTTGAGAATTCTACCACCCCTTTCCATTGAGAAGCCTGAGCTCGACTATTTTATTTCTTCACTTAAACAAGTGCTGGCATGAAAAATTTCATTTCCATTGATGATGTTGATGATCCGATCTCCATGGTAGAGAAAGTGTTTGAAATTAAACGAGCACCATTGGCTGATACTACTATTGGGAGGGGGAAAGTACTTGGACTCGTGTTTTTTAATTCAAGCCTCCGAACGAGGATGAGTACTACAAGAGCTGCCTACAACTTGGGGATGAATGTGATAGTACTGAATGTTTCTTCAGATTCCTGGCAATTGGAATTTGAAGACGGTGCGATCATGGACCAGGGGGCTGTGGAGCATGTGAAAGAAGCAGTGCCGGTCATGACTTCTTATTGTGATATTCTAGGTGTTCGCTCATTCCCGGGTTTAGAGAACAGAGATAAAGATTACCAGGAGGAGGTACTTCATTCATTCGTGAAGAATGCCCGGTGCCCGGTAATAAACCTGGAGTCATCGACTTTGCATCCATTACAATCGCTGACAGACCTGTTTACCATTGAAGAGAGAAAGCAGTCAGAAAAACCCAAAGTTGTGCTGACCTGGGCACCGCATCCAAAGAGTCTGCCTCAGTCCGTGGCTAATTCATTTGCTCAGTGGATGAAAAAAACAGATTACGATTTCACAATTGTTCAACCCAAAGGACTAGAGCTTCCTGAGCAGTTTACACGTGGGGCAAAAATTGAATGTCACCAGGAGAAAGCTTTGGCAGGGGCTGATTTTTTGTATGTAAAGAACTGGTCCTCTTACCATAATTACGGTGCCAGGGAGGATCATCCGGAGTGGACTATTACATCTGAAAAATTAGCATTAACCAACTCTGCCAAGGTTATGCACTGCCTTCCTGTAAGGAGAAATGTTGTGATAGCTGATGATGTGATTGATGGTGCCAACTCCATCGTTGTTGAGCAGGCTGAAAACCGTTTATATGCGGCTCAGGCTGTGTTGAAAGAAATCTTAAAAAATCAACAGAAATGAAGCTCTCAGTTATAAAAATAGGAGGAGATATCATTGATGATCAAGAAATGCTAACCCGTTTTATTTCTGATTTTAGCAGATTACAAGGTCACAAAATCCTTGTTCATGGAGGAGGGAAAGTTGCAACCAGAACGGCTCAATCCCTTGGAATACAAACGGTGATGAAGGATGGAAGGAGGATCACGACCGACAAGATGATTGATGTGGTAACCATGACGTATGCCGGACTCATAAATAAAAAGATTGTCAGCTATTTACAAGCTAAAAGCATCAATGCTATCGGGCTGACGGGTGTAGACGGTAATTTGATCCTGTCAGATAAACGATCTGCACAAAATGGCATTGATTACGGCTGGGTAGGAGACCCGAAAAAAGTTAATGCTGAGCTAGTAAGATCTCTTATCAATAGTGCGCTAACTCCGGTTATAGCACCAATAACCCATGACATATGTGGAAACTTGCTAAACACCAATGCAGATACCATTGCTTCCACCCTGGCAATTGCAATGAATAGGTATTATGATGTCGAGCTTAACTATTGCCTTCAACAAAGAGGTGTAATGGAGGATGTCAACCAGTCTGACTCTATGGTAAAACAACTTTCTTATGCGGCATTTGATCAAGGAAAAAAAGACGGGACAATCTCAAATGGAATGATCCCAAAATTGGACAACGCTTTTGAGGCAGTAAAGAAAGGGGTAAGTAAGGTTCGAGTGATGAGTCATCAATCGATTTCCAAGTTAGAAAAAAGCAATTTTGATGAATTCACAATTATTTTATAAAACCTATTTGGATGAAGCTATAGCATTGCTTCAATCCCTGATTAGCACCGAAAGCTTCAGTGGAGAAGAAGATAAAACTGCAGTAATCTTATCCGACTTCTTGCGTTCAAAAGAAATTGAGTGTGAGCGGCATGGGAATAATATTATTGCGCGCAACAAGTATTTCGATCCGTCCCAGGAGACGA
>JANQEC010000242.1 GCA_028278585.1 Cyclobacteriaceae bacterium | reverse complement strand
TTTTATCGCTGAGTGCAGTTGCCCAAATACTGATATCTGCCCTGATTCCATTTGAGTATTCGGGCTTATCAATGAGCTCGAAATAATAGTTAAGAAGATCTTTAGTGAAGTCTTTTCCATCTGACTTCAATGTCTTTTCTAGTAATGTTTTGGTAGAATTTTGACCAAGAATGACCAGTTCTCTAACAATGTCCTCTTTGCTGCTATAATAGTTGTAAACAGCTCCCGCACTCAGACTGGCTTCTTTAAAAATGTCGCGCATCGAGGTGCCATGATATCCTTTTTTACTAAAGCATGTAAATGCTGCATTTAGAATTTGAGACTTTCTGGTCTTTTTGTGTTCAGGTTTAACTTTTGGCATAATATAAAACGAACATTCGTTCTATTTAAATTATTATTTTAATTTAGCCTTATTATTATCAGATGTAATTATGCCTAAGTTAGCTATTATCCTCTTTTGTTTGTTCTTTTCATATACGTCTAAAACTCAGAATACGTGGAGCAAAAGAATAGATCCATTGATAGTCAATGGAATGGACCAATGGCAGGTTCCGGGCTTAGCGATAGCTATAGTTCAAGATGGAAAGGTGGCGTATATTAATACTTTTGGCTATACGAGTATCGTTGATAAACAACCAATCAAAAAGTCAACAGTTTTTGCGATTGGGTCAACTTCGAAGGCATTCACATCAACAGCTCTGGCTCATTTATTGGCAAATGAAAAGCTCTCGTGGGATACCAGAATTAAAGATGTTTGGCCTTCATTTCAATTGAAGGATTGGAGCATTGCGAATCAATTGACAATTCGTGATATTCTATCTCACCGATCGGGACTTCCTGGAAATGATTTGGTATGGTATGGAAACCAGATAAGCAGAGAAGAAATTATCAATAGACTGAAATACCTACATGCGTCAAATCAATTCAGGAATGATTTCACCTACAATAATCTCATGTATCTACTTGCTGGTCATTTGATCCAGGAAATTTCTAATAGATCCTGGGACGAATATCTCTTAGAGGAATTATTAGCTCCATTGGGTATGGATGACACGTTTACAGATCATTATCAAGCATTGCAACTGAATGATTTTGCAATGCCGCATGCAGTGATCGATGATTCACTGAAGCTTATTTCACATCTAAATCTTAACATGGTGGCTCCTGCGGGTGGTGTGTATTCTACCATTGATGATTTGACAAGGTGGTTAACATTTCTTCTGACTGAAAATGAATTGAAAGAAGGTTTTGGAGCCCATTTTAAGGAAACACTAAGCTCGCAAATTAACTTGCCTCGAGATCCGTTTTTAGATTTGGTTTTTAAGGGTTCGAGTTTTCTTGGTTATGGCATGGGCTGGTTTGTTCATTCGTATCATGGACATAAAATTATTGAACATACTGGTAATACTGATGGATTCAGTTCTCATATTGCTTTAATGCCGGATAAGGATTTCGGAGTGGCTATTCTAACTAATCTGAATGCGAATTTTCTGTCTTTTGCTATTAAGAATCAGATTTTCGATTTCTTATTGTTAAGGGAAGGGGAGTCGTGGGACCAGGAAATTTTCAAAAAATTTCAGCAACTACTCTCAAGCCTTGAACCATTAGTTCAAGAAAGGCCTGAAGATCAACAGCTACCAGATTTGAAGAGTTATATCGGTGAGTACGCTAACGATTTTTATGGCCTGATCAAAATACATTTAGAAGAAGATAATCTAAATGTGAGATTCTTAAATGGAATGAGAGGTGAGCTAAGTTATTGGCAGTATAATACGTTCAGGATCTCCTGGGAAAATGAACTTCATGGGCAATCTTTAATCAATTTTGACAGGGATTATCAGGGAAAAGTGATAGGACTGGCAATTGATAAAATTGGTCTTTTTCCATTCAATGAAGTTTTCCAAAAAAGGTCAAGTGATCCTTGACCTTTCAAGTATCTTGTTTGAAATGATTAAATAGATTCTATCTAAACCTTTTTTCACCTGGTAAATTTTCAGGAACAACCTTCTTCCATACTCTTTCAGGAGCATTTCGCTGCTCCGGATAGATCTCATTCAACGTGCCAGCTTCGTAGAGGCGTCCGTTTTTCATTACCATAGTTACCGTGTTGGTATTTCTGATGTCCTGCAAAGGGTCCTTGTCGAGAATTAGAATATCCGCTAGTTTTCCTTCTTCCAGTGAACCTAATTCATCGGACAAGCCAATGGCTTCAGCTCCAATGAGTGTTGCCACTTTCAAGGCATCGTGCTCAGTCATTCCTCCTGATTGAACCAACCAAAGCTCCCAGTGATAACCAAGGCCTTGAAGCTGGCCATGGCTTCCTACTCCGGCACGTCCGCCAGCCTGGACTACTTTGTTCACTTCTTTGGCTTGTCTTTCAAATACGTGTTCTTCATCCATAAACCATCCTCCAGGACCGGGACCAGTTCCAGCTCCTCTTCTCCTGGTTTTTCGGTCGATCTCGATGTGTGGAGTGAAGTAGTTCAGTTTTTCATCTCCATGTGGATTTTCCCGGGTATAAAAATAATTTTCACCCCAAGGTCCACCGTAGGCTACAAGAAGGGTAGGAGTATAGACCGTATTTGAAAATGCGACCATCTTGATTACATCTTCATAAAGTGGGAATACCGGGAATGAATGCTCGTGCCCAGGATAACCGTCAATAATTTGAGTAAGGTTTTGTTTGAAATTCAATGACCCTTCAGTTGTTGGCATGATTTCTTGTTCTTTACAGGCCATTAGGATCCATTGTCTTTGCTGCCGATTCCCAGCGACGTACATTTTGATTGTTTTCGTGTCGTAGTATTTGGAGTACCTGCTAACTAATTTTTTAGCATGATCCAGATCTTTTACCTGCTCTTGCCAAAACATGCCAGGACCTGTAGAGTAAATTCTAGGGCCAATCATATTTCCGGCCACAACCTGATCTTCATAAGTCAGAATGTCTGTAGAGCTTGTTTGTGGGTCTCTAACAGTGGTTACTCCATAGGCCATATTTGCCCAAAACTGCCATGCTTCAGCCTTATGAATGTTCCATGCAGGTCTGACGTGTGCATGTGTATCCACAAATCCCGGAACGATTGTCTTGCCGCTACAATCAATTTGTTGAACTCCTGTTGGAATCGTTGTGCCAGCAGATCCAATAGTTACGATTCGATTGTCCTGAACAATTACTACACCATTGTCGATAATCTCGTCTCCTTTCATGGTAATGACTTTTCCACCAACCAGCGCTACTGTTCCTTTTGGGATATCCCTTGTTGCTTCAATCTCAATCCTGAATTCCTCTGGCTCATACAATAAGGTGTCTTTTTTCAACTTCTTATCCTGATCTTCAAAGCTTTTGGCAACTGCTTTTCGCTGATCCTCCATTACTTTTCCGGCATCCAGATCATAGATCACATGTGCGTTTCCGATGGACCAGTGAACTTTTTTCATATCTTTTGAGAAGGCTGGGAATTCACCCCCAATGTCGGAAAGCTTCTTGATCGGGAAATTCGCTTTATCTCCTTTGGAAACATCAATTTTTGGTGTTTTTCCACCTACTATAGGCACAGTAATCAAGAACATGTCACGATAGACGTTAGCAACAGCCTGTTTTCCGTCCACTCCCATAATAATGCTAGAGGCTTCAATTTGGTTATCGAATCCCGGAGGTTTGGAACCAACTACCGTTAGATGTTCTTTTTCATCTGTCCCGTCCCATCGAATCGAAATCAATCCTCCGTCGTTGTTGTTTAAATAAATTCGATCAGTCTTATTCGTAAAATGAGGATTGTATCGGCCGTAAGCATAATCTATTCGAGTAGCTGCTCCTCCATTGGCATCCATCCAGACAATTTCCCTGGAAGAACCCGGGGCTCCTTGATTTAATGAGTTCTTGTAGCTTGTGGCCGGTCCCTTTATGGCAACAATACGTCTCCCATCCGTTGACCATGCCGGCTGTCTATAAATAGCATTTTCACTAGTTATCTGAACCGTTTGCCCAGGTCGCCGACCAGCTACCTTGGTTTTATAAATGTGTCCAACAGTCTTGTTCCATGTGCTATAAGCGACCCATTCACTATCCGGCGACCAGGTCGGCTGTGCTTCAGTGAAGGTTCCATTTCCAACTCTTCTTGGACTTCTGTCAGAAAGGTTCATCACATAAAGCCGATCCAGAGAGGTGAAGGCCAACATCGTTCCGTCCGGAGAAGGAACAGCATCTCTTATCTGCTTAACGATGAATGTAGAGCTGTCAGGAATAGGGTATTGAAATTGCAACTCCGGACCTAATTCAATGGATGTGTCAATGGTGAATGGTATTTCAGTTGCATCACCTCCTGATATTGGGATTCTCCAGATCTTGCCGGCGTAGGAAGCGATAACTTCTTGAGAGTCATTGGTGAATGTCATTCCCGGCAGTACATCTCTTGTTCCGCGCGATTCCTGGTCATCGTGCTGTACAGGGTATGCAAGCCATTTTTCTTCTCCAGTAGACAAGTTTCTAATCATGAGGCCTGTTTCACTTTCATACCTGGTTCCGTAGACCAGCCACTGTCCATTAGGGGAGAGGGTAGGTCGGACTCCGCCACCAGGACCGAAAGTCAGGGTTTCTCTTTTACCGGTTTCTCTGTCATACCTTCCTATCTGATACTGAGGAAAAATCGCGTTATAACTCCAATCACCGCTACGTTGAGCAAACCAGATGTATCGGTCATTGTTTCCGAATGCTGCTCCGGTCATTTTTAGGTTTTCCGGGTTTGGCATTAACTTGGTTCCGGTTCCGCCATCCACATGATACATCCATAATTTTACTGTGCCCCTCCGCATTCCTGCCTTTGAGGCAATGATGTACTTTCCATCGAGGCTCCATTCGGGAGACTGGTAGCGTTCTGACTTACCACTGGTGATTTGACGGTCTTCTTTTGTTTCAAGGTCTATCACCCAAATGCCTTCGCCACCACTCTTGTCAGAGGTGAAAACCAGTTGCTTACCATCTGGAGAGAATCTGGGTTGTCCGTCGAAGGCCAGCCCTGAAGTAATTTGGGAGGCAGTGCCACCAGCAATGGGCATGGTGTATAGATCACCCAGGAAGTCAAAAGCTAATGTTTGACCATCTGGACTTATATCAAGGCTTATCCAGGAGGCTTCCGAAGTTTTAATTGAAAACGTTCGGCCTGCTTCTAAAGGAAGATCCTTTTTCTTTTTTTTCGTCGTATCAGCCTGTTGATAGCTGAATGCTGTTGCACTTGAAACAATAATGGCGGCCAGAAGTGATAGTATACTTTTCATGCGTTTGTTGTTCTTATGGTATTCAATGTATGACATATCAAATAAGGATTATTTTAGATTTTGATCAATTGTCTTAAAAATTGATCAGCGGTCCATCAATACCCAACTTTTATGTCAGATTGAGGCTGGCTTTACAAGAAATTCATTTAAGGTATTTGGTCAACGAAATTCCAATACCCAGGCCTTCGTATGATGGGTTTTTCGGTGTAATTCCCTGTCCGTTAGAAACGTGCATCCACCGAAATGAAAGTCCGGTTGCATAGTTGGATTCGTGAACTTTGTAAGTCAATACACCTCCCAGACGCCACATAAAATTGTAGATATCTCCACCTGCAGGAAATTTTTCAGAATAGAAGATTATACCACCTAGAAAGTCAGGAGCTAATGACCATCCATTCTGGTTAAATGGCTCATATTTTAAATAAAGGATGGGGCCTAAGCCTGAAGCGCTGTTCTCGAATTCAACCGGATTAAAAGTATCATCTAGTTGGGTGATTGACCCCCAGGCTCGGGTGAGCGTGATTCCTGTACTGAATGTGAATGGTGATTTGACATCCCGTTCCCATCCATACAAAACATTGAAGGAAATAGTTTGAATATCTCTGTCATTATCCAGTGGAGTATAATATTCAATACCAAAATCCCATTTAGGAATAACATCAATCTTTGATTGAGCTACCATATGGCGTTGTAACAAGATTGAGAAAAGAAATAGTAGCAATGACCTCATTTCTCAAATAGTCATGTAGCATTGTTGATACCACTAAAATGAATCCTTAATTGGTTGATTTGACTAGATTTCACTAGTGACATGTTCGGATCGTTTGAACCTGGAAAACAGCTTTTCAAAGTCTTTTGCAATTTCATTGCTACACAAAACGAAAAGTAGAGGAAGCACAGGCATTAGAAACCTGCCATCCCAGTCAACAGTGGTTATCCCAACACTTAATACATGGATAGAAAAGTAAGTAATGGAAAAAATTTTAAGCTCATCTGATCTTATGGATGAGATCAGACTTTTAATCGAATAGTAATATACCGGTAGGAGTACAGCAATGTTAAATAGGTTGTGCTGAATTGACCAGAATGGTCTTACATGAACTAAATAGAAAAAGATTTTCGTAAGGAATAGTGTGATCCAGTATTTCAGGTTGAAGACGATGAAATAGATGATTTTTAGAAGCGGTTGATAATGGATCGAGGGAAAATCTAAATTCTCAGGTACTGAAACAAATAAGGATGCATATTCTGCTCTGTATGGAAGTGTACTAATTGCATACACAACTTCTCCTATGCTGTAGTTCTCCATTATTAAAAACGTCTCCAACATTTTATTAACCAGAACCAATAGGAAAATAGTTAAAGTGAATCCGAAGGAATATTTGAAGATTGGTTTGGAAATGTATTTGAAAGCGTTGAATACAACAATGCCGATGATGCCGGCAAGAAGTGCTATTCCGGTAGGTTTGGCTAAGATGGTTATAAAAACGGTTAAACTTCCGAGTATCCAAATCAGTAGAGATCTTTTACCTTTCAGATATTTCGACAAAAAGTATAAGGAAAAGCACGTGAGGCTGACATAGAAAGATTCACTTAGGATATAAAAATTCCAGGTAAGAATTTCAATGAAGATCAAATAAAGTAATGCGCTTACAAAAGCTGCGGCTTTGTTATTAAAAAAATTGTCGGTTGCCTTGTAGAGAAGTAGCATTGAGAAATAGCTCAGTGCAATTTGACTTACTATCAGGTTGATTTCATTGGAAGAGCCACTTATGAATCTTACTAGAAAGATGAAAAAGGAATAGCTGATGTACCAGAAGTTGTGATCCTCGAAATAGAATCCATTGGAAAGGTTGGTTGCATAATCAAGGTACCGATGGGAATCATTGACATTCTTTACCCCGAATTTCAAAAACAAGAAAACGGAAAGAACCAAAAAGAGAACACTCAGGACTGGTAAATGAAGTTTACTGCTTTTGATCATCCAATTAAAATCCTGGATCTAACCTAAGGCTCCTTCGAGCTGGTCTTGTCTCCTTAATATTTTGCCGCTTCTCCGGCCTTCGGAATGGTCTTCTGTATAAACTCTCGCAAATGGTCGTTTGAGCTGATCAAGTCTTCGTTTCTCAAATACATCATATGGCCGGACCGATAGCCTTTGAACGATAGTCGATCCTTCATTTTTCCGCTAGGATCTATTTGCCACATGGTGTACTTGGCGTCAAAGTATTTAGTTGCACCATCGAAGTAGCCAGATTGAACCATTGTGTGAAGATAGGGGTTCTGTGCCATGGCTTGTCTAAGGTTTTCTCCAGTATTGTTACCGTCTCTATCCCAGGGGTGAACAGGTCCGAACATGTTGTACTTCACATCTGTTTCGAACTTGAGCACATTTTTGTAGTAGTAGTTTACAGCGGGTGTGAAGGAATGTAACCATGAGGTCAGTTCGGAGTTAAAATCCGGACGGATGCCTGCCTCTGTTCTGTCAATTCCTTTGTATCGTGAATCCAATCGACCAACAGTAAACCCTTCACCTCTAAGTAGTTCTTTCCAGTAGAAACTTGTAGGTACGTCGAGGTTGTACTGCAAAATTACGTTTTCAGAAATCCCAGAATACCTTGCCATGGCTTTTGCAGCCTGATTACGTTCCTCTTGATCAACAAAACCTCCTTTGGCAATAACAGGTAACAATTCCTCCACTGCATACTTTTCTGCTTCGGGTAAAACCTCATCCAGATCTTTTTGCTGCAGATCTGCAGGAAGTTTCTTGTGGTACCACGCTGCTGCAGTAAAATAAGGAAGTCTTAAGGCCGCTCCCAACGGGCCATCTCTTCTTCCGTTTCCACTGTGAATACCCAATTCAGTTGGAGAAACAAGAATTACCCCATTCAAGTACATCCATTGTCTTCCTTGAAGTTCCAATGCCAGACCCGAAACTCTCGTAGTACCATAACTTTCTCCAATCAGGTACTTAGGAGATTCCCACCTGTTCACTCTTGTGACAAACGTATTGATCCACTCAGCGAGGTATTTGATGTCGGCGTTGACGCCAAAGAACATGCTTCGATCTGTATCTTTCTTAACTACCCTTGAATAGCCAGTATTTACAGGGTTTACAAAAACAATATCTGCTACGTCTAAAATTGAATTAGGATTGCTTTTTACTCCATAAGGTTGAATTGGGAATCCTTCATCGTCTACTTTCAATATCATTGGTCCAGTGTAGGCCAGATGCATCCACACGGATCCTGAACCAGGACCGCCATTGAATGAGATCATCAGAGGTCTAGCGCTTTTGTTTCTGATGTCTGTTCGCTCGTAATAGGTATAGTGGACAGCAGCTAGAACTTCTCCATCGTCATTCCAGACAGGCTGTGTTCCTGTGGTAGCTCTGTATGAAACTGATTTGCCTTTGATTGTGGTTTGATGGTTGGTCACAACCGTCTTATCAACAGGGATCATCCTGCTGTTTTCACTTTTCATTTCTTGTGCCAGAAGCGAAAAGGGCAGAATAAGTACAATAATTGTTATGGAGAATTTCATTATTCTTGATTTATTGGACAGAAAACTAAGAAATATTTGGCTGGATATAAACAAAAAAAGACATGATCGGTAGATCATGCCTTTTCGTGGGTTGATGCGTGTGCTTATTAGTCCTCTTTTAATCGAAGATTTCCATAGCTGGAATCAATTCTGATCAGTTTGCTTTCATCACCGTTCCCGATTTTTCCTTTGTACATACTCTTGTTGGATTCTTTCACTCTGTAGTGAAAGTCTATATCAAGGTCTGAGTAAGATTTAAGATCGGCAAAACTGAATTCTGCCTCAATCCTGGCATTTAGTCCAGGCTCGAGCCCGATTTCATATGAGCCAAATTTTCCTTCAATGTCTACTAGCGTAAATGTCTTAGCTAGTCGTCTTAACCGAAAGTCACCTATGTAGCTGGCCTCCATTTCGAGTTTTCCAGTTAACTCTTCGATTTCAAACCCTGAAAAATGGATATCTGCATCAATGATATTGGCCTTTTCAATTTCAACATCACCATATTTACTTTCTAATTCCAAATCATCAACTTCACCGATTTCGACATCTGAAAATCCCTGGTTGAGTTCAATGTTATCAGATGACTCCATGGAGAAATCACTGTATTTTATCGTGAGATCTCCATCTTTAATATTATTGATGTCACCACTTCCAAAAGATAGCTTAAGTTCTGTGTCTCCGGCAACATCACCTACCCTCATTGATCCGTAAGCAACGTTGATATCCAGATCACCACCTCTATTGCCCATAAGAACATCTCCAAAACTATTTTTTATGTCTAGTGGGTTTGCCTCAGGCATAGAGACGATATAGTTAACTTCAAACCCTTCGTTGTTTTTATTCTTCATCCGATCAATGGAGGTCTCGAAAGAAATCTGAGAGCAAGTGATCAGTCGGCTCAACGATC
>JANQEC010000216.1 GCA_028278585.1 Cyclobacteriaceae bacterium | reverse complement strand
CAGTGTATGGACAAATCCTTGAGCAGCAAATATGGGAGTCTTTAATTCATGTGAGACATCAGCTATGAACTCCCTTCTGAAGTTTTCAAGCTCTCTAAGTTTGTCAATTTCTTCCTGTTTGCTTTTGACGTAATCTGAAATTTCATTGTTAATCTTTTTCAGAGGATTTTCAGCAGATTTTCTTAAGTAGAATTTCCCATCCTTGATCTGCTTCAGGTTGTTTCTTATCTCATTGACCTGCCTGAAGAAAAAGAACTCAAGAAATATTCTCACTAGAATGTAGGAAGATAAAAAGGAGAGCAAGGATGCTATTAATAAACCATTCCGGGGAACATCGGGAACAAGCGACACAAATGCAGTCGTAATAACAGCGACGCACGCTGATAGAAGCAAAGCAATTGCTTTAGGATTAAACTGCATGTGGGAGTCGCTTTAATTTGTTTCAAATTTATATCCAACCCCTTTAACAGTGGATATATAGCCGTCTCCGATTTTTTCTCTGACCTTTCTGATATGAACATCGACCGTTCTTGCCAAAACATAAACATCCGTACCCCAGATGTTTCTGAGTAGCTCGTCCCGGTTGAATACTTTGCCTGGGTTTTCAGCAAGGAAATAGAGTAATTCAAACTCTTTTTTGGGCAAATTGATCTTCTTGCTGCCAATCGTAACCGTGTAACTTGTCCTGTCCACAATGAGATCACCAAATGCGATTTGATTCGATTCTTTTTTCTGCTTCTTTTCCCTCCTGAAAAGTGCATTTATCCTGCTCATCAGTGCCCTTGGCTTAATGGGCTTGGTAATGTAATCGTCTGCACCCATGTCGAAAGCTGCCACCTCTGAATACTCTTCAGACCTGGCTGTAAGGAAAATAACATAACAATTGGAGAGATCAGGAATTTCCCTGATTTGACGGCAGGTTTCAACTCCATCCTGCTTTGGCATCATGATATCGAGAAGAATCAGGTCAGGCACAAAAGACTTGGCGACTTCTACTCCTTTCATGCCATCAATGGCAGTTCTCACATCGTAGCCTTCTTTTGATAGATTATATTTCAGCAGCTCGAGGATGTCTTCCTCATCGTCGATTAGCAGTATTTTTTGATCGGTTTTTGCCATTTCTTGCCGGAGGTTGCCAGCATTTAAAAACAAAGTTAGTCACCAGTATTTGCCTGGCTGGATTAAGCTCAAGATTATTTAAAATTAGCCAGAAATCAACGTTATGTTAAAAACGTAACAATTTGATAAAATGTAGTCAATCTTCATGGTACGCGATCATTCCTTCGATAAAAAGACTTAGATCCCCTTTGTACCTTGATCTTAGAATATTTGATAGCGAATCTTCTGAGGAATGGTACCTTAGAAAAGACATGAAGTAGGCGTTGTTCGGATATGCATCGTCAAATATGTGGTAGTACCTGTTGTCATGAAAATGAATGGTATCAACAGCATTGACTATCATTTCTATCATATCACTTTTTTGACTTTCCTTGACTTGTTCTGGATCCGAATCCTTAAAAGTTGAATAAAGACTATCTAATAATTGGGTTGAATGAAGCATTTGTTTGGTAAAATTCAGGGCATCCTCATCTTGTAGTAGATAATCTTCTACTTCGAAAGAGCCTTTTCCATATTTGGATTCAAGAAACTGGATTGCACCTCGTTCACCAATAAACGAAGCAAGGTTCTCATTGAACACGATGTTGTCTTTTATAAATAACGTGGAATGTGTTAGCTCGTGAATAATTAGATCAGCTAATCTTCCTTCAGACCGATCTAACATATTGGATAAAATAGGATCAGAAAACCAGCCAAGCGTAGACCAGCCACCAACAGGTCGAATGCGAGTATCGTAATCTTCAGATTTAAGGAGATTTCTTTCTTTCCTGGCTTTGTCTAAATCAAAAAAACCTTTATACGGGAACGATCCCAGAAATGGAAATGACCAGGTTTTAGGAGTGAAACTATAAGGTTCACAAGCGGACAGGTTCCACAGCAATGTCTTCCCTTCCTGATCAAAAAGTGTGGTATAATTTCTTGAGTCTTTTAGCCCAATCGAGTTGATGGCAAATTTTCTTACCTCTTGAATGATGCGAATTTTTTGTTTTAGAGAATCAGGAAAGCCTGCATCTTCGAGCACCTCTTCTATATCCCGTGCTTGTCTTATGATGCTAATTTGACCTCTGGCTTGTCCAATTCCATAAGATAAAAGATCCCAGTAGAGAATGCAGGACCCAATGAAAATGATCAATAGGAGGTAGAGGATTTTCTTAACCATGCCACAACTTTATTTATTGTTTATCGTAAGTTACCTTGTATTACATAGTAACTTACATTACCTTTAAGTCATGGATTTAAAAGATCACGATCAAAACCTGAAAATTATCGGGAAAATCATGTTGGCTCTGGGTCTGATCCTGGTTCCTTTTTCTGTTTTTTCATTTTTCTTTCTTGAGGCATTTGAGGAATCTGACTTCTGGCTGGATTTTGATCGCATTGAGATCTTTTTTGTTCATATTCGCAATCCACATCGAATTCTGTATTTCTTTCCGATATTCTATGGGATTTTAGCTGCTCTTTTCATTACTTCTGGAATGGGCCTGGTAGGAGACAAGGAATGGGGGAAGAAATTCGCCATGGTTCCAGCCGTTCTATTGTTATTTGAATTTCCAATCGGAACGGCCTTGGGCGCATATATGATTTACGCTTTGCATACCAAGAAGGAAAATCAGGTAAATGGAGCCTGAAAAATTTTACTAATATTTTTAGCTAAATCCATTTTTCTTCAGATCATAACTGCTATTTTTGTCAAGTTTAAAATCTTGATACCAATCGTATGTCAGACTCAGATGAAAAAATGAAAGCCCTCCAGATTACCATTGATAAACTGGAGAAAACCTACGGAAAAGGAACCATCATGAAACTTAATGATACGACTGTGGCAGACGTCCCGGTAATATCAACAGGTTCCTTAAGTCTGGACATGGCATTAGGAGTGGGTGGAATTCCACGTGGACGAGTGATTGAGGTTTATGGCCCTGAATCTTCCGGGAAAACCACTTTATCTATGCATTGTATTGCTGAAGCTCAGAAGCAAGGTGGCTTGGCAGCATTTATAGATGCTGAGCATGCGTTTGATAAGTCTTATGCGGAGAAATTGGGGATCGATACAGAGAACCTTTTGATCTCTCAACCGGATAATGGTGAGCAAGCACTTGAGATAACGGAGCATTTGATTCGATCAGGAGCAATAGACATCATTGTTGTTGACTCAGTAGCGGCATTGGTTCCTCGCGGAGAGTTAGAAGGTGAGATGGGAGATAGCAAAATGGGCCTTCAGGCAAGGTTAATGTCCCAGGCACTTCGGAAGTTAACCGGCACAATTAGTAAAACGGGATGCTCTTGTATTTTCATTAATCAGCTGAGAGAGAAAATAGGTGTGATGTTTGGAAATCCTGAAACTACTACAGGGGGTAATGCGCTAAAATTCTATGCTTCTATCCGGTTAGACATTCGCAGAATAGGACAAATAAAAGAATCTGCGGACAATGTGATGGGTAACAGAACCAGAGTGAAGGTGGTTAAGAACAAAGTAGCGCCACCTTTTAAAGTCGTTGAGTTTGATATCATGTATGGCCGTGGTATCAGCAAGAGTGGGGAGATTATTGATATCGGAGTTGAACTGGATGTAATTCAAAAATCAGGATCCTGGTTTTCATACAATGGAAATAAACTAGGTCAGGGGCGTGATGCAGTTAAACAACTCATTGAAGATAACCCGGAACTGATGGAAGAGTTGGAAAAGGCTATCAAGGATAAGTTGAATGGAAATAGTTAATTAGTTGAATGGTGAATTGGTGAATTAGTATTGAATGAAAAACTCTTCTGATTAACTATTCAACTAATTAACCAAATAACTATTGAGTTCTAATAGCAATTACAGGATCAAGTCGTGCAGCCATGAGTGCTGGTACAATCCCGGACACAACTCCTATAATCCCGGCAACACCAAAGCCCAGAATTGTATTACCAAAGGTTAACACCAGGTCGAGGTTACCTAAACTCACCAGGGACAGTAAGTAGACCATTCCAATCCCAACACCACCACCGATTAGGCTAAGGAAAATTGCTTCAAAGAGAAATTGGAATAGAATGAAATAGTTTTTAGCGCCAAGTGATTTTTGAATACCGATAATATTGGTTCTTTCACGAACTGAGACAAACATAATGTTAGCAATTCCAAAACCTCCTACCAGAATTGAAAATCCCCCGATGGCCCATCCAGCAACACCAATCACGTCAAACGTTGAGCCAATGATATTCATGATCGCATCTTGACGATTAACCGAAAAGTTGTTCTTTTGCTTGGGTCGTAATCCTCTTTTGGTACGAAGCAGACCAGTGATTTCCGCTTCCAATTCTACCAATCCAATATCGTTTGGTTTCCCCTTTACACTTACCAAGGTTTCTACGCCTCGAGTCCGCCCGGAATAAAACATTTTTTTGAATGCATGGTAAGGAACAAGCACCGCTTCATCATTTCCGGAATCTCCAAAAATGGATTCTCCTTCCTCCTCGAACATTCCGATGACAATAAATTTTAAGCCTTTGATTTTAATGGTTTTTCCTAAAATACTGCCTCGTGGAGATAGTTTTTTGGCAATTTTATATCCAACTAACGCAACATTTTTACCGCTGGAAGCTTCTTGCTGAGTATAGTATCTTCCCAATTCTATTTCCGAAGCTACATCGTATACATCCTGATGCGTGTAGGCTGTACCAATTACATTCACGTCATTGTAGCTGTTGCTTTCCAATTTTATCGTTTCACCTCCGGTTACGGCAAAAATGGTTATGCCAAGATCATTTTTAAGATTTTCTTTCAGGAATTCATATTCCTCATAATTGGTATAAGGTCTTTTCAAATACTCCCACCAAGGTAAATCTGGCCCGAATTCATACGGGAATCTTCGAATATCCAAATTGTTAGCATCGAGAAAACGCAAACTGTTTTTAATATTTCTTTCTAATGAATCAACCAATGTAAATACCGCGATAATGGCAAAGATGCCAATGGTCACTCCGAGAAGGGATAATGTGGTTCTCAGCAGGTTCATACGGAGTGCATTCCAGGCGAACCTAAAACTTTCCAATATTAACTTGAATATTAACACTGTATAATGGGTTAAGTAATTATCAAATTTAATCAAACATATTTGCTAATTTTGCGCTCCTTATTAATAATATACCTGTTTTCCTATGGGAATGAAATTATCGGAGTTCAAGTTTGATCTTCCATCCAGTCACATCGCCTTACATCCAAATGAAAATAGAGACGAATCACGTCTTATGGTTGTCCATAAGGACAGTGGAGAAATTGAACACAAAGTTTTCAAAGATGTCGTGGATTACTTCGGTGAAGGTGATGTTTTTGTCATCAATGACACTAAAGTGTTTCCGGCTAGATTATACGGGAATAAAGAGAAGACAGGTGCTAAAATCGAAGTTTTTTTGCTTCGTGAGCTTAACCAGGAAATGAAGCTATGGGATGTGTTGGTAGACCCTGCACGAAAGATACGAGTTGGCAACAAACTTTATTTTGGAGATGGAGAGTTAGTAGCTGAAGTTGTTGACAACACCACGAGTAGAGGGAGAACCATCCGATTCCTTTTTGATGGAGACCGGGAGCAATTCTACAATATGATTGATGCTCTGGGAGAGACCCCGCTACCAAAGGAAATAAAACGATCTGCGGAACCGGAAGATCGGGAGCGATTTCAAACAATTTATGCCGATAAAATTGGAGCTGTAGCAGCACCAACTGCCGGATTGCACTTCACCCCGCAGTTGATGAAAAAACTGGAATTGGTGGGTGTAGATATTGCAAACATTACGTTGCATGTTGGGTTAGGAACCTTTAGGCCTGTAGATGTTGAGGACCTGACCAAGCACAAAATGGACTCTGAAAACTACTGGGTTGAAAAAGCAACGGCTGATCGCGTGAATCGTGCACTTGATGAAAGAACAAAAATTTGCGCTGTAGGTACAACTGCGATGAAAACGTTGGAGTCTTCAGTTTCTGCAAACGGGCTTTTGAAAGAAAATTCAGGTTGGACTGATAAATTCATTTTCCCTCCCTACGATTTTAAGATCTGTGATGCATTGATCACGAATTTCCATTTGCCGGAATCCACACTGCTAATGATGGCTTCCGCGTTTGGTGGATATGAACTTATCAATGAAGCGTATCAGATGGCTATCAAAGAAAAGTATCGTTTTTTCAGTTACGGAGACGCGATGCTTATCCTTTAAGGAAAGCGTCTGCTCTACTACTACTTTTCTTTTATAGCCTCTAATTGGTCTTTTCGCAGCGTTGGATAGCTAATTCCAAGCTGTTCCAGGTAGGAATTATATTTGGTTTCATCGTAGTAGAAGGGCTCCAATTGCGGAGCAAACTCTTTCATAATATCGCGATTGAGGTAAGTTGCAGGTTTATCAGAATCCGAAACCATAGGTACATATTTTTGCTTGGATGATTGTTCTGTCTTAAAATACTCCCACGCCTGATCCACCAACTCCGGTCGGAGAAGAAAATCAAGTAGCGTCATCGCTTCCACTTTTGCACCTGCTATTACTCCTTTATGAGCAATTGGAGTAGCCATTGCAATGGAGTTAGACCAATGATGTCCCTGTAGTCCTGGAATATTTGATGGATACCTTAGTGTTACCGTCGGTACTTTCCATGAAATGTCTCCAATATCGTCCGAGCCTCCGCTGACCGGATTCTTAACTGGAAGTCTGATGGTATCAAGTTTTACTGCCAGCCCGTTCGAGTCTCTTGGTGAATTCACTTCTCTTTGCACTGCTTTAGCAAGTAGCTGATCATTTTCACTCCACTCGGGTAATCCAACATCACGAATATTTGAATACATAGCTTCCGCAATAACCTTATTGAAATGCCTTGGCCAGGCAGTTCCTAAAATTCTGCTTGACATTTTTGTCCGGGTCATCATAGCCGCTCCCTCTGCAATTTCATTCGCACGTTTATAGACCTCCATAATTTTAGGATAGGTGACTTCTCGGAAATAGTACCATATGGAAGCTCTGGAAGGTACTACGTTGGGTTGATCTCCACCATTATTTATAACAGAATGTGATCTTCCCAATGGATGCAAATGTTCTCTATTGTATTGCCAACCGATATTCATAAGTTCGACTGCATCTGCAGCACTGCGCGCTCTCCATGGTGCTCCTGCTGAGTGAGCAGACTCTCCTTCAAACGTGTACTCTACAGAGATCATCCCGGTGCCTCGAGCTTGTCCATAGGATACCGTCATATTATTTGATACATGTGTGAAAATGCACAAGTCTACATCATCAAAATAGCCGTCTCTTGTATAATAGGCTTTTGTTCCAAGTTGCTCTTCTGCAACTCCTGGCCAGATAATTAATGTTCCGGGTATATTCTCACGTTCCATAATTTCCTTCACAGAAAGCACTGAGACAACATTTAGCGGAGTGCCGGAATTATGACCTTCACCGTGCCCGGGAGCTCCTTCAACGATTGGATCATGATATGCTACGCCAGGCTTTTGTGAGGCCTTTGGAATACAATCCAGGTCACTACCGATGGCGATCACGGGCTTTCCAGATCCCCATTTTGCCCACCAGGCAGTTGGTACATCTGAAATTCCATGGGTCACTTCAAATCCGTTTTCTTTAAGTATGTCAGTGATATATTTTGATGTTTGAATTTCCTGAAACCCCAGCTCTGAGAAACTGAAAACCTTGTCCACCATCACCTGGGCCATTTTGGATTTGGCTTCTACTTTTTCCTGGACTTCATTCTTAAGCTCATCTAGTTTTTTGTTTGATTGAGAAAAAACAAGGAATACTGAAATGGTGGATA
>JANQEC010000183.1 GCA_028278585.1 Cyclobacteriaceae bacterium | reverse complement strand
CGATAATGTAGGTCGTCATGTTAGATCGATTTCCAGTTGAACTTTATACACCACATCTTCATTTGAAACCAGTAAAGAATATTTTTGAGGATAGAGCAATTCTAATCTTCGTTCTAAATTTTTCAAACCAATTCCTTCCTGGGCTCTTTTTTCATTTGGATCATAGTTGTTTTCAATGGCGAAAACCACCTTATTGTTTCCGGCAATTAAACTCAGGTGTGCGTATGCATTTTCAGTCAGGCTTTCTATTCCATGCTTGAACGCATTTTCAAGTAGGATGACGAAAAGAAGAGGTGTGATTTGAAAACCATCACCCTGGATGTGGTGTGTAAACTTAATATCCACTTTTTTCTGATACCTGATTTTGTGAAGTTCGATATAGTTTATAAGATACTCCAACTCATCTTTCAGTGGCACTTTATCCTTTTGTCCTTCGTAGATGGTGTATCTCATCATGTCTGAGATTTTTAATACAACCTCGGGTGCCTTGTTAGATTTTTCAACCGTGAGGCCGTATAAGTTATTCAAGGTATTAAAGAAAAAATGTGGGTTGATCTGACTTTTTAAGAGCATCAATTCCGCATTGGTATTTTCGTTTTTTAGCTGTTTGATCAAGCGCCATTTTTCAAATGCCCAGGATAACACAATGTAAGTTGGGACTCCGATGGCCAGCATTCCCATGAAAACCTGTAACGCTTCGGATTCTTCCATCGCAACATCTAAGTTGAATCCGACAATCATGACCAGGATGAAAATTGTGAAGATCAATGCCCGCCTGGTGCGCAGACTTTGTCCTATCCACCTCCCAACCCTGATTCTGTTGAAGATTTTTTTAGGAAACAAAAACACGCGCTTAATAAGTCCAGCTAAAGATTTTAAGATCCGTGGCATGCGGAATTTGATTCGAAATTTCCACAAACCGAATCCTGGTCTCTTAAACCTGAACCGGAAAAACCCCCGAAATCGACGAAGTATTGCTAGCATTTTTTAAAAGTAGATTAAATCCATCTTCTCTTGCCAGCTTTTTGATGAACCATAGAAAAATTGACTCAAACACTTCTGTAATGGTGGCGAATGCGATTGGGTGTCCAATTGCTAGTGTGTGTCATAATACTCACCATACATATCAAATTAATTAGTTGCCTGAACCACCTGCCTCTAAGTTCGACCCACATTTTAAAACTTAGACAATTATGAAATTACACATTAAGCTATTGGTATCAACGCTCATTCTATTTAGCACTTATGCCAATGCACAATCAAAATCGGAGGTTGAAATTCTTCAAAAACAATTGATCTCCAAGATGACAGGAAATGAAAACTGGAGCGACTCAGAAGTTCTGAATGAAAGAAGCAGCTCAGCAGATAGAAAAACAGCAGCTGAGATCCTAACTCATGCACTTGCTGAGATCTTGCTGGATCCGGAGCGGCACAATTATATGCATCCCAATGTGAATGCTTTAGTAGATCTTCTATTTGCTCCATATAAAGGAACAAATGTATATGCAGTTATTCCAGCCACTACGCTTAGCGATGAATTTGTAGTTATTGGAGCTCATTATGATTCCGAGCCAGGAGCCCCCGGGGCAGATGATAATGCAACTGGAGTAGCGCTTGTGTATGCGTTGGCCTACCAGATTTCTTTAATGGAAGATCGCTCAAGAAACTTTATGATCGTGTTTTTTGACCAGGAAGAAAGCGATGAGATTGGAAGCAAGGCTTTTGCCAGGAAATTAAAGAAAGAAGGAGTAAAGGTCCATTCAGTGCATATCGCTGATATGGTTGGTTGGGATGCTGATGGGGATTTTGCGATCGAAATATCACCTGCTAGTAGTGTGATGGCACCTGCCTATGAGAAATCCGCTGATGATTTAGGTGTCCCAATCAAAAAGACAAATGTGATGTCTTCGGATCACAAATCATTCTATGATGCAGGATATCCCTCCATCCTTGTTACTGAGGAATTTGTAGGCGGGGATTTCAACCCCAACTACCATTCACCGAACGATACGTATCAAATTGTAAATTTTGAGTACCTCTCTTCCTGCACAGAATTGATGTATGGTGTAATGAGCAAACTTGCTTCAGAAAGTAACTAGCCATGGAAAGAGCTTATTTCAGAAACCGAACATACGCTGATGTTTTACTGCTAACCTTTACAGCGTTTATCATCCGATCTGTGGTATTTGCCTTAATAGGAAGTTTTGCACCCCTATTACTGACGTTGACCTTTGGAGGTTTAATTTTTCTTGGAGTTTTTACAGGAAGAAAGTGGCTTCAACCTCTGCTGAAACTTTGGGCGATTATTCTTATTCTTTTTGGAAGTATGAGATATGTGATATGGACGCTCGTTTATTTTACAGGAATTGATGAAGTCCATATTTTGGAGCAATTCACCTTTATGTTCAATGTTTTCAATGTCCTTTCAATAGGGGCCGGACTTTATCTGCTAAGAAAGACAAACAGGATACTGGTTTACATATGATTTAAAAAGGTTATGCAGACCTTCCAAACCCATGTATAATTAGCTAACTTCATTGGAAATCAATAGTCATGAAAAAGCATTTATCATCATTACTTGCAGTTTGTTTTTCTTTTGTTGCATGGTCCCAAACGAATTGGGTCATTGATAAAAATCACAGTGATATCGGTTTTTCAGCCGTTCACATGGTGATTTCTGAAGTTACCGGGGAGTTCAAAGAGTTCGATGCGACCGTTTCCAATGCTCCCGACGATTTTAACGGCGCGGAAGTTGAATTTTCAGCGAAAGTGGCATCCATTAGTACAGACAACGAACGGAGAGATAATCATTTGAAATCAGATGATTTCTTCAATGCCGAGGAATTTCCGGAAGTTAAATTTTCGGGCAAGATCTCCAAGGAAGGAGATAAACATTACCTGGTTGGAACTTTTACGATGCGGGATGTGACGAAGGACATTAAGTTCGACGTAAAACACAATGGAACCATTCCGGCAAGAAATGGAAGAAAAGCAGGTTTTAAGATTATCGGAGTGATCAACAGATTTGACTATGGCGTAAAATTCAATCGTGCAATGGAAAGTGGAGGTCTTGTCGTAAGCAATGAAATTACGATTACCTGCAACGTAGAGCTCAACGAAAAAACAGAAGGATAATCAATTAAAAGGCACAATTTCAGGGGCTTTAAAGTCAAAGTCCCTGATATTAAAATCAGAAGAGGTAGCGATATTGAAAAAATCCGTTGAAGCATTGATTGGAACGCTTGGATAATATCCCAGCCTGAGTTCGATGGTTGATATGGCAAGGTTGTCGTTTCTAAGGCTTAAACCTCCACCGAATCCAGTGAAGGCATCTGTCCCAAAAAAGTTGTTCCTATTGTTAGAAGTAGCTGTAAAATCTAAAAAACTAAAAACCGCCAACCGGAAACCAAATACATAGGCAGGTGTAAATAACAAAGAAGTAGTTCTGAAATTGAACCTTGAAGTAGATCGGTGGTAGTAATTGGAAACACCTCTGATTCCGATGTGGTCCTGGGTGCTCAATATAATCTCCTCATCGGGATTTATGGCAGTTGTGAAATTGAAGTCTGCAAACTGCCGGAACCTGAATTGATTTAATGAAAAAAGGCGTGTATAATAGTCTGCCCCTATTTTGAATACTCCGTTTTCAAGTCCATTGTCAAAAAAACTACCAACTGAAAGAATTGCGTTCAGGTATCCGATTTTATTGATATACCCACCCCGGGCATAGTTAAGACCAAAGTAGGTTCTTTCCTCAAACTCCCCGTTTTGATTTCCTATTACAATCCCCAGGGCACTTCCAGTTGGGATATCCTCTGTCCGTCCATATTGCAAGATGAATTTGTCCTTGTAGTATGACCGTGATGTTAAACCAATACTGAACAGGAAATTGGTCCGGTCGTGATAGCGAAAGTTGGTTGTGGCATTCGTTAGCGGTCGGTCAAAGAAATCTGAAGTTTCCATTCGGACTGCCGCAACTGCTTTTGTGTTTTCCTTAAGTCCCAGAATGCTTGAGACCAATGAAGTGGTAAACGCACGTCCAACCCAAAAATCGCGGTAGTTTAAGTTGTAGGTAAATGTGGATGTAACATCCGTGGTGGGGTTGAAATCAAATTCTCCAAACTCATAACCACTAATGGAGAGGCCACCCGCATATTTGGTTTCAGGTGTGAAGAATTCACGTCTGAGAAACAGTCCAAAACCAGTTTTTCTAAAATGATCCGAATAATTTAATTCAGCATCCACGAAGGTCCCCTCAATATTTCTAACCCGGTAGAAAAACTCGGAACCGCCACCCTTGATGTTGTTGTACTCTAACTCATGTCCAATCCCGGCAATATTGATGTTACTAATTCCAAATCGAGCCCCATTGTTGTTGTTAGGGTTTAACAAGAAATTGTAAGGAAAAACATCCTTTGTAGTAACAATCAGATCAGCTTCCCGATTCCTAACCCGTTCATCTACATAAATCCTGGCATCTTTAATAAAATCTTGCCTCCGAAGCAATCGTTCACTATTAACCAACGCATCCGGGCTGATACGGTCACCAGGTTTAAACAAAAGGTTTTTTCGCACCACCCATTCGCGCGTATGGATGTGAGACTTATTAAGCAGATCGACCCATTTGTTGGAAGTACTTACCGTGGTATCATTTATGTCAGAACCAAAGACATTCAAATACTTATATCTGATGTTTTTTATTTGTTCACGCTCGTAGGCAATGAATCGCTGACTGCTCGATCCTTCATCATGAGGTTCATCCTTCTTATGACTTTTGAAAAGTTGTTCGTACATCAAACGTGATACTTTTCGCTTGGTCATTTTTCCTTCCAATTTTTGGTAAAAGGCATCCGTACGTTCCATGTTGTTTTTCCGGACGTAAAACTCAACTGTATCAGGAAGGAAAAGTGTGGAGTCGTTTTTTACATAATACGCATCTTCACCAATGAAGATGAAACGATCCCCCTTCACATGAACCGTGTCAATCGTATGACTGGGGGTTTCCTTGATCTCCTGGGCGAGTAAAGTAAAATGGGTGAAAACAAGAAGAGAGCAGAAATATTTTGCCAACGCCGGTTTATTAAATCTTTAAATTAGCTGATATTGAAATCTAATCCTACATCTAAGTCAAAGTTATGATTGCAAGACATTGGAAAGGAATTGCACATAGAGAAAAAGCAAATTCCTATTTGAACCACCTGGAAGAAGATACGTTTGAGGTCCTCAAAGGGATTGACGGATTTATTGATGTCCATGTTTTGAGAAGAGATATTGAATCCGGTATCGAATTCATTGTGATTTCCACATGGGAATCAATAGAAGTGATCAAAGGGTTTGCTGGAAATGAGCTCGAAAAAGCTGTTGTACCAGATAAGGCAAAATCAATGTTAGCTTCTTACGATGAACATGTCAATCACTATGAAATTGTATTAAGTGCCATCAATTAAGGAATAATGAAGGAGAAAATAAATCTGCACAACATCAAAATGAATGTGGTAGAAACGGCGGGAAACGGAGTAGTGAATCAAGATACCATTTTCATGTTCAATCAAAAAGGAAATCGCGTCACTGCAAGATATTCAGGAGGTAAAGTTGAACGCGGTTTTCTCGTAGGAAAACTCAACAAAGATCAACTTCAGTTTAACTACGCCCAGGAGCACAATGATGGTAATATTGCGGGAGGTGAGTCTACCTGCCAGCTATCAATCAACTCAAATGGAAAAATGCAACTCATTGAGAATTTCCGGTGGGGACAAGGAATCGGCAGGAATGTGTTTCAGCAGTTAGGATGAGATAATCCGGACATGCAATCATTTGAATTTTTCTAAGCTGAGTGACATACGGCTGTCACTATCAACTTTAGTTTAGCCAAAAAAGTACCATGGCTGAGCCTTTAAAAAATGTTTATAACGAGTCCTTCTTTGCTGAATTCACAGATGCTTTAATTAAGGTGATCCCTGATTTTCATAAGGATCTATTCCTCAGAGATATTTATGATAAAGAATGGAAATCCAGGGAGCTCAAACAACGGATGTATCACATATCTTCCGTATTGCATGATCACCTACCCTCAGATTTTGAGGATGCCATCACTCTTCTTAAGCAATTGGTTGGTATTCTGAAAACAGAAAAGGAACAGATGTCATTTGAGTATATGTTTCTTCCAGATTACGTCGAGAAGCATGGTTTGGACGATTATGAAATTTCAGTCAGTGCTTTTGAGGTGATCACCCAGTTCACAAGTTGTGAGTTTGCTGTACGCCCCTTTTTAGTCAGATATCCTGAAAAAATGACCAAGCAAATGCTTCGTTGGTCGAAACACAAGGAAAGTACAGTCCGACGTTTGGCATCAGAGGGGTGTAGGCCAAGGCTCCCGTGGGCGATGGCATTACCAGCGTTTAAAAAAGATCCGGAACCAATACTTCATATTCTGGATAATTTGAAAAACGACCCTTCAGAATTTGTGAGGCGCAGTGTAGCCAACAATTTGAATGACATAGCCAAAGACAATCCATCTATTGTTGTGTCGATTGCCAAATCCTGGTTTGGAAAGACCAAAGAAACGGATGCTCTCGTCAAACATGCTTGCAGGACATTGCTAAAAGAAGGAAACAGGGAGATAATGGAATTGTTTGGATTTGGATCTGTGGAAGAAATTGAGATCAAGAATTTTTCGATAACAACCCCACATGTAAAAATTGGTGAGAAGCTTTCGTTCAAATTTCAACTTTCAAATAAACTAAAATCTGCAACGAAGGTTCGGCTTGAATACGGACTGTATTACCAAAAAGCGAATGGCAGTTTATCACGGAAGGTTTTCAAGATAAGTGAGAAGGTCTACCAGGGTGATTCCACTACTCAGATAAACAGAGATCAGCCTTTCTACATCATTACAACACGCAAGTATTACAAAGGATTGCACCGACTTTCATTGATCATAAATGGGAATGAATACGATGAACTGCTTGATTTTGAATTGTTGGATTAGTGCAAGAACTAAAAAAAAGAAGCCAGGAGTCAGGTCAACCAGGCCATGGCAGACTCCTCAAATTCGAAGTTTGAAATTTTAACACCAGGGAATATCACCTGTATGGCTTGTTTGATAAAGTTTGCGAAAACATTGGCTCTTGCCGCATCGGGAGTTACTCCAGCAATTCGAGAAATTTTATAGTTGAATTTGTAGCGATTACTTAAAAGGAAGTTTCGCATCCAGAAGTTTGCTTCATCGGTGAAGCGCGTAAAATCATCCCTACTCATGAGTATCTTATGAAACAATCCTGATTTCATAAGTTTCATAAGCGTATGGATGATTTCTACAGCTGTTTCTCTGTCCACAATCTTAACCCAGGTGATCTTAACAATTCCATTTTTCTTGTCGACGTATACACAGCTGCCATTCCGTTCCTTGATCAACACAAGGTCGATTTTTGTACGCTCACTCGTATGTAGGGACTGGTTTGCCATTGCTTTGTGCAATCATAGCTAACCTTTTCGAATTATAGAAATATCAGGTCAAATGAAATGAATATCCAACTGATAAATATCATGTCGGTGTCGGGGTAAGGTCATAGCTATTTCGGATAAAAAGATCTATATATACGAAATTTTTATCTAAACCCAAATACAATTACCATGTTATCAAAAAAACAAGCCAAAGTGTTCTTTCTGGGCGGTGTCATACTTTTCATGGCAATATTTGTGGGCCTGTCAGTTCATTCGCTAACTGTTGGAATTCCAGCTCAAACAAATGATGCCGATATCAATGAACAGGTGATACTCGGAAAGAAACTATGGGACAGAAACAACTGTATGGGCTGCCATACACTTATGGGTGAGGGTGCCTACTATGCACCGGAACTTACCCGTGTTTATTCGAGAAAAGGACCTGACTACATCAGGACAGTATTGACCGCCCCTGAAGGTTGGGGCCCAAGAGGCCGAATGATGGTCAAGTATGATTTTACCGATGAAGAGGTAGATGGTTTGATTGCATTTTTTGAATGGATGAACCGGACTGACCTTAATGGATTCCCTCCTGAACCGTCTCTTGGAAATTAACCTGACCTTTTTGAAATCAAAAAAACACGATTATGAAATTCAAATCACAAAAAATAGCCTATCACTTTTTTGCCCTGAGTATGATCTTACTGATTTTACAAATCATCTACGGCTTCATCTTAGGTTTTGCGCACATGGGTTATGATGGCCTGCATGAGCTAATTGCTTTTAACACAGCTGTCACAACTCATAAAAACCTTTTGGTAGTGTGGATCCTGTCTGGCTTCATGGGAGCGGCATATTTCATCATACCGGATGAGGCTGACAATGAACTGTTTTCCGTACCGCTGGCCAAATTACAATTTTGGAGTTTTGCTATTGTTGGTGTGGTTGCCGTGGCTGGCTTCCACGTTGGCTGGTGGGAAGGTAGAAAATTTCTTGAGATTCCACGTCCTCTAGACTGGTTGGTAGCATTGAATGTTATTCTGTTCCTCGTCATTATTTTGTTGACCCAAATAAAGGGACGGAAGAGTAGCACTACTTCTTGGGTATTGATCATGGGTCTTGTCTTTGCAGCCTTGTTGTATCTCCCGGGAATGATCTATTTTGACAATATTTCGGTAGATTCATTTTTCAGATGGTGGGTGGTTCACTTATGGGTCGAGGGTGTTTGGGAGTTGATCATGGGTGGCATCCTTGCTTATCTACTGATCAAGATCACTGGTGTAGACCGTGAAGTGATTGAGAAATGGCTGTATGTGGTAGTGGGATTAACCTTCATTTCAGGGATACTTGGCACCGGGCATCACTACTATTACACCGGCGGGCCTAATTACTGGCTCATGATTGGCGGTATCTTCTCTGCGCTCGAGCCGCTTGCATTTCTTGGAATGACGGTCTTCGCTGTTCAGATGTATAGAAAAGGCAACAAAAAACATCCCAACAAGCTAGCACTTTATTGGACGCTTAGTACTGCTATTGTATCCTTCCTTGGAGCTGGACTTCTTGGTCTTGCACACACATTACCCCAAGTGAATTTATATACACATGGAACATTGGTAACTGCTATGCACGGTCACCTTGCATTTTGGGGTGCTTATGCATCACTGGTTCTCGCCATAATAAGCTATAGCATGCCATTGATGACTGGCCGAAAGATTTTTGATAATAGAAATGGAAACCTTGCATTTTGGTGTTCAAACATTGGGATGATTGCTATGACCACCGCTTTTGCAGCAGCAGGAGTAGCTCAGGTGTATCTTGAGCGTATCGCAGGGTATGATTTCATGACAACTGCGATTGAGATACAACCTCATTTCTTTGTACTGATATTAGCTGCAACGTTGTTTACGATTGGTATTCTTTTCTTCATTTCCAACTTCCTCAAATTTGGAAGACCAACGGATGAAGAAATGAGAGAGGAAGAGGAGTTTGAAGCCTTAAACACGGCAGCATAGTGTATTATAAGGATAAATCCAGGCTGTGCTCTGCATTTAAGGGCCAGCCTTTCTTTATTAATATTCTGAAAAAATAATTACCAAATGATTCTTAAAGATGAACCCTTTTACAGGCAGGTAGGGAAAGAAATCGAAGTTTTTGAGCATGCCATTAAGAATAAATTGCCACTACTCCTTAAAGGACCTACTGGCACAGGAAAATCAAGATTTGTAGAATACATGGCGTTTAAAATGTCTCTCCCTCTTTATACGGTCGCCTGTCATGAGGAAACCTCAGCTACCGATCTAATAGGAAGATACATCATAAAAGGATCTGAAACTATCTGGCAGGATGGTCCACTTACCCGAGCCGTCCGGGAAGGTGCCATTATCTACCTTGATGAAATTGCTGAGGCTCGACCTGATGTTATTGTAGCAGTCCATTCACTCACAGATTTTCGTCGAACGCTATATCTTGATAAGTTAGGAGAGGAGATTACTGCCGATGATGACTTCATGTTCATTGCTTCATTCAATCCCGGTTATCAAAGAGGGTTTAAGGAGTTGAAACCCTCTACGCGTCAGCGCTTTGTTTCTGTTTCTTTTGAATATCCGGAACCAAAAGTGGAGACAGAAATTATAAGAAAGGAATCAGGAGTTGATCAGGAGACCTCTAGGAAATTGATGAAAATAGGTACTAAG
The DNA here is from genome assembly GCA_028278585.1 of Cyclobacteriaceae bacterium. Lineage (GTDB taxonomy): Bacteria > Bacteroidota > Bacteroidia > Cytophagales > Cyclobacteriaceae > Ekhidna. The sequence continues at coordinate 1,804 of JANQEC010000183.1, read as the reverse complement.
ATTCGGAACTTAACGGAATTGGGATTAACCGAAACTGTTTCTACCAGATTACTGGTAGATGCCGGAAAACTCATCAATACCGGTTTACCTAAAAGACTTGCGACCGAAGTGGCGGTTGTAGAGCCGTTGACGGACGATGAAGATACGTTGACGGCATTAAAAGACCTGGTCAACCTGATGATCTGATATGGAATTTGATCAACTTATATTTCAACGCATTTACAATTTCCTTAGCAAGAAAAAACATGATGAATTTGGTGATTCTCAATTCACCGTCAATTTGGACAAGATTCGTTCAAGGCTGCTGATCCTGGCCAGGGCGATCTCGGGTGATCCTATTGAACTGGTCAGCTCCGAGCGGGAGGGAGGTTGGAAGGATAGCACATTTTATCTACCACCAAAATGTGCGTTATTCGATTCAGGCGAACTGAATATTAAGTTTTATCTATTCAGGATTTTTTATTTGACGCTACAACGCCAGCTCAATTTGAATTGGTCTCCAGGTGATAACCAACCTGTAATAGAATCACAGGAACAGGCTGTCCAATCATCTCAGAAGGTGCTAGCGCATGTTTTTAGGGAATTTCCTTTGCTTGAACCTGTCTACAACGAATTGATTCATAAGTTGAAAAAAGAGGAGAATGACGGTACTTCCTCTGACCTGACCTGGCTCTTTGGTCGATGGATGAAAAACAGCCACCATTATGGAAATAAACCAGAATTAGAAAATGTTTCTGATAAATCCTTTACTTCGAATAATGTGAAAGCTGAAACTGAATTAAAAGCAAAACAGGCAGATGAGGTTGAAGTAATTGCTGTCGATGAAAAGGCCCAGGAGGATTATATGCTGACGCATAATTTTGAAAAGGCCGAGACCATTGACGAATTCAATGGGGTTTGGCGCGATTTTGATGGAGAAGATACGCTGGGTGATGATGCTCAGGCCTTGAGTGATTACAACTTGAAGCACATGATCCGTGTTGACGATCCCGTGCACTCAATCTATCAAGCAGAAATGGCCGGGAATGTGACTATTTCCGAAAGTAAAGAACTGGAATCGGATCAATTTCATTTGACATATCCGGAATGGGATTACAAGCTAAAGGCTTATAAATACGATTTCTGCAAGGTGTTTCCAAAAGCTTTAACTAATTCAAAACCTGGCTACTATCGAAAAACACTTGAAATGAACAAAGTTGTTTTCACCGAGTTAAGGAAAATCTTCGCTAAAATGAACAATGAGTTGGAATTGGTCAGGAGGCAAATTTCAGGAGATAATGTAGACATTGACGCTGCTACAGATCGGTTAGCAGATCTACATGCTAAACATACACCGGATGACAAAGTATACATCAGTAGCAGAAAGCAAAAAAAAGAGCTTTCTCTTTTGTTCTTGCTGGATTTGAGCCTTTCCAGCGATGGATATGCCAAAGGAAATAGGATCATTGATGTTGAAAAACAAGTCTCCATTTTGTTTGGTGAAGTTTTGAATGAATATCAGATCGATTTCCAAATTGATGGGTTTTACTCCAAAACCAGGAGTAAAGCTTCATATGTTACTCTAAAGAGTTTTGATCAATCGTGGAGCCGTGCGAGGTTAAACATTGGTGCAATTCAACCCGAGGGTTATACCCGAATTGGTCCGGCGATTCGTCACGGTGGTTCCTTGCTAAAGAAAAGGACGAGCCGTAAGAAGTGGTTGATTTTGCTCTCCGATGGCAAACCCAACGATTATGATCGGTATGAAGGGAGATACGGTATCAACGATATTAAGCAGGCACTTCGTGAGCTTAATGCAGATGGG